>JAQBPY010000388.1 GCA_028287285.1 Gemmatimonadota bacterium
TTGTCGTCCTGCACGCAGCGAAGGACTGTTTTCTTCACGACAGCTCAGTCCGACCATGCCTGCATTTTCCAGGTATCATCCGCGCGATCGAGGAACACCACACTTTCGCCGGCCGCGCTTTCGCACCGCCAGTAGTCGCGCCGGTAGCCGCTGTCCCACCAGTCGCCAAACAGCCGCTCCGGCCCGATCGCGCGCGTGATGAGGATGCGCTGCCCACGCCACGTGAGTGCGCATGGAATGTCGCCATCGCAGATTACCTCGACGAGCTCCGGTGGGTCGAGTGCGCGCCGCGCCGCAGGAGCAGGAGGAGGTGGCTCGGCAACATGGAGTCGTACCGTGGGATTGTCGGTGGGCAAGGGATATGGTTGAGGCAGGGATTGTTTCCAATCGTCGTCTGTCCGTTTGCCTGCCCGGCTGTCTTCATGCAGGTCGGCCCACACCCCGGCCTTTTCCGGCCGGTGCGTATCCTGCGCCTCGGCGCGGACAATCGTACCTGTGCCCAGCTCGGCGCGTAGACGCTCGAACGCTGCTTCCGCGGCGCCCACGTCGCGCCATGATTTGTCGAGCAGGTCACCCTGCTCGCCGGAAAGTGGTGCCACCGCGACAATGGCGACACGCACGGCACTCACCGGTGCATCGAGTGTCCAGCTGTCGAGCAGTGCACGACACCGCTCGAACAAGGGCTGCACGCGCGCAAGTGGCTTTGCCGCGCGTGCTTCGCGTGTGACCGTGTGAGCGGGTGCATTGACGAGCGCCCCCCGCGCATCGTCGAGCGTGAGCGTGATGGACACCGCGGCGATCGCGCGTCCATGGGCGATCATGTCCGCTACCAGACGATCGAGCGCTGCGCGTACGAGAAAGAGCACCGGCTCCATGGTCGCCGAGGGAATCGTGAGCTCCACTTCAACCGCCGGCTGTGCTTCCACGCGCGCAAGCACCGGGCGGCGTGCATCCTCCGCATTCGCGAGGCGCCACGCGCGCAGGCCGACGTTGCCCCACCGTCGTTCCACGTCGTCGGCGTTCAGCGTGGCGAATGCTCCTGCCGTGCGAAGGCCAAGTGCCTCGAGCGACGCGCGCAGCTCTCCGTCCATGGGCACGAGGGTGAGTGGCGCAGGGGCGAGATATTTCGCGTCCTGCTCTCGTGGCACCACATGGACCAGTGCACGATCACTGCTCGATGCCTGAAAGCTTGCACCGGCCCATGTAGCCGCGCGCGCCACGACACACGAGCCTGCGATGGCAACACGGGAACGCGGATGCCAGCGTTTCGCGATGCGCAGCAGCGCATGTGCCAACTCGTGCTCGCCACCTACCGCATCGAACCCCGACGCTCCAACCCACCAGAGGCCAGGCGCACCCGGCACCGGCGTCACCTGCGGGCTCGCACTCACCAGCCCTGCCGACGCCTGGGTGATTGCCGCACCGATGGCAGCGTCGCTCCACTTGAGCAGGTGGACATGGGCGCACAGCGCGCGCGCCTCGGCGGGACGCATTCCTGCGCGTACGCCGGCGCGTCCAGCGGCCGCTGATACAGCCTGGAGCCGCTTTCCTGGTGCGTCCGTGAGCACGATGGGGATGTCATCCCAATGCTCTCGCTCGGACGCGACCTTGGCGGGTGTGCCGAGCGAGAAAAGGAGTTGTTCGCCGGCGGTTGCCCCCCATACGGCGGCGATTGGAAATCTCGGGATACGGACACAGGCTATGCGCCACAGCGACTGCAACACTTCACCTCGAATTCCGTGGGCGGCCCGATCACAATCGGTTGCTCCGCCGAATGCACAGGAGGCGACGCCGCACGCTGACGCCGCCCATGCCGGTTACCACTCACCGGCTCTCGCGCCGCACCGCGCCGGTCGGCAGCCTCAGGATGCACACCCAGCCGGCGCGTGACAGCAATGACGCATTCCATCTCCACCGTCTTGAGTGTTCCCCCTTTGTCGACACGCACGGCAATGGTGTTCTTCTTTTTCTTCTCGACGACGAGCCGCACCGCGCCGCCAAGCTGCGTGGCGGCACCCGCATGATCGCCGAGCAGCACGAATGCCGCATTGGATTCGCGGGCGAGCCCGGTGAGCCGCACCGCCGTCGCCTTGGACAGGGTGGGCGCACCATCGAGAATCACGAGCGCGAACGCGCCGCTCCTGAGCAGGATGTCCGCACACCACGCCGACCGCGTGGCGTCATGCGGCCGAATCATCCATACCCCCTGGGCATCGCCCAGGTGCACCCAATCGCGTGCATCGAGCGTGCGTTGCGCATCGATGTAGGCGACCCAGCCTCGATCCTTCACGGTGTTCTCCACGATCGCGCGCGCGAGTGTCGTCTTGCCACTTCCCAACGCACCCGTGACCTCCGTGAGCCGGCCGCGTGGGAGCCCTCCGCTCAGGAGCACCGCATCGAGCGCGGCGATCCCGGTTGGAAGGCCAGGCACAGTGCGCGCAGGCGGCGGCGGAAGAAGCCGAGTGAGCTCGGCGAGTGAGAGGGCCATGGAGTGGTGTATTTACCGAACAGATACCGAACCCACAACCACTGACCAAATGGCAGCGACTGCCTGGAAGTCGCAACACATTGACCTGGCAGGAGTTCGCTGCGTTTCAGGTGCACTCGTTTTGTCGTCCTTCGCTCCGCGCAAGAAGCTGGGGACGGCACACATCTACGGGCGTTCAATCCACTCGAGCGCCAGCCTCACGGCATCGGCGAGGATGGCCTCCGCGACGGTATCGAGACGCTCCTCCGGCATCTCCACGCCCGCGCCACGAAGCTGTTCGGCAATCGTCGCGCGCAATTGCTCGACTTCATGCGGCATGCCGACGTCGACGGTGTCGGGCGACGCCAGCTCCATCGCGCTCATGGCAGGTACCGCGCAACCGACATGCCCACACCACACAATACCAGGCATGCCGTTGCCACCATGCTGCTCACGGCAATGCGCCGCTGCAGTACCGCGACCTGTCCAACCAGTGCGGCGCGCTCATGACCCGCGGCTGCCGCAACCGCCGCACCGAGCGACGCCAACCGAACATTCGCCGGCCGCGCAACAATGAGCGACATCAGGAACGCGATGACCGCCAGCGCCCCGCTCACCGCGAACGTACGCCCCGACGTCGAGCGGAGATAGCTCGACGAATCACCAGACGCGATGGACAGCAGCCGGAGCCCGGAAAGAATCACGAGTACTGCCACCGCCGGCAACACGGCAAACAGCCGCCGCTGCTGCAGCGCGGCAAACACCGGACCCGCATTCATGCCGGACTTTGCCAGCGCGGGCACGAGGAATACCGACATGAACAAACCGCCACCCAGCCAGAAAATGCCGCCAAGAACGTGAAGGAATCGCAGCAGGAGAATCTCGTAGATCATGTGCTCGAGGTTGGAAGAAGATGGAGAAGGGTAAGACTTCAACCACACTTGAAGTCAAGGGCGGCCCAGTCTACGTTCTCTGCATGCGCGATCACCACGGCCGATATCCGGCGCTCACCGTCGGGCAGCTCGCCCAGCGTACGGGCGTTGCCACCTCGGCGCTGCGGTTCTACGAAAACCGCGGCCTCATCCAGTCCGAACGCACGGAGTCCGGACATCGGCGCTACCCACGTGGCGTCACACGACTCGTGGCGTTCATCGTTTTCGCACAGCGCGCCGGCCTCACGCTCGAGGAAATTCGTGTCGAGCTCGAGAAGTTACCCGCGGGCCGGCCGCCGCGCGGCGAAGAATGGGCACGACTGTCGGCCGTATGGACGAGCCGCCTCGCAGAACGCATCGCCGAGCTGCAGCGGTTGCAGCGCGGGCTCACGGATTGCATCGGTTGCGGATGCCTCTCGCTGGGTCGCTGCCAGATCCTCAACCCCGGCGATCGTGCCGCGGCGCTTGGGCCTGGTCCACGGTTCTGGCTTGGCGATGCACCATCCGAACCCGGAAAACAACGCAGACCCTGATGGAACGATACCGAGATATCAGCGCCAGCTCCGGTGTGGTTGCCTACGAAATCGGTCCGGACTTCATCGACGTGAAATTCCGGAACGGGGGAACGTACCGGTATGACAGCACGAAGCCCGGCGACATTCACCTCGCCCGCATGAAAGAGCATGCGATCGCCGGCAAGGGGCTTGGCACGTACATTAGCCAGCACGTGCGCGGCAACTACGCGCGAAAGCTCCCCTAGTGGCAAATGCTGTTCAGTGAGCTGTCATCCGCAGGAAGCGAGCGAGTGTCGGGATGGACTTTCTGCGCCCTGAGCTCCCAGGACGGGACAGTAGCTCCCGACAGTCACTTCGCTCCTGCGGGATGACAGTGGCTTCGCTCCTGGATGACAGTCTAAAGCACCGAAAGCGCTGACCAGGGTCATGAATGCAGATCGCCCGGCGGAACGGAAATGACGGTGACCCCCGCCGAACGGGCGATGTCCATTGCGGTGAGCACGCTCTGGTAGCTCGCGTCACGATGGCCCGCCATGCTGATGTACTTCTGGCGGCGCGAGCGCATGATCTCCTCGAGTGTCGAGCGCAGCACGGCTGACGCAACCGGCTGCCGATTGAGCAGGTATGAGCCATCGCCGAGCACTTCCACCACGATGGGCACGCCATCGCTCACACACAATCCGGCACAGGGCACCGGCAGGACGACGTCCATCGACTTCCGTACCGAAATCGCCGCGAGAAAAGTGATGATCAGGTACGACGTCCGCATTACCCGCCCGTGAGCCTCCAATGACGGAGGCATGAAGTGGATATTACAATTCGATGACCGCCCCGAGATACACCGATCTCCGAGAGATGAAACAATGCTGCCCCAAGTTCAGCTGCTTGATGAGATGGATGAGTCCACGTGGACCCTGCTCGTGGAGAATCTCGCGGGGCTGACCGAAGAGGAAGCCGATTGGCGTCCACATCCCGACGCGAACAGCGTGCGCTGGATGATCGGCCACCTCGTGTGGTTCGAGGAGTGGTGCCACGACGCGCTGGCGCTCGAAGGGCGCTATCTCGTCGACACCGGCCCCAACGCGTTTCTTGATGGAACGATGCCCGAGCTGCTGGCCAGGTTCGCGCGCGGTCGCACGCGGTATCGCGAGCGGATTGCCGCCTTTACGGACGCAGACCTCACTCGCGTCATCAGTTTTTTCGCCAGGAGTGATGTGTCCGGGCTCGACCTGTTAAAGACCCACGCGCTGCATCTCGCCGGCCATCGTTTCCAGGTTCGCTATGTACGCGGGACGTACAGCCGCGCCCACGGCACAAAAAAGAGTGTCTTTGATCCGTGGTAGACGCGGGCAGCCGTTATCCGTCTTCTTCCACGAATGCCCTGAGTCGCGCCAGCGCACGATCCCATGATTCGGAGACGACGTCCGCATAGTCCCGAACTTCACGCAGCGGGGCAGGGTCGAGCTCGAACAGGCTCTCCCGGCCGTGTTTCACACTGCGGACGAGCCGCGCCTTCTGGAGCACGCGCAGATGCTTGGTGACCCCCTGACGTGTGAGACGCGTGCCCTCGGTGAGGTCGGCAATGGAATGCCGATCACCCTGTGAGAGCTTCGCGATGAGCGCCAGGCGCGTCTCGTCGCCGAGCGCGGCGAAGATGGGCGCCTGGCGCCGCCACTTCACCGCTGCACTACGGGTACGCTGCGACATGATGCTCGATGTTGACGATCTGCTGCGCCCAGCCGGAATCATCCATGCGAAACGCCTCGGCGCGCCGGTGCTCGGGAATGTTGTCGAATCCTGATTCGGAGATCACCAGCAGTGTTCCCGCTGCCGTGGGCTCGAGCCGGAACTCCACCAGCGTTGGCGGCTCCGCGGAGTAATCCATCGTTTCATCGATGGCGTAGGGATGCCAGGTCATGGAGAAGAGCCGTTCGGGTTGAATCTCCTTGACCGTGGCCTGCCACTGCACGTGCTCATGACCGGGGTGAAGAATCCTGCCGCGCGCCACCTGGCCCACCACGAACGGCCCCTCGAGCGCCACGCGAAACCATTCACCGAATTCGCGATGATCCGTGATGGCGCGCCACACGCGCGACACGGGTGCCTTGAGCTCGATTCTCTTTTCGATACGATCCGTCATATATGCCACCTCCTGGTTGCATATTAAAACGGCCCGGGCGAAAGCGCAACTGTATGGTTGCGCATGTGCTTCCGGCTACGGCGCCTTCACGAATCGCAGCGACACGGAATCAATGCAGTACCGCAGCCCGGTTGGCTTCGGCCCATCCTCGAAGATGTCGCCGAGGTGGGCGTCACACCGGCGGCAGCATGCTTCGCTTGCATCCGCATCCACATGCTGCGCGCGCGGCCCCACCACGTTCTCGGCGGCAATGGGTTGCCAGAAGCTTGGCCACCCCGTGCCGGAATCGAACTTGGCGGCAGAGCTGAAGAGCGCCGTGTCGCAACAGATGCACCGGAAAATCCCCTTCTCGTGGAGGTTCCAGTACGCACCGCTGAAAGAACGCTCCGTGCCGGCATGCCGGGCGACCTCGAATGCAAGCGGCGAGAGCTGGCGCTGCCATTCGCTGTCGGTCTTCACGACCTTGGGCACCGTGACTTTCTCTCCCCGCACGCCGGCGTCGGAAAAGAGGACGATGGTGACGTCGGAGGAATGCGGAAGCACGCTCGCGAGGAGCGCGCCGAAGCCGATCTGTTGAAGAAATTCACGCCTGCCCTGGCCGGTCATTGATCATCCTCCCATTGAAGCGTGCTGGAATCGTTCCCTCGACGTGGCGGGACGCGCGAAGGGAACGTATCTCTGAGCATGCGAGCGGCAACCACCAGTCGGATGGCGCGACAGAAATTGATTCACCCATCACTCAATTGTTGAACGTGCTTTCCGGCCGGTTGTCGCGCCACGGAACAACACCCGCGATCTCCGCGCTTCTGGGGGGCATGGCGTTCGTGCTGGTGCTCGTCGTCACGGAGCTGCCGGGCCCCGGGCTCGATCCGGATGCGCTCGCGTACCTCGGCTCCGCGGAGTCGATCGCACTGCACGGCAGCTATCGCATTCCCGTCGCGCAATGGGCGAGCGCCGACAGCACCGAGCCGCTCGCGCATTTTCCGCCGGCCTATTCAACGGTGCTCGCCGTACCCGTGAAGCTCGGCATGCCGCCCACGCAGGCGGCCCGCCTCGTGGAAGCGCTGGCCGCATTCGTGACCGTAACCATGCTCGCGTTTCTCGTGGCGAGTGCGGCGTCGTTGACGGCGGCGGCGTTGTGCGTGGCGGCGCTCTTCGTGATGACGTCCATGCACGAGGTGCATGTATCCGTGTTGAGCGAGCCGCTGTACCTCGCGTGCACGGCGCTCGTGCTCGCATCGATGGCGCTCGCGCCAAGTCGCCCATGGCGCGCGGGAATCCCTGCGGCCGTGGGGCTCATGACGCGCTATGTTGGTGCGTCGCTCGTGGGAGCCGTGGCGCTCTGGGCACTGATTCAACCAGGACCATGGCCCGTGAGAATTCGGCGCGCCGCGATCGCATGCACGCCGGCGCTGCTGCTCGAGATTGCATGGATCCTCCGCACCCGTGCTGCGCAGGGCGCGGAGGAGATCAGGACGTTCGCGATCTACGGCAACCTTGGAGCAACGCTGGAGCAGGGCGCAAAGACGGTGTCGGCGTGGCTCATCCCTGACGCGGCGTTCGACAGGACGACGATTCCGCATCGGGGTCTTTTCGCCATCGCGCTCGCGATGTCACTCGTGGCGCTCGTGGGTAGTGGTGCGCTGCGGGCGCTCCGTGCGTCATGGAACCCTGCCGACGTGCGCGCCGCCGTGGCGAAGAGACTGATGAGTGCCATGACCCTGCTCGTTGTCTGCTACCTCGCGGTGGTCGGTGCGTCCAGGTTGTTCGCTGATCCGGATATTCCACTGGACCGGCGCATTCTCGCGCCGGTGTTCCTGCTGCTCGCGATGCTCACGTCCGTTGGCATGTGGTACTGGTGGCGTGGCACGCGGCTCATGGTCGCGCGAGTCGCCGTGAGTGTTGCGTTCATTACGTGGTGGATCGCGTCGGCAGGCGTCGTCCGAGAAGAGGCACGCTTCATCCTCACCTTCGGTTCCGATCTCGCCGGCGTGCAATGGCGGCAAAGCGAGGTGCTCTCATGGACGCGCACCGAAGGTTCCGATGCAATGCTCTGGACGAACTGGCCGGCCGCGGTGTACTTCCATCTGCATCGCCCTGCCCACGAGCTGCCGAAGAACCGCGAGATGACACCGACGACGCTCGCTGCATTCGCTGATACGGTGCGGGCGCGGGATGGCAGGGTGATTCTCTTCAACGTGCAGACTGGCGAATATCCGGCAAACGCCGTGCTGAGCAAGCTGCCCGGACTGCGCGTGGTCGAGGTGCTGCGGGACGGCCTGGTACTGGGACCCGCTACGCCGTAGCAGTATCAGTCAAAGTGGACGCCGATCTTCATGCCGCCTTCATTCACGGGCGCTGGCCGCACGAAGAAATTGGCGTAATGCCCGTCGCGGCTGATGCGGAGCGTGTGAAGGAGCGCCACGCCGCCGTAGATGAGTGTGATGTTGGTCTTGCTCAGTGACGACGTCCGCGCCATGAAGTCCACGTCGCTCACGGATGCGGTGCGGCCGATGGTCACGTAGAACAGCGCGGTCGCGATGCCGCCGGCAAGCACGCCGCGCTCGAATGGAGCACCGCGATTGTGCGGGACGTCCAGGATGGCTTCGTCGAGGGCCGCCTGCGCATTCAGCCCCATGCTGGAAAAGAGAAACTGCTTGTGCGGGTCCTTGTTGACGTCGAATCCCGAGTAGACGGTGGGGCGGCCCTTGTCGAATCCGACTGTGACGTGGCCGCCCAGTGCGAGGGACGTGGCCACGTGCGCGGCTTCGTGCCCAAGGATGCTCGCAGCGAAGCCGGCCGCCATGCCGCGAAAGTAGTGCGGAGGCCGCGCGGCGGTGGCAGCGCTGTCACGCGCTGGGCTCGTCTGTGCCTCCAGTGCCCAGGCGGCAAGCGTGAGAATGAGGACGGCCAGATGGGTGGATCGTGGATGCTTCATCGCCGCCAATGTTGTATCATGCATGACACTTCACATTCCACGCCCCGAGGGGTCATGGCTGCAAAGCTCTCAGATCTCGAGATTCAGCGTGCACTCGGCGCATTGCCGGGCTGGGCGCGCCGCAGTGATGTGCTGACCAAGAGCTTCACGTTCGCCACGTTTGCCGACGGGATCTCGTTCGTACAGCGAATCGCGCGTGCCGCTGATGCGGCCGATCATCATCCTGACATCGATATCCGCTACACGAAGGTAGTGTGTACGCTTTCAACGCATGATGCCGGTGGGATCACGGCAAAGGACCTGTCGCTCGCCAGCACGATCGAGACGTTGATCGAGGGCTGAGGGAACAAGCAGGTTCTTCGCTGCGCTCAGCCAACTGTCATCCCGCAGGAGCGCAGCGACTGTCGGGAGATACTCTCCAACACTGGTGGCACGTCTGGCGCAAAGACCGGGACAGTATCTCCCGACACGCGCAGGGCGCGTGCGGGATGACAATCGCGACGCTGCCACTGTATCCCGTAGGAGTGAAAAGGACGAAAGGGAAAGCAGGTCCTTTGCGTTGCTCAGGATGACAAGGGACCTGCCTTTTGCGATCAGATCCGGCGACGGCCGCCGCCGAGGATGTTGACGATGGCCAGGAAAAGATTGAGCAGGTCGAGATAGATCTGCACGGCCGCCAGCACGTAGTCATCGGGCCCGTACTGTCCGGACCGCACGATGCGCCACGTGTCGAACACCAGCAGGCCGCTGAATACCAGCACCGTGCCGGCGGAGATCCACAGCGACACGAGCGCGCTCTGGAAGAAGTAGCTCAGCAGCGACGTGGCGATGAGCACCCACAGGCCGACCATGAAGAAGCTGCCCCACGCGCTGAAATCGCGCTTGCTCATGACGGCGTACAGTGACAACACGCCAAAGGTGGACAGCGTGAGCAGACCCGCCTGGCCAATGATGCCCGGCGTGCGCGATTCCGCGAAATACAGGAACGGCGCGATGAAGATGCCCTCGATGAACGTGAAGACGAGGGTCAGCAGGATATTCGCCGGATAGGTGCGGTGCGCGCGCATGGCGAACCAGAGCGGCGCGAACATCGCGATGAACGTGATGAACGGGTGCTCCGCCGTGGCCGCGAATACGCCCGGCTGCGACAGGCAGAATGCGACGCCCAGCGCCGTGACGATGACGCTGATGAAGACGAGGCCATAGGTGCGGCGGACGAGTGCAGCGCGCTCTTCGCCGCTGCGGACCACGGTCCCGACGTGGAGACGGGAGAAACCCATTGCTAGAAAGCTCCGTTTGAGGCTACACGGAATATACCCCGGAGATGGCGGCGGGAGCCATCTCCGGGTTCCGCCGCCGCCCTAGCGCTTTCGCAGCTCCACGTTCCCGTTCACGGTCGTCAGCCGGATCCGGCGGCCCCCCTTGCCCAGCGTGGCGCGGAGGTGGCGCGGGTCGATCCGGCCCGTGATCGTCACGGGCCAGTCGGTCTGGAAGCGGCCATTCACCGTGGTGAGGTCGATATTGGCGTCGATGTCGCCGGTGAACTCCGCCACCACGGACCCGTTCACCGTGGTGAACTCGAGGTCCTGGTCGCCATCCCAGCGCCCCATCGAGGCGTGCACGCTGCCATTCACGGTGCTCGCCTGCACGGGCCCACCGGTGCTCGTGGCATTCACTTCCCCATTCACGGTGGAGGCACGGACTTCGTTCGTCACGCCGTCAACGCTCACGCCGCCGTTCACCGTCCACGCGCCCACCTTCACTCCCCTGGGCACGCGAATCTCGAACTCCACGGACACGTCGTTCCGGTTGTCGCGATTGTCGTCCCAGTCGCGGCGCCGCTGGTTCCGATTGTTGTGGGTCGAGTAGCTGTTCTCGGTGCACTCGGTGTCGTCGGTCCACATCGCACAGACGAGAATGCTGCCGTCGCCCGATTTCTTCATCTCGATGCGGACGTCCCTGGGATCCCCGCGGCGCCAGCTCTTCGTTGCGGTGACCTCGACCTTGTCGCTCGTGGACGACCGGACCCGCATCTCGCCGTTCAGGTTGCGAACGCGAATCCACTCGCCGTTGGGCACGCGCTCGCTCATGGTGAACGCATCACGCTGCGTTTGGCGGGACTGGGCGGACATCACCGTGGGCGCGACAAGCGCGGCAGTGAGCATGACCCTGGAAAGCTGCCGCATCGCGGCCTCCTGTGTGATGAAGTGCGTTCGCACGGCTACCGCCGGCGCCGGATGTTGATGTCGCCACTGAAGGTCTCGGCGCTGATCCGTGCGGATCCGTGACCAACGGTAAAGGTGAGGCGCTTGGCCTGGGCGGCACCGATGCCGTGCTGGCCTGCCTTGAGCGTGATGGGGAAGTCGCTCTCGATACCGCCGTTGAACGTTGCCAGGCTCAACTCGGCGCCGATGGCCGCCGGCAGCCCCAGCGTGATCTCGCCATTGTGGGTGTTGAACTCGTACCGGCCGCCCTCGATGATCTGGCCAATGAACGCGATCTCGCCGCTCGTGGTGTGCGCGCGAACCTGTCTGGAGGTGATGTCGCGCAGGTCGACGTCGCCGCTGACGGACTCGATGACGACATCGCCTCGCGCACCCGAGAGTGTGATGCTGCCGCTGATGGTATGGATGTTCGATTCACCCGCCACGCCCGCGATGGTGACGTCGCCGGAGAGGCTCTCGAGGTCCACACGGCCACCTGCATCACGGACGTCGACGTCGGCACTCTGGGCATGGATGTCGATGATGCCCTTTACACCTTTCACGCTCACCGATCCGCTCCAGCTGCTTGCGACGACCTTCGTCCCGATGGGCACGATGACGTCGAAGTGGCCATCGCTGCATCCCCGGCCCGACGCCGGCTCGAGTGACGCCTGCGAGCCATTGCTCGTGAAGCGAATTGCCCCATTCTCGGTGCGGGCACGAATGCGAATCTCGTTGCGGCTCCCGCCGGTGACGATGACCGCGCCACCTGGGCAGCTCACGGTCAACATTCCGCTGGCATTGAAGGTGACGGTGGTGTCGAGCGAGCCCGCGCGATCGCGTTCCCGGCGTTCCTGCGCCTTCTCGGCGGCGCGCTCACGGCGTTCCTGCTCCCGGTCGCGGCGCGCCTGCTCCTTTTCCTGTGCTCGCTCGCGCGCGCGCTCCGCACTCGACGGCTGCGCCGAGACGTGGATGGGAAACGAGAGAGACAGTACGGCGGCCACTACGATCGTTGCTCTGAACATGATATCCCCTAGGTGCGCGAAGGCAGCGACGCCGCTGTCCGCAGCAGATCGACTTTCTTTTCGAGCGAACGATTGAGTTGTGTAGCGAGAAACGCGCTGGCGGGATCTTTCGAGAGTGCCGCACGGCTCTGCGCGATGGCCGAGTCGATCACGGCAACGCTCTGCTCCAGGATGGCGACCGTCCTGGGATCGAGCTGTGCACGACGTTCCTTGACCAGCTTGCGCAGCTTGCTGATCTCTCCGTCGAATACAGGCTCGGCGGCCAGCATGGCAGGCTCGGCACTTGTGACGCGGGCGGCATTGATGAACCGGCCCGTGCGTTCGGTTGCCGTGGAAACAAATTCCGCCGTGGGCTCGCTGGCGACGGGCGCCGCCGCGACAACGACAGGTGTCGTTGTCGCAGTGAGCGAGGCGCGCGTGGCGTAGTGCGTCACGCCTGCCGTGAAAACAACGAGCGCGGCGGCGGCCGCCGCCGGAATGATCCACGTGCGCCGCTTTGGCGCAGGACGCGCGATGCGCGAGGCATCCAGCGGAATGACGCGGGTGTCGATACGCTCCGAGATGCCGGCCCACAGATCGCGCGATGGTACCAGCGGCGGAAGCGCGGCGGCGTCCGTCCGTATGGATGAAAGATCTGCGAGCAGCTGCCGGCACGCCGCGCACGAGCCCACGTGGAGCTCCACGGCAGCGCACACCTCCGGCAAGGCATCGCCTTCGAGGTAATCGGCCAGCGCTTCGGCAAATCCGTCGCAATTCATTGGTTGATACGATGTGGTCATTTGCTCAATGCCTCTCTCAACAACATTCTCGCGCGATGGAGCTGTGCCTTCGTCGCCCCGGTCGTGACGCCGAGCATCTCGGCGATTTCTTCGTGTTTGTAGCCTTCCACATCGTGCAGCGTAAAGACTCGTTTGGCACCCTTCGGGAGCTTGTTGATCGCCATCTCCAGGTCCATTCGGTCCCCTCGCTGGTGCGTCCTGCTGGGCAGGTGATCAATGGCATCGCCTTCGTCGTCGTCGTCGTACCGCGATCGCTGCCGGCCCTCGGTTTTCCGGTCGTTGAGCACCACGTTCACCGTGAGCCGGTGCAGCCAGGTGCCGAACGCACTTTCCCCGCGGAACAGCGACAGCTTCTCCCACGCCCGCACAAAAACGTCCTGCGTGAGCTCCTCGGCGCGCGTGCGGTCGTTGACCATTCGTGCGCAGAGGGAGAAGACCCGCACGGAGTGAAGACGGTAGAGCCGCTCGAAGGCGCGACGGTCCCCCGCAGCCGCCAAGGCTACGTCCGGGTCAGCGGAATAGGTGGGTGCCGCCGTCGTCGGTTCTGGAAAGGCCACTGCGGTCATCAGTCGTCTGGGTGTTCCCTTGTGCACTCATTGGGATACCCAGACAGGGTGGAAGGTTTGAAGTGATAGCGTACTCAGGTGTTCAACCCGGACCTGGGTGGGCGGACTTTCCTTCGTCATCGCGCTCATCCAGCGGGAAGGCTGCCACAATAGTCTCGAGCTCGCCGATGGTGTTAATGACGGCTTTGGCGCCCGATTGTTCCATCTGGTCTACACTGAACGCACCCCATGTTACACCAACGGTAAAGACGTTGGCGGCGTTTCCGGACTCGATGTCGTGGGGGCTGTCACCGACAAAAATCGCGTGAGTGGCCGGCACGCCCAGCAATGCCAGGGCTCGTTCGACCGGTTCCGGATGGGGCTTGTGGTTGGTGCAGCTGTCGCAGCCGACCACCACGGGAATGATGCCGGCGAGGCCCACGAGCTTCAAGCCCTGCTCGGCGAGCCAGCCGGCCTTGCTGGTAACGAGCGCCAGTGGATGGCCGGCGGCGGCGAATTGGTGCAATGCGTCCACGACGCCGTCGTACGCGCGCACGAGCAGGTCATGGTGCTCGCGTTGATACTCCCGGTATCGCGCCAGCACGCGCTCCGCCTCGGCGTCGCTCTCCGTCCACTCGCGAATCGTGTATTGCAGCGGACGTCCGATGCCCGCCCGCCATTCGTCGTCGGTGGGCGTTCGGCCCGGAGCGCCATCGAACGCGAAGCGTGCGGAGCCCAGTATGAGCTCGATGGAATCGATGAGCGTGCCGTCGAGGTCGAACAGGAGTGCAGGGCGCATGGTGAATGATATCACCTCGGGCCACTGATCGAGAGAAACGTCGCCGTCAAGCCGTTGCACACATGGCTCGCGTCGATCAGCTTGCGCGTCCCCGATATTGGCGCCGTCGCGCCGTCACCGATTCGCGTGTGGTCATAGAGATGGAACTCCTTCAGCTGTCCCAGATTGCCCATGCCGTTGCCGGCGAGCTTGCACTCCAGCCCCGCCAGGTGGCGAGTGTGCTCACCATGTTCGGTGAGGGAAACACCCTTCCGTTCGTCGCCCGGTACCGAAAGGAAGCCACCGGCGGGTTGGACGAAACGCAGCTCCGCGCCATCCAGGACCGCTCCGAGTATCTGCGCGAGCTGGGTGACCGCTCAGCCGCGATCCGGAAGTCCATTGACGACCAGGGCAAGCTCACGCCGGAATTGATCACCAGGCTCAATGCGGTCACCACCAAGCAGGAGCTGGAAGATCTCTATCTCCCGTAAAAGCCAAAGCGCCGTACCCGCGCGATCATCGCGAGGGAGCGCGGCCTCGAGCCCCTCGCTGATGCGATGTGGAGCGGCGAGTTGACCGATGCCGCGGCACTCGCAGCGGCAGCTGGCTACGTGAGTGCAGAGAAGGAGGTGCCGACAACTGACGACGCACTCGCCGGAGCACGCGACATCCTGAGCGAGCGGTTTGCCGAAGACGCGGACAACCGCTCGTGGGTCCGTGATCTCACGAGACGAAAGGGCGTGGTCACGTCGAAGCTCGTGACCGGCAAGGACGAGGAGGCCGCCAAGTTCCGCGACTACTTTGATTTTTCCGAGCCACTGGGCGCCATTCCATCGCACCGCGTGCTGGCGATTCGGCGTGGTGAGGACGAGGGCATGCTGGCATGGACCGTTACGGCGCCCGTTGATGAAATCAACAATGGGCTGATTGCGCGCGTGCAGCATGGCCGTCGCGCACTGGCGCAGCTCGAGCTCGTTGCGCGCGACGCGTACAAGCGGCTGCTCGCCTTTTCCATCGAGGTCGAGATTCGACTCGAGCTCAAGACGCGGGCGGACGAAGAGGCGATTGCGATTTTCGGGCGCAACCTCGAGCAGCTCCTGCTCGCCGCGCCTGCCGGGGAGCGCATCGTCATTGGCCTGGACCCGGGATTCCGGACGGGCGTAAAGGTGGCCGCGGTGTCTCGCACCGGAGCCGTGCTGCATACCGACGCGTGGATGCTGCACCAGCCGGATCGTTTTGCGGCGTCACTCGTTCGGCTGGTGACGTCATCGTCTGCTCAGCTCATCTCCATTGGCAACGGCACCGCATCGCGCGAGACCGAAGCCCTTGTGAAGGCAACATTGCGAGACGCAAATCTTGCGGCGCCGCCGCAGGTGGTGGTCGTGAATGAGGCGGGCGCTTCGGTGTATTCGGCGAGCGAGCTGGCACGCGATGAGCTGCCGGGTCTCGACGTGTCGCTGCGCGGCGCGGTGTCCATTGCGCGACGTCTGCAGGATCCGCTCGCCGAGCTGGTGAAGATTGATCCGAAATCGATTGGCGTTGGGCAGTACCAGCACGACGTCGACCAGCGGCGTCTCAGAAAGCGGCTCGAGGACGTCGTGGTCAGCGCGGTGAATCGCGTGGGTGTCGAGGTGAACACCGCGTCCGTGGCGTTGCTGTCATACGTCTCGGGCATTGGGCCGGGCCTGGCGCAGAGCATCGTCACGCTGCGCGACGAGCAGGGCGGCTTCAAGTCGCGCAAGGCATTGCTTGCCGTGCCGCGCCTGGGCGCCAAGGCGTTCGAGCAGTCGGCGGGCTTCCTCCGCGTCCGCGGTGGAGCGCATCCGCTCGACGCAAGCGCCGTGCACCCTGAGCGCTATGCGCTGGTGGAACGGATGGCAACGGACGTGGGCGTATCACTCGCGGAGCTCATCGCCAACGAGAGCAAGGTCGAGGCGATTGCGCTGGAAAAATACGTTACTCCCGACGCGGGTCTTCCCACGCTGCGGGACATTCTCGGCGAGCTCAGGAAACCCGGCCGGGATCCGCGTGCCGCCTTCGAGGCGCCGGCATTTCGTGATGACGTCACCGAGCCGAAAGACCTGCGTGAAGGAATGGAGCTCGAGGGGGTCGTGACCAACATTGTGGCCTTCGGCGCCTTCGTGGACATTGGTGTGCATCAGGACGGTCTCGTGCACGTATCGCAGCTCGCCGACCGCTTTGTCAGCGATGTGAACCAGGTGGTCTCGGTAGGACTCCGGGTAAAGGTGCGAGTGGTGAGCGTGGATCTTGCCCGCAACCGTATTGCGCTCACGATGAAGTCCGCGACTGCCGACAACCGGCCCAGCGCGGGCGCGAAGCCACGCGTAGACAGGGTGCCGCAGAAACAGCCACCAAAGCCGGAAACGTTCACCATTCCAAAGCCGGGCGCAATTGCGCCGAACGGTATGCGGTTTCGGTAGCAGCTCCTTCGCTTCGTTCAACACGACGGATACCTTTTCCCAAATGCTCATGCGCCGCGCCTCCTTCTCCGCCCTCGCGATTGCCCTCGCCGGACTCACCGCCTGCCAGAGCAGCGGTACACCCGCCGCTGCGGCCGCAAATACGAATGCCATGCCCCCACGCCTGGGGCCGAGCGTTGAAGCGCAGACCATGGAGCAAGCAGGCGAATACCTCACCATCGTGGGCAGCTGCAACGACTGCCACACCCAGGGGTGGGCCGAATCAAAGGGCAAAGTTCCGCCGGCCGATCGCTTCGCCGGTCTCGACGTGGGCTTTCGCGGAGACTGGGGCACGGTCTACGGCAAGAACCTTCGCACCATCACCCAGCGCCAGAGCGAAGACCATTGGGTCGAAGTGCTCAAGACCGCCGATGGCGGCGACGGCCATCCGCCCATGCCGTGGTGGAACACGGCGCAGATGAGCGACCGCGATCTCCGCGCCATGTACCGCTACATCAAGTCGCTCGGACCCAATACGAAGGGTGTTCCACGCAACCTGAAAGCTGGCGTCGAGCCGAAAGGACCGTATATCTGGGTGACACCAAAAACCGGTCCGTAAGCCTCTGCTCCTCCGCACCCTCCGCCTCGGCGGCTCGCTCGCAATTCTGGTTGGCGCGCTCCTTGTCGGGGCGCGCCGCATCGGGCCCGCTCCAGCGCTCGGTGCCTTCCTCGAGCCCGCGCACGGTGTTTGGTCGCTCTCGCGATCGGCAGAAAAGCCAAAGCATGCGCGCGCCGATCTCATGCTCCTTGGCGACAGCGTGCGCGTTGTCTACGACGACCGCGCCGTGCCGCACATCTTCGCCAACAGCGAAGAAGATGCATATCGTGCGCTTGGCTACGTCGTCGCGCGCGACAGGCTGTTCCAGATGTACCTGCAGACCTTGGCCGCGTCGGGGCGGCTCACCGAGATTGCCGGTGCGCGGACCCTCGCACTCGACCGCGAAACGCGCGGCCTCGGATTGCCTCGTGCGGCAGAGCGTATCGTCGCGAGTATCGCGGATACGTCGCAGGTCATGCGCTATGCGCGGGCGTACGCGGCCGGCGTCAACGCGTACATCAGGCAGATGCCCGCCAGCGAGCTGCCGCTCGAGTTTCGCCTCACGGGAACGAAACCGTTCGAGTGGAAACCGGTTGATTCGTATCATCTCGCCAGCCGCATGGGCTACACGCTTGCCTACATCGCGGCAGAGAACGACAGGTCCGCCGCGGCATCACGCATAGGTACGGCCGCCGCCGAGGCGCTCTTTCCCGAGAACACACCCATTCAGGAGCCCATCCAGCCGAACGGCCAGAACGCCCCGCGTCTTGATTTTCATCCCCTGCCGCCGCCGGGGTCGCCGGACAGCTCCGCGTCGATGCTCGTTGCAGCGACGAATGCGTTCCTGCCGTCTCGCCGAGTTGCGACAGCCGACCCGGAAGATGATCCAAAGACATTCGCCAGCAACAACTGGGCGGTATCGCCGCGGCGCACGGCCAATAGCCACGCGCTGCTCGCCGGCGATCCACATCTCGATCTGTCGCTGCCATCCATCTGGTACGAGGTCCACATCGTCGTACCGGGCACGCTCGACGTGTACGGTGTGACCATTCCTGGTGCGCCGCACGTGGTCATCGGATTCAACCGCGACGTGGCGTGGACGTTCACGAACACCGGAGCAGACGTCCTCGATTACTTCGCGGAACATGTCGACAACGACGAGTCTCCCGCGAAGTACATGGTCGACAGCGCATGGCGGCCGCTCGAGAAACGCATTGAACGGTATCATGGACAGCGCAATCAGGTCATCGCGACAGACACACTTTATTTCACCCACCGGGGGCCAATGCGCCGAGTGGGCGCGCGGTGGGTGTCGATGCGGTGGACGGTGCTCGAGAGCGGCCGCGAAGTGGAAGCATTCTACGGAATAGCGCATGCGAAAAGCGCATCCGAGCTCGAGGACATCATGGGGCGTTTGTATCAGGCGCCTGCCCAGAACATGCTTGCCGCGGATCGCGGTGGACACATCGCGATTCGCTCCACCGGCCGGTACCCGTTACGCGCCGGCAATGGGAAGGGCGACGTGGTCCGCGACGGAAGCTTAAGTGCGAACGACTGGCGTGGCGCATTGCCGCTCACCCAGTACCCGCAGAGTGCTGATCCCGCGCAGGGGTATCTCGCATCCGCGAATCAGCAGCCCATTGATCCGCGCGCGGCCGTGGGTTGGTGGGGTGGAAGCTACGATCCGTGGCGCGCCCTCCGCATCAATGCGCTCCTTCGCGCCGACTCGGCAATGACGCCTGACAAGATGCGGCTGTTCCAGACCGATCCCGGTAGTGCGCGGGCCGACCTGTTCGTGCCGTCGTTCCTGCAGGCCGCCCAACGCGCCCATAACGGCATGAACATGACGCAGGTCAGCGAAGCGCGCAGACTGCTTGCCGAATGGGACCGCCGCTACACCAAGGACAATCGCCGCGCCGTGCTGTTCGAGGAGGCCATGCGCGAGCTCGTGACCCGCACGTGGGACGAGCTCTCGGTTGACCAGGGTGCCGGACGCCGCGTGGCCACTCCGTCAACCGCGGTGCTGGCGGAGCTGCTCGCGGATTCGTCGAGTGCCTGGTGGGATGATCGCAGCACTCCGGAAGTGGAGCATCGTGACGATATCCTCGCGGCCGCCCTCGCTGCAGCCCTTCAGACCGTTCGCGGAAAGTATGGTGATCCAAACGGCGACGGATGGCGATGGGACAGGATTCGAAAAACAAATGTTAATCATCTGCTGCGGCTGCCAGAGCTGTCATCGCTCAACCTGACAAACCAGGGTGGAGTCGGTACTCTTAGCCCATCCTTAGGAAACGGTACGCACGGTTCGAGCTGGCGCATGGTCGTCGAGCTCGACTCCGGCATCAAGGCCTGGGCTACCTATCCCGGCGGCCAATCCGGCAACCCGGTGAGCTCGCGCTATCGCGATCGAATTCCACTCTGGGTGGCGGGACAGCTCGAAGCCGTGCATTTGCCGCGAACGGTTGACGCACTTGCGGAAAAGTCCCGGCCCTCCGAGCTGACGCTCACGGCACCACGATGAGATCCGGCGTCGTTCTCGTGGCGGCCATGGCGCTGGCCACCTGGATCTGCGGTTGGTGGGGTGTGGCCCTGGTGGGAATCGCAACCGGCGTGCTCTACCGCGCCAGGGGCGGCCGCGCATGGCACGCCGCGCTCGCGGCAACGATGAGCTGGGCGCTCCTGCTGATTGCCGATGCCATTGCCGGACCCTTCGCGCATGTGGCAAGCACCCTTGGCGGCGCGATGAGTATTCCCGCCGGCGCGCTGTTGATGGCGACGCTGCTCTTTCCCGCGCTGCTGGCGTGGAGCGCGGCTATGGTGGCAGCGCAGCTCTCGAGCCTCACCCTGTCGTCCTGAGAGTCCTTCGCGCGCTCGGGGCGACAAAGCCGACAACGCTGGCGCGCGCTCCTGCATCTGGCGAATTTGCTCGCATGCGCCCTCGCCCATACATCCTCGCCGAAAGCACCTGGAACACCGTGGCCGCGACACCGTACGACGTCGCCGTACTGCCCTGGGGCGCAACCGAAGCCCACAACTACCACCTGCCGTACGCCACCGACAACATCCAGTCCGAGTCACTCGCCGCCGAGGGCGCGCGAATGGCATGGGAGCGGGGCGCCAGACCCGTCGTGCTGCCCGGTGTGCCGTTTGGCGTGAACACGGGGCAGCTCGACATCAAGCTGTGCCTCAACATGAATCCGTCCACCCAGGCGCAGCTGCTGACGGACATCGTGCACTCGCTGGAAGCGTCGGGCATCCTGAAGCTCGTCATCTTCAACGGGCATGGGGGCAATGATTTCCGGCAGATGATTCGCGAGCTGCAGCCCAGGAGCACGCTGTTCATCGCCACGGTGAACTGGTACAGGATCGGTGATCCGAAAAGCATCTTTGCCGACATGGGCGATCACGCGGGCGAGTTGGAAACCAGTGTGATGATGCATCTCACGCCCGACCTGGTGAGCCCCTTGACCGAAGCCGGCGACGGCCGCGAGAAGCGGTGGCGCATGCGCGCCCTTCGCGAGGGCTGGGCGTGGTCGCCTCGCCAGTGGACGAAAATCTCGGGCGACACGGGCGTGGGGAACCCAGCCCAGTCGTCGGTTGAAAAGGGAGCGCGCTACGCTGAGGAAGTCACGCGGAATTTCGCGGATTTTCTCGTCGAGCTGTCGCATGCGGACCTGGATGATCTGTACGCCAGCGCGGAATCCTGACACGGCGCGGGAACAACGGCGGCAAAACCGGATAACACCAGCACCGCCTACCGAGCGCCATGGCCACCCCCCGCAAACACTACGACGAGCTCATTGCCCGCAACGAGCAGCTGGACCGCGAAGCGCGGAGCGAGACATTCCGCGATCTGGTGCGAACCGCGGGCCACCTCCTCTTCTGGGTCCTTTGCGGCATGGGGCTGCTTGGCCTCGGTCTCCATAGCACAGACCTGGTGCTCGCACCCATCCTCTGGCTCGCCGGTCAGACGGTCTGGATTGCCGGAGTGAGCTTTTCACTCCTTGCCGCCTATCGCCGCGGCGCCGAGCGTGGCGATTGGAGGTAGCGTGCACAGGAGTGAACTGCCGCTAGACGACCGGCCTGCCACAGTGCAGCATTATCACATGCATTGCTCCCTGTTCTCGTTGATCCTGGCCGCGCTTCCTGCGTGTATGCTGGCGCAAGCCGCGCCCGAGGCCGAGGCCACCAAGGGCACGTCCGTGGCCTTTGGCGTCCACTACGGCAGCCCGCTACGGTATTCGGCCGCCGTTGGATTGATCAAGGACATGAGCATCCATCGCAACGACGGCATGATCGTGATGCTCGAGCCGGGCTATCAGGGGAGCGAAATATCCGCCGGCTACTTTCGGCAGATCGGGCGGCTCGGAACGGGCTACTCGCTGCGTGCGGCCGCGGTTCGAACGGGGCGCGAGCCATGGAACGCCACACCAAGCACCACGTACATCGGCGGCGAAGCGCACTGGATGCTCATCCTCGGCGTCGGGGGACGTCTGGGCTATCTGCGCCGCGTGAGCAATTCCACCGATCATACGCGCGACAACCTCGCATCGATCGGATTGTCCATCGGTTTCTAGTGGATTGTTACGCACGTTGTAATAGCGGTGTCGTTCGTGAGCGAAGCGAAGGACCTGCTCTTTTACCAGCACAAACAGGTCTTCGCTGCGCCAATCCAGACCAGTCTCACCAGACCCTGCGATGATGAAATCCCTGCATACTGAACGCGACCGTCAGACGATCATTGCGCGCGTCCGCCAGCTGACGCCGGAATCAAGAGCGCGCTGGGGAAAGATGACGGCGCAGCAGATGATCCTGCACCTGGCAGACTCCGCACGAATGGCAACCGGCGAGTTGCCTGTTGCGTCAAAGGGCGCGCCGTTTCGCTTCCCGGTGGTCAAGCAGCTGCTCATGTACGTACTGCCGATTCCGAAGAATCTTCCCACGGCGCCCGAGCTCATTGCGCGCACGACTACCGACTGGGATGCGGACATGGCCGACTACTTCAGCCGGCTCGAAGCATTCGCGCAGAAGAAGATCGATAGCGCATGGGCAGATCATCCCGTTTTCGGCCCCATGAATGGCACGGAGTGGGGACGGCAGCTGTGGTCCCACATGGACCATCATCTGCGGCAGTTCGGAGCATGAAGGACATCGACTGGCCCCTCGCCGCCGAGCTGGCCGTCGCCTTCGTGGTGATTTCGTTCGTGCGGTGGCGCTGGTTCAGAGCGCGCTTTCTGCGGAAGCAACAGGCGCCGCCGCCGCCGGAGTAGCCCTCGCGCGCCGCAGCACCCAGCGCACGACCAGCACCACGAGGAGTACCGGAAGCAGGAACTTGAGTGCCATGAAGCCGAGCGCCAGTGCCGCGCCCACCGCCAGCATGACGGCCGCTCCGATGCCTGCCACGAGCACCAGCGGCAGCCCCACGGCGCTCAGGATGAGAAAGATCGGTGCGCCAACGATGGCCAGCACGATCAGGATGGGCAGGCCGATGAACTTGAGCACGGCGGCGATCGGAACGAGCACCAGCATCAGCAGGCCGGAGGCGCCGGCAACCGTGCGGCCGGCAATGAGGCTGAGGGCGAGGGCCTTGAGCAGTGCGATCATTTGGCGGACTCCAGCGATGAGTGCGGCAGCATTCCTGTCTTGCCTTACGGGAGGGTGCCACAGAAGGTTTCCGGATGCCAATCATCCTTCGGACCATCCTCCTGCTCGTTGCCTCGAACGTCTTCATGACTTTCGCCTGGTACGCGCACCTGAAGAACCTCAGCGACCGTCCCTGGTACATTGCCGCGTTCGTGAGCTGGGGCATCGCCCTCTTCGAGTACCTGCTGCAGGTGCCCGCCAACCGCATTGGCTACACGTCGCTGTCGCTGGGCCAGCTCAAGATCATGCAGGAGGCCATCACCCTGCTGGTCTTCATTCCCTTTGCCGTCTTCTACATGCGCCAGCCGCTGCGGCTGGATTTCCTCTGGGCGGCGCTGTGTATCTGCGGCGCCGTCTATTTTATTTTTCGCGGGCACGGTGTTGCATGAGGCTATTGCTCCAGGCCTCGTGATTGGCCCGGTTGAGGCAGATCGAGTGAGGGCAGGGGACGTTTGCTGGCCCGCTGCTGGGTCAGCTGCAGGAGTGCGCCAATGGTGGTACTCACGCTGTTGAGCGCCGCTTCATGCTCCTGGAGCAGCTCGGAGCTCGCTGCCGCGGCGGGGGTGAGCCGCTGCCGGCGAAGGCGGACGTAGTTGAGCCGCAACAGCCAGATGGCATGCTCCACGTCAGCGGCGCCGATCGGGTTGAACATTGCCCAACCCGAATTCGGCGCCGCCGGCAACGGCTCGGCCAGGTGCTCGCGGAGCACGCTTGCCTTGAGCGCCTTCGTGAGCGAAAGGTGCAAGCCGCAGTCACTGTGCAGATGGCCGAACTGCCGGCCAAAGAGGCGAAATTCAATGCCATCGGGTTCTCCATCCGGCGTCGACGTGGAGTGCGGGCGCATTTCGACACCGGGCCACCGGTGCACTTCGTCCATCACGCGTCGCGCAAACGATTCCCGCTCCGAGCTGGTCAACATGGCGTCACTGGGCGTTGTGTGTATGTCTGCATCGCTAGCATCCACGGTGGTATTGGAGGCATACTCCGTACCGAAATGCTCGCTCAGTCCGCCTCAACCCACGTTCGATGTCCATACTCGGAATTCGTTTCCCGGCCCTGCTGCTCGGCGCATCACTCATGGCCCCTCGTACGGTGCACGCCCAGTGGACCGCACAGGCCAGCGGAACCACGGCGGAGTTTCGCGGCCTGAGCGTGGTGTCGCCCACGGTTGCGTGGGTGAGCGGCATGCGCGGCCTGGTTGCCCACACGCTCGACGGGGGTGGCCACTGGATCCTCGACACGGTCGCGACGGCGTCGAAGCTCGACCTGCGTTCCATCGCGGCCACGTCGGCCCGCGTCGCGCACGCGATGAGCATCGGCGATTCGTCGCGCATCTTTCGTACGACCGATGGTGGCCGGTCATGGACGCAGCAATTCATCAGCCTGAAAAAGGGCTCGTTCTTCGACGCGATCCGTTTCTGGGACGAGAAACATGGCATCGCCGTCAGTGATCCCGTCGACGGAAAATTTTTGCTCGTGACCACGAGCGACGGCGGTGACACGTGGCAGGAAATTTCCTCCGCCGCCATCCCGCATGCACTTCCGGCCGAAGGTGCGTTTGCCGCGAGCGGAAGTGCGCTCGCGGTGTGGGGTAAGAGCGACGTCTGGTTCGTGACGGGCGGCGCAGCCGTGGCGCGCATCTATCATTCGCCCGATCGCGGCAGGAGCTGGATGGTACACGACACGCCGCTCCGCGTTGGTGCTGCTTCCACGGGGGTTTTCTCGGTGGCATTTCGCGACGCGAAGCATGGTGCCATCGCCGGTGGCGACTACGCGAAGCCCAGGCTTGCGGGGCGCAACCTTGCACTGACCTCGGATGGCGGCCGCACGTGGACGCTGGTGGACAGCGCGACGTCGCCGGCGGGCTTCCGCTCTGCTGTTGCGTTCGTGCCTGGAACCGCAGGCAAACGCCTCATCGCGACCGGGCTCTCCGGCACTGATCTCTCGGCCGATGGTGGCAAGACATGGACGCCGATGGATACGGTGGCGTACAACTCGGTGGTGATGTCGGGGAATGTGGCGTATGCAACGGGGCCGCGGGGGCGGGTGGCTCGGTGGGTTGCTCGCTGACGCTTGCTTGACGGGGTCCCGTTCAGGGAGCGCCAACGACCGGCCCGCCCCCCGTCACGTGAGGCGCATCGCGCCGAACGAGCCAATCATGGCCCAGCGATGACGAGTGCGACAATGGTGGGTGGCGCGTTCTTCACTTGCCTGTCCCCGCCGCTCCGGTGGGTCGTGGCCGCGGCTATCACGCTTGCCATCGTTTCGAGCGTGGCGTGCAGCTCGCTAAAGCCCACCGATGCCAGCGCCGCCAACTGGCGCTCGGCGCCAATACCAAACGGCACTCGCATGCCACCGCGAATGGTCGATGTGAGACGGAGTACGACCGGCAATTGGTGCCTGGGGACTTTCGCGATGGCCGTGCCGAGCCAGCGCAGCACGAGTTGGCGTTGCGGTCCGTCAGCGCCATCGAGCCCGGCCACGGAAGCCAGAAAGCTGGCCGACAGCCACTCGTCCACCTCGCGCATGGCGTTGCGCAGCTCACACGGCTCCAGTGAACGAGGTAGGCCGTTGGCAATTTGAACAGCCTGAGCCAGTCCGGAAAGAATCGTTTGCGGCGTTTTGTTCAGTGACGCATGCAGGCATCCGTCACTGAACGCGGCCAGCCACAATCGTTCCGTGCTACGCACGCCAGCCACGATGCAGCTCCTGCCTGTGCTTCCCGTACCGCGATGCCACGTACTGATCTGCTCGATGTAAGCCCCCTGAGCTGTCGCAGCGGAGCTGTCATCAATGCTCGATGCGGCCGCCATGTGCGGCAATACCGCAAAGTTCTCCCCGACTGCTCTGACCGTTGTTTCGAGCTTCTTACGCAACCGCGCCTCGACGTCGAGAAGTATGGCGGCATTTGTGGGCGGTGACATCAGATACGATTGCACTTCCGCAGACCCGCCCGGACGCCTGACCCGCCCAACGCGCTGCGCCATCTTCGCGGGATTCCAGGGCAGGTCAAGGTGCACGACGACGTCTGCGTCCTGCAGGTTGACACCCTCCGACAGGAGATCAGTTGCGAGAAGCAATGACACGTTCTCACAGAGCGGTGGCGAGTGCCTCCCCTGCGCCACCGGTGAAAAGTTGCCGAGCAGGTCGTCGCGCGAGATGCGTCCACTGGCAATGCGCGCTTCGTTGGCCGTGAGCATGCCCACACCGGCATCGTTCCTCAATGCGCAAAAGAGCGCACCAACCGTGCTGGCGAATTCACTGAACGCCAGGATGCGCGACGCGGGGTGCTCTCGCCGCAATGCCCGCAGGGCTGCGGCACGCGCAACATCAGGATCGGGAAGTGTTTTCAGCAACGCGAGCAGCCGTTGAATGGAGCCAAGATCATCACGGACCACCGCGTCGGTCATGTGTCCGGACGACGACACGAGCAGCGACGCAAATCCCAACTGGATCACGTCGTCCGCGCCGGTCCATGCACGGGCTTCTCGCCGCGTTGGAGTACGCCCTGCCTCGAGGGCTTGTTCGATTGCCGTGGCCACTCGTCGCCGTGCATGAAGTGTTGCCTGCAGGGCCGCCCGGCTGGAGGCCCACGCACGAACGAGATTGATCGTGCGCAGCACGCCGGCGTCCCCGCCGTCAAGGGGCCGCGCGGCAGGTGCAAGATCGAGAATTGCCGCGAGTATTTTGGTGTCGTCGACGTCCAGCGGCAGCCACTGCGGTGGCGCGACCATCGGCATGTTCAGTACCGCGGAATCGCTGCGAATGATGAACCGCGACAACTCCGTCATCCCGAGAGCGAACGCGCGCTCGCCGAAGAACAGGGCAATTTGTGCCGCGAGGTCACGCGCGCGATTCTGCAATGGCGTGGCCGACAACAGGATGATCGGAGCACGCGCCGCCAGTGCAGCAAGACCTGCGTATCGCCGGGTGGCCGGCGTACGAAAATGATGTGACTCATCAACGATGATTCCATCGAATGGCCTGATCGGGACATGCCCGCGGCTCAACGACTCGTGTGACTCGAACACGTGCTCCACGCCAGCGCGCTGGGCTGCCATGCGCCAGGTTGATCGAAGCGCGGCCGGCCCGATGACCAGCGGTGCATCCCAGCGTCGCGCGATGGCGAGTGCGACAAACGTCTTTCCTCGGCCCACATCCTCTCCGATCAGGCATCCGCCTACGCGATCCAGTGCGCGCCCTGCGCGCGATACGGTCAGCCGCTGGTCCGCACGCAGGATGACGTCACCGAGTGCCGCGTCCGGAAGAGCATCGAGTGCGGCACGAGCGATGGCCGCCCGCGCGGCCCTCAGGTGGAGGTCGGAGAGTGACACCACGCGATGAGTGGAGTGATGTCAGCCACGCGAACCCAGTACGCCTTGCACACGGCATTGAGCAGGTCATCATTCGTGGGAATTTTGCCGAGGAGTGCCCGTTCCGCGAGTGGGACAAGGATACTGCGTGCGCGAACCCAGTCTCGCGGGAGTGGAAGCAGGGAGACAGTCCATGCCAAGTAACGATGCCAGCCCCCACGCGCCGGTTCGGCGATGGCATTCAGCCACGCGGCCGCGACGGGACTGTTCAGCAGGACCATGAACGCAAGTGCGTCCTGCACGTCGTCGCAGCTCAGGACGTAGCAGCTGTTGAGTGGAACGGTGCCGTCACCGGCGCCCAGCAGCGCGGCGCGCGGTGTCCTGCCAAAGTCGCTCCAGACGATGCGCGGCCGAGTGGAGTCGGCGCTTTCCGTTCGAAAGAGTGACCACCATGTGGCGCTGCCACGCAGATCGGTGCGTGCGGTGAGCTGACGTCTCCATGGGCCGAGCCATTTCGCCGCACCCGATGGAAGCGCGCGAATAGGAGTTCCGTGTGAACCATGTGTCCATACGATTGCGTCTCGTGATGGAGGAATGGTCCATGCCGTTACCGAATCGCCACGAAGCAGCGGACGGAGCACATCTCGTTCAATGAGGCCCTGCCGTCCGCCACAGGCGACGTTGATGTGATCACCGCTCTCGCCGATTGCGTCCACGATGAAGGCATCATTGCAACCGCATTTCACGCCGAGCATGGTGCGTCCGAACGTGCTTTCACCGAGTGGTGTGCCGTGCGACACGATGCGATCGAATGCGGTGCGCACGTGGGGCGGAAGCAGGAGCCACGGACTCGCACTGTCGCCAGGGATCAGCGCGATGGAATTGGGCAGGGCACTCCATTCGAGGTCGAGCTCGCGACGTCGAATGGAAATGTGCACCTCCGCTTCGGGCTCACACCGGCGTGACGCAATCATGACGGACGGATACACGGCCGCATCGAAGGAGGATGGCGCTTCGGACCAGTCTTCCACTACATGAAGGTGGGTGCGGGCTCCGAGCAGCCGTCGAACCCCGCCGCCGGCAAGAGAACGCCACAGCTTGTTCGGAAGGAGCAGGGCCACGCATCCCGTGGGTGACGCAAGCCCCACGCTCCGTTCAACGAACAGTGCTGCGAGATCGATCTGCGCTGCGAAGCCGCGCGATGTACTGCTACCACGTGCGCCGTGCTCCCATGCGGCGTCGCGATAGACCATGAACTTTGCCCGCAGCGCATTCCGGGCAGCGGCTGGAATATTGTGAAGGCGAACCCAGGGCGGATTGCCGATGACGAGATCAAAGCCGTTTCGGGCATGTGCCGCGCCAAAATGCGAAGGAAACGAGAATGGCAATGCTCCACCGTCGGCGACACGGCGTCGTTCGCGGCGAAGTGCCGCGGCGCGCAGGCGGTGCAGGCGCATGCGGTCGCGCTCCGCACGCTCCAGCGCGGGTTGCTTGCCAAACAGATCCGCGGTGCGTCGTGCACGGATGCGCTCACGCCGTTCATCGGTCAACGCGGCCAACTCCCTGTCCATTGCGGCAATGGCGCGTTTCCGTTCTTCTCGGGCCAACGCACGACGCAGCGGCGCCTTTTTCGGACCCGTGGCACGCACGTAACGCTCCCGCAGGCGAACGAGAACTGCGGGAGGTCCAACAAGTGTTGGAGGTTCGGTAAACGCCTCGCCGGCGAGTGTATCGCCAACGCGGATGTTGCAATCGAGGTTCGGCAGGGGAGGCACGGCCCACATCCGCGTCTCGTCACTCTCGATCACGACCGACAGCCAGAGGCGAAGCTCGCAGAGCCAGACGGCGGTCGGGTTGAGATCCACGCCGTGAATGGTGCGCGCCAACACCTCGCGACGGATGGTGGCGAGGGGGCGCGTATCGCCCGCCGCGCGATGGAGGCCGGCGAGACGCTCGAGCATGTACACGAGAAATGCACCGGAGCCACACGCGGGATCGAGTACCGTGAACGTGCGAAGAGACACGCGCAGCAGATTCCCGCGCACGTCGTCGAGTCGCGCACCATGGAACAGCGCGAGAAGGTCAGTCTCGGAGATCTGCTCGCACCGGAGTGCGAGCAACAGGGCCTTGTCTGCCACGTGTGAGACAAGCGATTGCGGCGTGAAAAAAGTACCGCTGAGCCGCCGCTCCCGCCCCGCCATCAGGCACTCGAAGGCTCGGCCCAGCATCTCGGGATCGATGGCGGCCTCACACCATTCGTCGTGACCCTCACGAGCCGTAAAGCGGTAGGCACCGAGCAGCTGGCCAAAGAGCTCACCAAACGCGTCATCGGAGAATCGCGCACGGGAATGACGCCGCTCCGGCGCGCTCTTGCTGAATAGTCCGCCATTCAGGAACGGAATCGACCCGAACGTACGCGAGGCCGCGGACCGATTTCGAATGGGTGTGTTGAGCGTGCCAAAAAACAGAGGCAGGAGCACACGTTGATGGAACCGGCCGCCCGATGCCATGCACTCGTCGAAGTGGCGCGCAAGAAATGCATGGTCGCTGTCCAGCCACCCCTTGGATTCCAGGAACGAAAGAAAGAGCAGGCGCGAAACGTAGAGCAGCGCCAGCTCCGCGCGGTCAGTGGCATTTATTCCCGTGAGCGAGTCGCCAAGCACACGAACACGTTGCTCTAGCGTGCGATAGAAGCGGCGAGAAAGGGCTTCGCGGCCCAGCAGCTCGTACCAACGTGTGTGCACGAGCAGATCGTCGCCCGTACTCGATGCAGCCAGTGCACACAGCGCCTCCGCATCGCTCGCCACGATGCGCTTTGGCTGCGACACCAGCGCCACCACCCGCGGTCCGCGCGCCGATGACTGCCAGCATGCCACGCCCACTTCGTCGCCCGCGCTGCCGATCACGAGCCACAACACGTGCGACGTGCGTGCGCCGAGGACCGACGCGATTTGTGTAACGAGCGCTCGAAAGGAGAGTTCGTGCGGCGCGGAGACCAGCAGCGCCCTGAGTGCACCATGTCCACGAACGATCCGCGCATCGGCGATGGACACGGGAAGGCCAAGCCGTTCACGCGCCGCCGAGTCTACCGGCAGGGCGACTGGATCGAAGCCAAGGGCGGCCGCGAGAACAACGCAGCCATCAACAGTGTGTGCCGCGGCGAGTCGCTCGGCGGCATGACGAAGGGTTTGCACGAATGCACCCTAAGCGGACGTACACTCGGCATCCGCACCGAACGAGCGCGCATCGTATCAGAATGCCGCGCCCGTCAGATACTCGCGGCCCTTCCATCGCACACGCTCCCCACGGGCAATGGAGTAGAGCACGATGTAAAGAAAAAATGCCGCCCCCAGCGGATAGAGCACCACGTAAACGAGCGAGAGACGCAGCCACGAATAGACCAGCGTCCACCACGTCACATGAGTGGCCACCACAATCGCTGCCCACAACAGCCACGACCCTCTTGCACCACACAGGATCAGGGAAGGTGGAATGAGTTGCATGAGCGCGGGCATGAGGAGCGCCAAGGGAAACAGGATACTTCCCGCGCGGCCATGCGGCATCGCATCCCGCCCGCCAACGAACATGTTCTTGCCCCAGCCCTGAACGACTTCGCTGAGCGACGTGTACATCCGCGTCGACAGCTGCTGCTGTCCAAGAATGAGGATCGTCCGCCTGCCGGCCAGAAAGAAGCGCTGCGCAAGCGCGAGATCCTCGGCCACTTGGTCGCGCACGGCGGCATGTCCACCCAGCGCCACGTATGCAGCCTTGACCACGAACAGACATTGCCCGTTGGCAATCTTGTCGCTTGCACGAACGGACTCGTTAACGGCCTCCGTGCTCCCATACCGAATGGCAAGCATGCTGAACACCTGCGGCTGCACCAGCTTTTCCCAGAAGCCCACAAGTTCCTGCGTGCCGCCCACACTCAGGAGGTCGGCGTGGCGAGCGCTCATCGCATTCACGATCCGCGGCACCAGATCCGCCGCTTGCTGTGTATCCGCGTCCACAAAACCGACGATGTCGCCATGGCTCACCTCGAAGCCCGCCGTGCACGCCCACTGCTTGCCGAACCACCCCGCGGGCAACGGCGCCGGAACGATCACGCGCAGCCTGGCATCCTCTGCGGCCAGGGCGGCAAGAATGACTCCGGTGCCATCGGTAGAGTGGTCGTCCACGGCAATGATCTCCAGTCGCGGATAGCCCGACGCGAGAATCGAGCGAATGCAGCGCTCGATATTGTGCGCCTCGTTCCGCGCGGGAACGACGATCGACACCGGCGGCGCATGCTCGGGCAGGTCTGCCGAATATTCATCCAGCGATCGCGAGCGCATGAGGCGGAGCAGGGTGACCGCGGGCGTGAGCACCCAGGGAAGCGCGAGAAGTATGGCGGCAGCAGTGGACATGTGTCAAAGCTCGCCCTACGTTGCCCGCGATGCGACTTCCACCACCACTCACGCCGGGCGCTCGCGTCGCCCTCATCGCTCCATCAGGCCCCTTGCGCCCCGCTCAGGAGCTCGAGCTCGCCATTGCCCAGGCAGAATCGTTTGGCTGGGAGCCCGTCGTCGGCAAGAGCGTGCTCGAAGGGCGTGGATATCTCGCCGGCCACGACGCACAGCGCCTGTTCGACGTCAACGCCGCACTCCGGGATGACACCATCGACGGCATCTGGTGCGTTCGCGGTGGCTACGGCGCGATGCGGCTGCTCACTGGCCTCGACGTCGACGCCATGCGACGACATCCAAAGGCGCTCATCGGCTATTCCGACATCACCGCCCTGCACGCCGCGTTCGTCGACACCGCCAACGTCGTCTGCTTTCACGGCCCGACGGCGCGCGCCCCGCTCACCGGGTTTTCGCGTGCATCACTTGATCGCGCGGTCATTGAACACCGCGACTCCTGCGGCGTGGCAACCGGGGCGCGGACGCTGCGCGCGGGACGCGCCGAGGGACGTCTGGTGGGCGGGAACCTTGCGCTCCTTGCTTCGCTCGCCGGAACACCGTTCGCGCCGGACTACACCGGTGCGATCCTCGTGCTCGAGGACATCGGGGAGCAGACCTATCGCATCGACCGCATGCTGCATCAGCTCGCGTTGAGTGGCGCGCTCAGTCGTCTGTCAGGACTCGTCTTCGGACACTTCACTGACGGTACTCCACCAGGGGACATCACGTCCCGCGACCTCGATGACGTCCTGATCGAAGCGGCCGACGTTGCCGGAGTACCCGCCGTTGCCGGCGTGCCCGTTGGCCATATTGAAGACCAGTGGACAGTTCCACTCGGCGCCATGGCCGAGCTCGACGCCGACGCACATACACTTCATGTCGCGCTGGCTTGATGGCGCGGCCTCACCCATGCATCTGACTCACCATCAGGCACAGGAGCTCAATTCATGAAAAGTGGCACGGATCTGATCAACGAAGCAAAAGGCCGCATTCGCCAGGTGACTGCCGCCGAGGCGCAGGCCATCCACGCCCGCGGCGGCGCCACCTTTCTCGACGTGCGCGACCTGCAAGAGGTCAACCTCGGCAAGATTCCCGGGGCGGTGCACATCTCGCGCGGCAACGTCGAGACAAAGGTGGAGGGCGTGGTGCCACGCGAGGCGGAAGTGGTCGTCTACTGCGCCAGCGGGAATCGCTCGGCGTTCGTGGCGGACGTCATGCAGCAAATGGGGTACGCCAATGCGAGCTCCCTTGCCGGCGGCATTCGTGGCTGGGCGGAGGCCGGGGGAGAAATAGATGGATGACGGGCGACGTCGTTTCCATTGACCACGCGATCGACCGGCTCGCATCCCACGAGCTGATCGACCGGTTGATCCAGGCGCTACGTGATCACCCCGGCCGCGAAATCGAGGCGCCCGAGCAGACGCGCCGCGCCGCGATTCTGCTCGTGCTGCGCGCACGTCCCAGCGGCGAGCCCGAGCTGCTCATGATCAAGCGCGCCGAGTTCGACGGCGACCCGTGGAGCGGCCACATCGCCTGTCCGGGTGGGCGTATGGAGAGGGGCGATCGCAACCTCGCCGAAACGGCGGTGCGTGAGACGCGCGAAGAAATGGGCTTCGACGTCGACCGCGACGGGCGCATCCTTGGCCACCTCGACGATCTCAGTCCGCGGTCGCCCCTGCTGCCGTCCATCGTCATTCGTCCTTACATCGCGCTCGTGCGACCCGATGTGGAGCTGGTGCTCTCGCCGGAAGTGGCGAGTGCTTTCTGGGTGCCCGTCTCGCAACTCTCCGAGCAAAGGTCGTGGGGAGTGGGCATGGTCAGCGCTCGCGGCGAGGAACGGCGGGTCAGCGTGTTTCAGCACGGCGAGCACACCGTGTGGGGTCTCACGGAACGCGTGCTGCGCCAGTTTCTGACCTACCTCGGAGCAGCGCCTCCGGGCGAGTCCATCGACGAGATGCGGTAGCTAACGCGGCTTCTCGCACATGAGGGCAAGCGGGTTTCCGTCCGGATCACGGAATTCGGCAAGCCACAGGTCGTGGTCAGGCATCGCGGCGAGGAAAGCGGGCGGCTTTGGAAATGACACACCGCGTGCGGACATTGCTTCGTGCGCAGCGTCGATGTCGGCGACCTTGAGGTAGAGCACCGTGCCGCGGCCCGGTTTGAAGTCGCCCTCAGGTGGCGCAATCATCAGGCGCACGCCGCCGATGTCGAAAAACGCGAGACTCGGCGGCGCCGCGAACAGGAACGGGAGGCCCACGGCGTCGCGATAGAACGCCACACTTTTTTCGACGTCGGCTACCGTGAGCGCGACTTGGCGCAGGGCAGTTACGCGCGTGCCGTCTGCAGAGGAGGTCATCGGTGCGGGATGAGGAGTGTGGCTGGTGAAATCATACCGAGTATACGCCAGGTCGCTGTTCCGCTCAACATCCGGGTCTTGCGTTCTCCCAACCTCGAAATAATATTAGGCGCAACTAATTTAGTTGGGCCTAAACTTCTTTTTCGCGACCAGCTGCATGGGAAAACCTGTCCTGCATACAGACGCCGGCACCACCCCGCCCTCGGAAACGGGATGGCGCCGAGCGCGCGTAGCTCCAAGTCTGGCAGAGGTTTACAGATCTGTTCCGGTAACGGGCTCAACCTTTCGAAAGATCATCGCGTTCGCCGGGCCGGGCTACCTTGTGGCGGTGGGATACATGGACCCGGGCAACTGGGCCACCGATCTCGCCGGCGGGTCGCGCTTTGGATACACGTTGCTCAGCGTCATTCTCCTGTCCAACCTCATGGCGGTGCTCCTTCAGGGACTCGCCTCCAAGCTGGGCATCGTCACCGGCCGCGACCTCGCGCAGGCTTGCCGGGATCACTACAGCAAGCCTGTTTCGGTGCTGCTGTGGGTGATGTGCGAGATCGCCATCGCGGCGTGTGATCTCGCCGAAGTCATTGGCTCCGCCATCGCATTGAACCTGCTGTTCGGCATTCCGTTGACCATCGGCGTGGTCCTCACGGCGCTGGATGTGCTGCTGCTCCTCTATCTCCAGAACCGCGGCGTGCGTGTGCTCGAGGCCATGGTGATCGTGCTCGTGGCCACGGTCGGTGCGTGTTTCGCCTTCGAGCTCGTGCTCTCCAAACCGGATGTCGCCGGTGTGTTCGCGGGCTTCATTCCGCACTCGGAGATCGTCACCAATCCGGCGATGCTGCTCATCGCCATCGGCATCCTCGGCGCCACCGTCATGCCGCACAATCTCTACCTGCACTCGTCCATCGTGCAGACGCGGAAGTACGAGGAGACCGCGGCAGGAAAACGGGAAGCGGTGAAGTTTGCATTTCTCGATTCCACGATTGCCCTCTCCATCGCCCTGTTCATCAACGCGGCAATCCTCATCGTGGCCGCGGCGAGCTTTCATACGAGCGGGCATCACGACGTCGCCGAAATCCAGGATGCCTTCAAGCTCCTCACGCCCTTGCTTGGGGCAGGCGCGAGCACCGTATTCGCGCTCGCGCTCCTTGCCTCGGGCCAGAATTCGACGTTGACGGGCACGCTCGCGGGGCAGATCGTCATGGAGGGCTTCCTGGAGATCCGCATTCGCCCGTGGCTGCGCCGGCTCATCACCCGGCTCATCGCCATCGTGCCGGCGGTCATCGTGTCCCTCCTGTGGGGCGTGTCCGGCACGGCCAGGCTGTTGATTGCGAGCCAGGTTGTGCTAAGCTTTCAGTTGTCCTTTGCGGTCTTCCCGCTCGTCGCCTTCACGTCGGACCGCGCGAAAATGGGCGAGTTCGTGAATGCGACGTGGCTCAGGATCCTCGCGTATCTCGTCGCGTTCGTGATTGCGGCGCTGAATGTGTGGTTGCTCATCCAGACGGCACGGGACTGGCTCGCGTAAGCGGGCGGAACCAACGCCTCGTTCCCGACGCTGCCGTGTATACGCGAATTCTCGTTCCGCTGGAATGCTCCGACTACGACGACGCCATCATCACGCACGTGCGCGAGCTGGCGCTGCTCTGCCAGTCGTCGCTCGTGCTCATTCACGTCGCCGACGGCTGGGCGGCGCGGAATCAACAGGGCCTCGTGCTGCGCGAGAGCGACGAGATGAAGCGCGATCGCGCCTACCTCGAGTCCAGGGCCGATGTACTCGAGGGGGCGGGGCTGGAGGTGGAGTGCGTGCTCGCGGGCGGCGATCCGGCGAGTGAGATCGCCATTGCGGCCGAGCGCGAGCGGTGCGACCTCGTGGCCATGTCCACGCACGGGCACAAGGGCGTGCAGGATTTCATTCGTGGCAGTGTCGCGAACGCCGTTCGTCACCAGACGACGGTGCCTGTTCTCATGGTGCGCGGCGCCGTACGTCGCCTCCAGATCGAATGAGCGCCGAATCCGCCGCACATGCGTTGAGCGGTCCCGTCGAGGACTACCTCAAGGCGATCTACGATCTCGAGCGCGTTGGTGAGCCCGCGTCGACGAACGACATCGCCACGCGGCTGGCGATCTCTCCCGCATCCGTGAGCGGGATGGTTCGGCGCCTGGCCGATCAGGGGCTCATCACGCACGAGCCATATCGCGGGGTGCGGCTCACGAGCGGCGGCCGGCATGCTGCCCTTCGCACATTGCGCCGTCATCGCATTCTCGAATGCTATCTCACCACGGTACTCGGCTATCCATGGGATCGTGTGCACGATGAAGCCGAGCATCTCGAGCATGCTGCGTCCGAGGAGTTGATCGAGCGCATGGCGGCCGCACTCGGGGATCCCACCCAGGATCCGCATGGTGCGCCAATTCCCACGCGTGATGGACGAGTGGAAGAGCCCAGGCTGCGAACGCTTTCCACGGTGGTCCAGGGTGAGCGCCTGCGAGTGCGCCGCGTGGAAGACGACGACGCCCAACGATTGCGCTATCTGGCCGAGCTGGGAATTCGTCCCGGTGCGCTGGTGCGCATTCTCGACATTGCGCCCTTTGACGGACCGATAACGCTCTGGGTGGATGATGCCGGCGGTGGAACGACGCGAGCCATTGGTGTGGGGCTCGCGTCGCAGGTATTCATGGAGACCGCCACCGAAGACTAGCGGGCACCGCGGCGCTCGGGGCCATCATACGGACCTTGGTCCCTGTACGGCGCGGAATTCTGCCGCTGCGCGCTTCCGTGGGTGAAGCCCTCGCCCGCGTAACGGCTCATCGTTGCCCAGTCGCCATATCGCCGCGTATACTCCGGCGTCCACGCGCGCTGCAGCTCGTTCGAGACGTCGGCCCAGTTCTTTGCCCGGTACTCCGGATTGTGGGCGGCCACGTGGCCGAGCAGGTATGCCGGGCGTACATCGTGATACGTGCGGTCCGCGAGACGATTGGGCAGTGATTCGTAATGCGCGCGATAGTAGGCGTCTTCATTCTGGCTCAGCATGGTGATGGCCTCCATCACCGCGCGCCCGCTCCACCAGCCTCCCATTGCGCCGGCGATGCCGCCAATGAGTACGCCAATGGGTCCCGCTGCGAGACCCATGGCGGCACCAGCAAACAGACCGCCAATGCCGCCAGCGGCTTCTCCCGCCTCATCGATGTGACTTGGCTCACTGGAATGACTCCCGAGCGCCGCGTCCTTCGCGCGTTCAATTCGCGCGTCCGTGGAATCGGGTCTCGCATCTGAATTATCCATTGTTCCCTCACTCGCAAGGCGTGAATGGCCTGTCAGGAGGGCAAGACTCAAGCCGAGTCGGCCAGTTACCGCGGATGTGCTCGCACGCTTGACACAGGCCGTTCGCACGCGCCGATTCTTCTCATGATCGAGAATCTTCGCCTGGGTACTCAGGGCTGGAATTACGAGGCGTGGGTGGGACCATTTTATCCGTCGGGCACCCGGCCCGCCGATTTTCTCACGACTTACGGCCGCGCCTTTGACACGGTCGAAGTGGATTCGACATTCTATGCCGTCCCACCGTCCAAGACGGTGCGCGGCTGGTATGACCGCACGCCGCCGGGCTTTTCCTTTGCACTCAAGCTGCCGCAGGAAATCACGCACGAGCGCAAGCTGCGTGGGGCGAGCGACATTGCCGAAGAGTTTTACGCACGTGCGCGCGAGCTGCGCGAGAAGCTGGGCCCCGTCCTCATTCAGCTTGGTCCGGATTTCGGTCTGGCGGAGCTGCCCGCTCTCGCAGAATTCCTTCCGACGCTGCCGCGCGACATCAAGTTCGCCGTCGA
>JAQBPY010000407.1 GCA_028287285.1 Gemmatimonadota bacterium
AAGGGGGAGTCGGGTTCGGCACGGACTGGTTGCGAGTGGCGGCGAACCAACTGGGCGGGCGTGTCGACCGTAACCGCGGCGTCAGTGGTCAAACGGCAAGCCAGATCGTCGGCCGGTTTTTCGCTGACACGGCGCCACCGCATGATGTTGCAATCTTCTGGCTCGGGCGGAACGATATGGGCGATCCGGGCCGAGTCGGTGAGGCAGCGCATCCGGACACTGTCAAGAAGTATTTGGCGCAAGCCATTGCTGCGCTCTCAGGCGACAAGCGCTTTCTCGTGCTGTCCGTGTTGAATGGCGACTTCCCAGATGAACAATCGGGCCAATCGCGTTACGCCGCCATTGTGTTGCTGAACACAGACCTAGCCGCCAAGTACCCCGCGAACTTCATCGATGTCCGCACGATGCTCGTCGCGGCCGCCAACGCTGCTATGGCGACGGACATGGCCAACCAAGCCGCCGACGTGCCGCCCGCCTCGCTGCGCTTCGACGAGCTGCATTTGAACGATGCTGGTCACGCGCTCGTAGGAAAGGCCGTGGCCGCGTTCTTGGCCACGCGAGATTGGTAGTGAGTCCTTCCGACTTGGGCCCTATCACACATGGGCGGATCGAGGGCGGCGCCGGATGACGGCCGCGTCGAGCTGCTGCCGGACGGCAACGTGCGCTTCACGCACATGCGCCGAGCATTTGCGATCTACGACCTCACCGTGCAGCGTGAAGCGCTGAAGCGCGTTCCTCACGGCGATCGTGGCGCCAGCTGGCGCGCCTTCATCCCTGAGGATGGGAACACGCTGCACTGCTCGCTGGGAGGATGGAATGCTCCGCGAGATCTGTCGGGACGCACGTTGGTGTTGAACCTCGGCTATTGATCGAACCGGACCTCGAACTGTCGGGCCCACGCCGCAACGTTGAGAAATCGCCACGTCAATGGCCGAAAGTCGCGCGGATCGCGCAACTGTGCGTCGATGGCGCCATCAACGACCGAATGCATGATAAAGGGTAGCGACTTGAACGTGTCGCTTCGCACAACCTCGGTAATCCAGGGCCGAAGTGAGTTGAGCCACGAGCGCTCCGGCGTCTCGAAACCGACTTTCGGGCGCTCAATGATCGCGCGAGGCACAACGTCCGACATTGCCCGCCGCAGAATTGCCTTGGTATCACCGTTTCGATCAATGAGGTATTCGGACGGAAGCGAGTAGGCTAAGTCGGCGAGCGCCACCGTGCAGAATGGAACTCGGCTTTCAATCGAAAAGGCCATCGAGCTACGATCCTCATACCGGAGCAGGCGCGGCAACGAGAGCGCCTGGAGGAAGTGCCTCAGCTCGTCGCGTAACGCACTTCTTCCGCGACCCTGAACGCGAGGCGCGGGTTGCACTCCATGAGCCTGGAACCATCGGGCATCGAGCCACTCCGGGAATAGCGGCTCGCCGACCAACGACATGAGTGGGGAGACGAGCGACTTCGGCAACATCCGCCCCAATGCGGAGAGTGCGATGCGGCGGCGAATCGCACTCCCTGACAGGTGTGGCGATCTCAGCAACGACAGTGCGCCGCTGAAGTTGCCTCGAAGGAGGAAGGACGAAAGCTGTGCCGAGACAGCCGTCGCGTAACCGCCAAACAGCTCGTCGCTACCCTGCCCGTCGAGCATGACGGTCACGCCTTTCTCATGCGCAAGGCGAAAGACAGTGAATTGTGCATAGATGCTGGTGGTATCGAACGGCTGCTCTTGCGTCCTCACCAACGTATCGAGATCGGCCAGAAGGTCCGCGGACGACGGTGAGACAGCGTGTTGCTCGAGCCCGAATGCGCGCGAGGCGATATCGACGTACGGCCCTTCGCCGCGATCGGGATCCTCGTTGATGTAACTGAACGCGTGGATTGGCGCGTCATTGCCGAGTTGGCGCCGCATCAACGCGACGATCGCGGTGGAATCCAGCCCCCCGGAAAGGCATGCGCCGAGCGGCACATCACTGCGTAGATGCAGGCGAACGCTTTCGTCGAAGAGGTGCCTGAGCTCGCGACTGGCGTCGTCGAACCCAATCTTGCGCGGGCTCACGTTGCCCGGTGTCCAGTACGGCTGCATCGGCGTCTGTACAGTTCCGTCATGTCCGAGCACGATGTAATGTGCGGCGGGCACTTGATGAACGCCTTCGAACATCGTGTCGTCGTGGCCATCGGTTACGCCAAAGCGCATGAACCGATATAGCGCATCGACATGGGCCGCGGGCGCCTCACGCTTCAACTTCAGGAGCGGCGTAATCTCGGACGCGAAGACAAAAGCGCCGCCAGAGCGCATCCAGTACAGTGGCTTGATGCCGAACGCGTCGCGCGCGAGAAAGACAGTTCGCTCGTGCGTATCGAGAATTCCCAACGCGAACATCCCGATAAAGCGCGTGAGCATCCCAGCTCCCCACTCGGCGTATGCACCAAGTATGACTTCCGTGTCAGTGCCGCTGCGAAAGTTGCGTCCGCGCTGCTCGAGCTCCCGACGCAGTTCAACGAAATTGTAGACCTCTCCATTGAATACGATCCAGTACCGTCCGTCCAGCGATACCATGGGCTGGTGGCCGGCCGGCGATACATCGATGACGGAAAGCCGCCTGTGCGCGAGCGCGACATCAAAGGAATTCGTCGCGCGCGAAGACAGCGGTGGAAGTGCGAGCTCCGCAACCGTATCGCTCCCTGCGAGAGCGATTGTCGCCCGAGCGTTCGCACTGAAAAGTAAATATCCTTCGTCGTCCGGTCCGCGGTGCCTCAGCGTGCGAGTTGCGCCGCCAAGCGCGAGCACATCGATTCCAGCACCTTGTCCTCCGATAACTCCGAGAATGCCGCACATCAGCGCGTTGGCGCGAGCGACATTCGCTGGAGACGCGGCCAGACAGGCAGCGCTATTCGTCCGACAGCATCGCGCGGTGCGACGAGTAGGGTGGCCATGGTGAAGCCCAGCCCGCCGGAGATCAGAGTCGTGAACAGTGAGATGTTGGTGAAGGAAAGGCCGCAGTACGCCACTACGACCGCAACGAAGGCCGGGTCCATGTCTGCCGCGATGCTATCCAGTATCCAGAAGACTACCGAGCACACAACCGAAATGAGCGGAATTCCCCAAAGGCCGAATCCCACGATACCGTCTCCCGCCCACATCCCGCTGTTTAAGCCAATTGACGCACTGTAGTAATAGCGACCAAGCATGTAGGGGATGTCGGAATCATACGGGCTCTGGATCAACCAGCTGAATCCAGTAACGCTGGCCAGATGGGTGACCGGATGTATCTGAAAGAAGCCGGCGTACTGCGCGATCGTGAGCGCAGGAACCGTGAATGAGCGAAAATGAAGCACACCGAGAAACTCCGCATTCATTGACTCGCTCAGCAGTGCGGTGGTGACATAGGCAGAAAGAAGTGCCGCAGTGGTGCTCCCGGCGAATCGCAGGGCAACTCGGCGCCTTGGCTTGACCATGAGGTAGATGAGGGGCAGGTACACGGTGGCCAGCACTGCGGCCTTTGCACCTCCGACGCCGAACAGGAAGACATAGCCTGCCGCCGCCAATGCAATCATCGACCACTGGCGAGAAAACGCACCGACGGCAAACGTCATGGGGAAAAAGAACGAGAGCAACAGAAACTGCGCATACAACCCAAACCGGGAACCCGTCGCACTGATGATGTCCGCCATCGCGAATCGTATGCTGTAGATGTCCGTAAAGTTTGCGAGGCGAAAAGTTCCACGCAGTGTGATTGCGATGTAGCCGAGCATTACGGAGCCGAGCGCGGCGAATACGGTCCAGAACGCGGATGGTGTGACGCGTAGGAAGCGGATGGGACGGACCGGCAACACATAAATGACCTCGATGATCGATAGACCCGCGAACATCATCCAGACGATAGACATCGCGTTATCGGGGTGGACGTAAGGTCGAATCGAATGAAAGGTGACAAATGCAGCCGGAACAAAAATCAGGAAGTATTGCAGGTAGAAGAGCAACAACGAGGGACGCGTGAGCGAGACTGGCATCCATGTCGAGGGTAATACGCACAGGAGACACGTCGTCCAGAAATACGGTGCAGGAATTGGTCGATAGCCGAGCCCCCAGAATTGAAAGATGGGGGAAACGAAGTCGCGGTACGTCAGGTTGAACGCAATCACGTAGCAAATGACGGCGGCGACGACCAGCAACCTTGCCGTTGACACTCGTAGCCTTGCCGCCCTCGGCGACGCGGACGTAACCTCATCAACCACGCCGTCAGCACCCAATCCGCCCCTCCTGCTCTGTTGTGTTTTGAACGCCGCTGCACGAATTTGTAACATATGCGCCGCGCAGCCTGTTCAACAACGTGTGAATTCCGGCCGGACCTTCCTCGCGCCACCGCATGAATCGACGCGGTTTTATCGAGTCAGTTCTCATCGGCGGAGTCGCGCGTTTCTCCCGCTTCGACGCGCTCACGCGCCCGACTGTTCGCCCATTCACATCGCCACCCACGTTCGACGTGCGTGATTTTGGCGCGCGCGGGGATGGAGTTTCTGACGACAGCGCCGCGATCGTGCGCGCGCTCGCTGCTGCTGCTGTCGCTGGGGGCACGGTGATCGTCCCGACCGGCGTATATCCCGTCCAGCCCATACTCCATGTGGCAAGCGGTGTGACGCTGCGCGGCGAAGGCGACAAAAGCATACTCACTCGCGTCACAGGCGACCCGATCGTACTGGCATCGACTGCGACGCACGACAGCGCGATTCAGGATCTGGCCATCACCGGCCAATTCGCTCACGGTGTGCTGCTCGATAAATGCTCTCGTGTGCGCGTGTCTCGCTGCCATGTGAGCGGCGCGACCTCAGCTCGGTTCGGATATGGAAATGGTGTCTTCATCGTGGGATCGAACGGCATCACCATTGATGAGTGTCGCTTTCGCGCGAACGGAGGAGAGGGCTTCAGGGGAGCCGACATTCAGTGTGACGGACTGGGTCAGCGATCGCGCGATATTCGCATAGAGAACAACGACTGTTTGTCGGTCGATGTCGCCGTTAACATCCTCTGCTATGACACCTCAGGATCTCTAATTCACAAGAACGTGGTCAGCGGAGCACGCATCCGCGGAGCTCAAAACCACGGATACGGCATCCTGGTTTACGCGACGCAAGCGAACCAGGACGCGTGTTTCGACAACGCCATTTCCGACAATTCCATCTCGCACACCGAAGGTTCCGGGATCTACCTGGCGGGATGCAACCGATCGCGCGTCATCAACAACGTCATTCAGGACGTCGCTAACGCACAGGAAGATTTTTCGCTGCCGGTCGGCGCCATTGCGCTCAATCAGAGTCAGTACGTCACCATCGAAGGAAACCAGATCTCCGGAGCCGGCCGCGCGGGAATCTCGCTTGCATCGAATCGCCAGGGCGTGGGCCACGTGACCGTTCGCAGGAACGTGATCGCGAATGTCGGCGGTTATGGTATCGACCTTCGCGGGTTGCTGGAGGACATTCGCGTAACGGCGAATACTGTCTCCCGAACCAACGGAGGGATTGGAACCGATAGGGACGACGTCCAGGACAGCATTGTCGTGTCCGATAACATCCTCAACGCCATCTCTGCACGCGGTGGCATCAAACTCAGAAACGCCGGTCGCAGCACGGTGGAACGAAATACCCTGACGGACTGCGATGGATACGCGGTCGATCTCACCTTTCGCGACGCCGTGAGCACAGCGGGCGACAATGTGGTGCGACAGACCTCCGCGTCGTCCAATCGTGCTGCAGCGAGGATTCGCGTCGACCGCAGGAAATGACTGGGTACACCGAGATTCGCACCCACAGCTCGCAACTATGTTGATGCGGGCCGGCTCCCCACATCATTCCGAATCCACCGCAGACTGCTGTTCATCACGCCCACCGAGCGAGACTAGTTCGTGAACATCGGCCGCGTCGTTGCTTGTGCTAAATCTCGACCAACAGCCTCGGGGTGATTCACGAGGTGGTCGCCTGCCTCGAGCGCTGAAGCTTTCGCCCTTTTTTGAATCTCGGCGCGCGACCCGGCTGCGACAAGCGCCGTCCCGGCTTGGCGGATCCCTTGAACTGCGTGAGGAGCTACCGATCTCACGACAGGGATTTGACCTCGAGTGCCTTGGTGCCCTTGCTGACGCTCCGTTCCCGACCCTTCGCGACGTGGCCCGCGATGTCGACAGGTCCGGCCACGCCATTGGACTTCGCGCCTGCGTAATTCTCGAAGCTGCCGGTGTGCACCTCCTCCTCGTGGTGCACGATCCACTGCTCTACCGCTGAAGCGATGATCTTCGTCACGCGCTCCGCGCCAGCCGCGCGTATGCTGTCCACACTGCACCACACGCAGAGAAAGAGCGGCTCCTTGCGTCCACGCTTGCCGGAAATGGGGTAGTCCAGCGCCCAGAGGCGCGACGGGTCGATCGGCGACACCTTCCGCACGGGAGCAATCGCACGTGACGTGCCCCAGCGCAGCTCCATGTGCGTGAACCGAAAGAGATCCGCGCTATCCTCGATGACCGCCCGCAGCTCATTCGTGGTGCGCGCTCGCGCCACCATCTGCGCCACGTCACGCGCGTAGATCTTGTCCTGTACTCGCTGCCGCGCAGTCATCACCGCTGATCCGATCGACGCACCCGCCTCGATCAGCTCGTGGTACTCGAGCCATTGCGCTCCGTACACGAGGATCAGCGCCAGGGTGGCGGCTCCCGCCACCGCCACCGCAATCGTCAGCTCCGGAGGAGCGAAGGTGGCCGACAGGCCCAGCGCAGCCACGAACGCGGAGAGTCCATACAACACCAGCAGTGTCTGCCGCGGACCGAGGCCGAGCGCCTGCAGCTGGTGATGAATGTGCCGGCCGTCGGCGCGCGACAATGAATCGCCTCGCAGCCACCGCCGCAGCATTGAGATCCCGGTGTCCAGCAGCGGGTAGCTGAGCGCGAAGATCGGCGCGATGCCATACACCGCCCCATCGGCCCGCGACATTCCCTTCACGGTGAGGATCGCCAGCAGGAATCCGACGACGAGGCTCCCCGAATCGCCGAGGAAGATGCGTGCGGGCGGCCAGTTGTAGCGGAGGAAGCCGAGCATGGCGCCGATGAGTGCCAATGAGCACCACACGATCGGCTGGTCTCCGGTGACCATGGCAGACGCCGCGGTCGCGAGGAGGGCGATGATGGCCACCCCGCCAGCCAGTCCATCCGCCCCGTCCACGAGGTTGAAGGCATTCGACAGGCCGACGATCCAGAGCACGGTGACCGGGAGGGCCATCCAATCGAGGTCGATGACGAAACCCCCGGGGATGACCGCGTGCTGGATCCGGAAGCCGTACCGATAGACGATCAGCGCCGCCGCCGTCTGCACGAGGAGCTTTCCAACGGGCGGCACGCCCTTGATGTCATCAGCGAGTCCGGCGAGGAAGAGGAGCGCACCGCCCACCGTGGTGGCCAGGATGAGTGGCAGCTGCGTGAGGAAGTGTCCGCCGGAATCCACGGCCGCGGCCACGGAGCCCGCGACCAGGAGCGCGACGAAAACGCCCACGCCCCCCAAACGCGGCACCGCCTGCGCATGCAGGCGGCGCTCGGCGTCCGGATAATCCAGGAAGCCGAGTCGGAACGCGATACGGCGCACGATCGGCTGGGTGAGCGCGCTACTGAGATACGCCACCGCGAGGATTGCCGCGGCTGACGCCACCAGTGCCGTTGGGTGGAACGCGCTCTCCACGACTTGATAAGCCAGACTATCCACGTCTATCCCGCTAGCGCTCGCGATGGCGCGAACGCACAAAGGGGTGAGGCAAGAAACAGGTGGCACGTTGCGGCAGAATGACCGCACGAGCTCGAGAACTGTACAATACGTGCTGCCGGAATGCTGTGACGGGTCTCACGCCGACGAAACTATTGTCCGACACCGTAAGCGACGGTCCACAACAACGTTACTGCTACGCGCCCCGGCAGAAAAACGTTCGGCGTTAGTTACACCAACTCCAACTCTACCGACCGTTCAGCCAACTCGGGCGTCACGTAGCAATGCAGTCCGCAACCGACCAGTCCGGCAGCGGCAAACAATCGACGATACCGCGCCTTGCTCCGCGGATGCC
>JAQBPY010000413.1 GCA_028287285.1 Gemmatimonadota bacterium
GGCTCGCGCGCTGCACGCGTGCAGCGGTCGGAAGGGTCCATTGGTGTCGCTGAATGTGTGCGCCGTCGCCGATACGATGTTCGAGGCGTCGATGTTCGGGCACACCAAGGGCGCGTTCACTGGCGCGCTGCGCGATATGCCGGGTTATCTCACCGAGGCGCATGGTGGGACGCTCTTTCTCGACGAGATCAGTGGCTTGTCGCTGGCGAACCAGGTCAAGCTGTTGCGCGCGATCGAGACGAAGACCTTCCGGCCGATCGGCGCGCGCGTGGATCACCAGAGCGATTTCCGCGTTGTGGCCGCGAGTAACGGGTCGATGCATGAGCTTGTCGCTCACGGGGTATTTCGGCGTGACCTCGCGCAGCGTCTCAGTGGCATTCAGCTGACGCTCCCGCCGCTGAGAGAGCGGAAGGAAGACCTCAGCCCGTTGATTGCGCACCTTGCCCGCCATGGGAGGGTCGAGACTGCCGTCAACCTACCGACCACGCCCGCGACATGGGCCGTGCTTCAGGCGTACGACTGGCCGGGCAACGTCCGAGAGCTTCGGCATATCGTGGAGTCCGCGCTCGTGCTCGGAAGCGGCAGGATCTTCCACGACGATGTGGCGGATCTGCTTCGAGTGACATCGCGGATGCCTGGGGTTCGCAAGGGCCATGCATTCCGTGAGCGGGCGCTGTTACAGCACCTCGATCAACATCATTGGGATGTGAATGCGGTCGCCGAGGCACTCGGCGTGCATCGCGCCACGGTATACCGCCAAATTCGTAAGCTCGCAGTTGGCGCAGGTCGGATGGGCCTCTTGGACGGAAGACACTAGCGCGACTAGCGAAGCGCAGACGGCGCAAAGGTTAAGCGGAGCGGCGAGGCCCTTGGCGTTCTGCCGTCCAAGGGCCCGACGTGCCGACGGCATCTAGACCTGCCACGTCACCGCACACAAGTGTTGTTTTCGACAATTTTCTGGAAAGGTGGAAACACGCATAAGCATCTGCCTTGAACATTCAACCACGACGCGTCATGTAGTGCCACAGAGAAGTTCGGCGGCAACCGGACGTTGCCCCGCAGCCTGCTTCGCTGTCTCACAGAGTAGCGCCCTGAGGTCGGTGCCGTCGTAAAAGAAATTCTCGAACTGCCAGCCGTTTCCATGCCTTGCAACTTCCATGTGAACATCGGGCATCTTGTTGCCGGAACTGCAGACCGGTCGGACGGTGACTGTGTAAAGCGCCGCTTTTGGCTGGATCGCCCTAACCTCGTATCGTGCGCATGGATCCTGACTCGCCAAGAAGGGGTCGAAGTTAAGGTTCGTCACCTCACCCTTGAGTCCTGCCTGCACGGTTGAATCCGCGCGCAGACCGGCTGCGAGTCCTGTGGTCAGGCTGGTGTCTCGAGATTGAAGCACGTGATACCAGGCCGGGCCGTCCACTTCTTTTCGGGCAACTGGGACGTACCAGTCGTAGAAATCTTGCACGAACAGGCGGATTGACGCCGTGTCCGTCTGCAGGCCAAGCCCCGCCGTTAGTCGGTCGTTGGCCTGATCCGCGCGGACGCTGTCTACCTTCGGCGTGCCTTCCGTAGACGCCCTGCGTTCGCTCGAATCTCCCGTCGTACAGCCCGACGCAATAATGCACCAGAGCGGAAAAATGAATTGGAGCAGACGCGTCATCTTGGATACTCCGAGTGTGTGCGGTGTGTTCGTTCACGCTACGGCCGACGATAGATCGTATAAGGATAGTGCGCACTTCCGTTCGGCTGCATCTGCCTCTGAACGAAATCCGAAACCCACTTAGTTCCGTCATATTCCGCTACGTGGCCGTATGGGTTGTACACCATCACCCCAACATCTCCTCGCTGAGGGAGATAGCCTCGCGTCCCGAGCGGCTGGAAGCCTAGCCCCTCCAAGAAGGGGCCGAACGCCTTCGCATTCGGGCCACCATCGCAGGCATCGATCAGCCCTCCGGCACACAGCGCTTGCCGAACGTGGCTAGCGCAGGCCCCCTGGCCAAATTGGCGCTTCGAGATGTTGTTATGTAGCCAGTTTGTCTCAGTGACGACGCTCGCCCCGCCTCTGAAAGCCGATTGTGAGGATGGCTGATCCCACGACGGCACCTGCGCGTTGTTAAGCAATCCGCTTCCGGCCCCCGCCGGGGCGGTCGACCAAGTATACGGTGCTGTGACCGTTATCGGTTTGGCAGTACCCAGACAGCGAGGTGTCATGACTCCGTAAAGTTCATACCACCCCTCATACTGTCCCTCAGGGCACGATTCTAAGCCACTTGGATCCCCATTGTTCACAGGATCATTCTCGGCAAACCTGTATTGATTGATCCCACCATCTAGCCCGATCGGATCCTCCGACAGGAACCGCCGCATCTCCGGCGCATAATATCGCGCCCGCACATAATACAGCCCACTCTCCGCATCGTACAGCAGCCCCTTCCATCGCATGCTGTTCGGCACATTCTGGTCGTTCTGGTCCATCGTGCCGAAGGGCTGGTACGTGTACTTGTCCTTCGCGGACAGCTGCGTCCAGTCGATCATGCCGACCACATTGCCCGCGGCATCCTGCGCCGCGTAGTACGTCTTCCCACCGGTCACGACGCTATTCAACTGGTCGGTACCAGGGAAGTACGTGTACAATCGCTGCGTGTTGCCGGACGCATCCGTCTCCGCTACGATCTGATCGCCGTCCCAGACGTAGTGCGTGACCGCCCCCCCGACGACGGTCTTCTGGATGCGCCGCCCGTTGCCATCGTAGGCAAACTGCAGCGTGGTCGGCACCCCGTTCCGCGTCGTCGTCACCGCCGTGAGCTGGCTCGCACTGTTCCACGTCAGCACCTGATTGAACGTGCTGGGGGAACCGATCCGTTGCCGCTGGATCACGTTGCCGTCCGAGTCGTACATGATCGCATCGCCGCCGAATTGCGTCATGCGGTTCCCCGTCATGATCATCGTCCCGGCGTCTGTTGGATTCCCGACGAGATCATAGCCATACGAGTGGATGCTCCCGGCGACCGGCACCTCCCCGGTGTACGCGCAGCGGTACCCGTAATCCGGGTCGTTGTAGCATCCCCCCACCACACGCTGCCAATCGCCCTGGCTGATCAGCTCGCCCGAGGCATCGTACCCATATCGCCGAACCGTGTCTTGCATCCGGCTCTCGTGAATGCGCGACAATGAGTCGACGACGTAGGTGCGACCGAACGCGACATCGAGGGCGGGGACGGTCGGATACGTACGCCCGACGAGCTCGTGCGACGATGAGTAGGTATTCGCCGCATAGAACCCGCCGGCGTAGTTCGTATACTGGACGAGGTGCTCGTTGTTGTATGTCAGGCTCGTGGAGAAGCCCAGTGGATCGACGATGGACATCAGCTCGCCCGCGCTTCCGTAGGTGTACTTGATACTGTCGGCGGGCATGCCATTCCTGAGGACATTCACCCCCGTGCGCTGGCTGTTGAGGTCGTAGCTCGCGCGGACCGACCGCGTGAATCCTGAGCGCGCGGTCTGCTGCTGCGCAACCTGAAAGTTTGTATTGAGCCGCACCGTATCCGTGCTCACACCGTTGCTTACGACGACCCACTGCCCGGCCGGGTCATGCGCGACCGGGTCATAGGCGTAGGTGGTCGTCTGGTTCTCGGCCATGAGGGTCTTGCTCGCCACCCTATCGAGCGCATCATACGTCGCCGTGATCGGTAACTGGTTGCGCCGATTTTGGAAGGAGAGAACATTTCCGTTCATGTCGTAGCTCGTTCGGGACGTAAGTCCCGCCGGGTCCAGTTGAGACGTCACCCAGCCGAGGGCGTTTCGGTAGCTGATGTATCTATTGCCAAGCGGATCTACGACCAGTGTGTCGCGGCCCATGATATCGTAGTACATCAGCGTCGACTCGCCGCGCGCACCCACTGTCTTGATGGGCAGATTCAGCGTGTTATACACACTTGTCGTTACGGCACCGGTAGGATCGGTGACTGCAGAATCCCGACCGAACACGTCGTAGGCAATTCGCGTCATCTTACTTCCGCTCGACGTCAGCTCCGTGACACTTGTGAGGTTTTGAAAAGTCGGCGAGCCAAACACCATGGTCGAGCCATGCCCTGCGGCATCGGTTTGGGACTGCATGCGGCCGTCAGTCGTGAAACCGAAATTCGTGACGACATTCGCAGGGGAGGCGACGGTGCTCGAAGTCTGCAGCGGACGACCTGCCACGCTCGTGTTGTACGTCAGCCACTGTTCCGGAGTCGTGCCCCAGACGTGCGTTGGCTGGCTGAACGTGTTGTCGTACGCGGTATAGATGCTGGACGTCCCCTG
>JAQBPY010000419.1 GCA_028287285.1 Gemmatimonadota bacterium
GGCATCGACCCGATCCAGATCGGATTGGGCGCACAGGTGGGCAGCATCGACACGCTGTTCAGCCAGGGCAACATCGAGACGACCGGTATCCCCACCGACCTCGCACTCCAGGGCAATTCCTTCTTCGTGGTGGGCAAGGGGCTGCAGAAGTTCTACACACGCTCCGGCAACTTCCAGGTCGACGCGAACGGAAACCTCGTCACGCCCACGAATGGCGCTGTCGTGCAGGGACGGACGGCAATCAATGGCGTGTTCCAGGACGGCGTTGGCGACATCAAGCTGCCATTTGGCCAGCAAACAGCGGCGAAGGCAACAGGCACCATCAACATGTCAGGCAATCTCAACGCATCCTCCACGGTATTCGACAAGGGCGCGGCGGCGGCAATCGACCCGCTCGACGCCACCCAGCGTGCGCTGCCACAGAATGCCGGTTCATATCTCGACACGTCCATCACGGCATATGATTCACTCGGCACGAAGCACGAAGTGAAGATCGCCATGTACAAGACCGGCCAGAACCAGTGGGACTGGAAGGTCAATCCGGCTGGACTGGACATCACGGGGGGCGTCACGGAAGTCGCCGGCTCGCATCCCATCTCGTTCAACGCCGACGGCACGATCGACCTCACCACCTTTGTCGCTCCGCAGATCTCATTCACTCCCAACAGTGGTGCAGATCCGGTTGTCATCACGGTGGATCCGAGCGGTGGCAAACTTGGCGCGACCAATGGCCTGACACAGTTCTCCGGCGCGAACAACGCCGTGCTTCGCGAGCAGGACGGCTATGCGTCGGGCTCCCTCGAGAACTTCACCATCGATCGTGCGGGCATCATCTCGGGCGCGTTCAGCAACGGCACCACCGTGCCCCTTGGCCAGATCACGCTCGCGGACTTCAACAACCCCGGCGGCCTGGTTCGCATGGGCGACAACATGTACGTGGAGTCCGGCAACTCGGGCAACGCGGTGCTTGGCTACGCACTCCAGGGCGCACAGGCCGAAATCACGAGCGGCGCGCTGGAGATGTCGAACGTGGACCTGGCACAGGAGTTCACGAGCATGATCATCGCCCAGCGTGGATTCCAGGCCAATGGCCGCGTGATCACCACGAGCGACCAGATGCTGGAAGAGCTCGTCTCGCTCAAGCGATAATGCTGAGTTCGGTAGTCATCCTTCACTTCATTCGCACTGACGAGTGAAGTGAAGGACGTTCCTCGGAAAAAAGCACCATATCTGGCACGGCAATTTATGCCGGATGCCCCGCTTCGTCCGCCTCTGGCAACTCTCATCTGAATCTTATCATTAATATGTAAGTCTATATATGACATAGACTTACAGTGGATCATCAAGCCTGCGTTGGAATGGTACAGGCCGTGCCAATCAGGGGTGCGCGGCAAGCATCTCCCTCCACCGCCGCCCAAAGGCACTGATCCTACCCCCCAGTTCAGATGGAATCCGATAGCGAAGCGACAGCGTCACACGACGCACCGAAGGGCAAACCAATCGCGCTGTACGGCGTCATCGCCATCGGCCTCGCCATTGGAGCCGGTGTTGGACTCTTCGTCGTCGGGCCGACGTTCGCCAAGCGCGCGAGCGCCCAGGCACCAGCGGCATCGGCAGAACACGGCGCCAGGGAACCGGGAAAAGCCAGGGAAGGAAAGGACGGCAAGGCCGAGAGCGGTGCCGCCAAGACGCTGCATGTCGTCGACAACCTCGTGCTCAACCCTGCCGGCTCGGGCGGAACGCGTTTCCTGATGGTCAACGCGACATTCGAGTTGCAGGACGGCACGAACGTCGAGTTGCTCAAGACACGCGATGCCGAAGTGCGCGACGTGCTCCTCGCGTTGCTCGGCAGCAAGACAGTGGAGCAGCTCACCGACATCTCCACGCGTGATGTGCTCAAGAAAGAGATGATCGCCGCCCTCGCTCCGCTGTTCCCGAAGGGCACGATCAACCGCGTGTACTTCCCGCAGTTCGTCATTCAGTGAGGACGGCTGAATGATCACTCCCGGAGTAGTCTCCACGCACGCCGATGAGCCGGTCGTCGTCGATTTCCGCCGCCCGCGCCGCGTCGCCAACGAGCGCATGCGCGCGCTCGACGTGATGCACGAGCGCATGGTGAAGTCCCTCGAGGGATGGCTGCTTTCGCGCGTCCGGGGGCAGATCGAGCTGCGCCTCACGGACGTGCGCCAGGCATCGTTCGCGGAATTCGCCGGCACGCTCGAGTCGCCGTGCTGCGCCTACCTCGTCGACATCAAGGATTGCGGCGGCCAGCAGGGTGTCGTCGACTTCGGTCTCGATCTTTCGTACTTCCTCATCGACCGTCTCTTTGGCGGTCACGGTGATCCCACCATTCTCGACCGCGCCCTCTCGCCGATCGAGCGCATGGCACTCCGCGTCGTCGCCGAGCGCGTGGTGCAGCAGCTGCAGGAATGCTGGCATGACCGCGTGCCGCTTTCCATGGAGCTCAGCGGCTTCGAGTCCGTTCCGGAAATCATTCAGAGCAGCGGACGCCAGAACTCCGTGCTCCACATCAAGATCGGCGTCATGTTCGCGGGCAAGCAGGGCAATATCTCGATCAGCCTTCCGCAAATCGCACTCGAAGCGTTCTTCGCCGGCACCGCCGACGAGCGCAAATCCGGCGGCACGTCCATCGGATCGGCGGAGGAGCTCACTGCCAACCGCGATCTCGCCGAGGCACAGGTTCGTGCGACGTATGTCTCGGTGCGCGCAATGCTGCCCGACTTCCGCATCCAGATGCGTGACCTCTCCACAGTGCATGTCGGCATGGTACTCCAGACAGGAATTGATGTAAACGCTCCGATCCAGGCATTCGTCGGATCAACTCCACGCTTTCGCTGCATCGCCGGCCGCGTCGGCAACAAGCTCGCCGTGCGTGTCCAGGATTTCATGGACGCAAACGACGCCGGCATTCCCACGACACCAGTGCAATGACACAAGACACGATGCCCATGAGCGCGACGCCGTTCAACGAGCTCGGCGCCAGCGCTGCGCCAGAGGGAGAAGTTCCCCTGTCCATGCTGATGGACCTGAGCCTGTCCGTTTCCATCGAGCTCGGTCGCACCAACATGGCCGTGAAGGACATCCTTCGCCTGGGCCGAGGCTCCGTGATTCAGCTCGAGCGCATGGCCGATGAGCCCATCGACGTCTACGTCGGTGACCGTCACTTTGCCGAGGGCGAAGTCGTGATCCTCGGCGATCACTTCGGCGTGCGCATCACGCGCATCATTGCCACGTCTCCGTCGCTGGCCCGGCAAGCGTCATGAGCTTCGGGGCATCGCTGACCGTTCTTGCCGCACTCGGGTTGGTCCTGCTGCTGCTGGGTGTTGCGCTTCAGTTCCTGAAGCGCTTCGCACCGGGAGCAACGGGCGGCCGGGGGCGTCTGGCGATGCAGGTGGTTCAGCGTTTGTCGCTTGGACCCAAGCAGGGAATTGCCGTTGTGCAGATCGGGACGCGGTACATCGCGGTGACGGTTGGTGAAGGCGGTGTAAACCGGCTCTATCAGCTGGAGGAGAGCGAGATTGCGGCCATCGAGTCGCCGATGGTGGTGGACAGCAAGGTGCCCGTCTTCAGGACGGCATTCAATGGTGCGCTGCGTGGCTTTGGGTTGCCGGCAGCCGGCGCCATTCTTCTCGCGCTCTCGCTGTCTTCGGGCGCAGGCGCTCAGCGCACGCGCACGCCAGTGCGTCCCGCATCGAATGTGACGACGTCAGCCGCACCGAAGCCCGCTAACACAGTTGAGGCGATCGCCGCTGCCACCGCCGAGGTACTCAAGAACAAGCCGGCCGCCACGCCGTTTACGCTCGAGCGTCCCGCGGTGGCAGGCCAGGCGCCGGCCGCGCCTGCGCCAATGAACAACGTGGCGGCACGCAAGGTCGCCGAGCCGGCAAAGGTCGTCGCGCCAACAGTAAGTGCAGACGCGGATCTTGCCATCGCCAAGCTCGTTCCCCGCATGGACGTCCGCGTCGGTGGCGACAAGAGTGAAGGATTCCGGCTGAGCGGCACGGTTGGCATCGTGGTGATGATGGGCCTGCTCACGCTGCTGCCCACGTTGCTGCTGATGATGACCAGCTTCACGCGCATTCTCATTGTTCTCCATTTCCTCCGCACCGCGCTTGGCACACAGAACGCCCCACCGGCGCATCTGGTAGCCGCCATGGCACTGCTGCTCACGGGCTTCGTGATGGCACCGACAATGGCGGCCGTGAATCGCGATGCCATCCAACCCTGGATGGAAGGTCAGATCCAGGAAGGCCAGATGCTCGAGCGCGGCGCGCAGCCGTTTCGCGAGTTCATGCTTCGCCAGACGCGCGATCACGATCTCCAGGTCTTTGTGGATCTCAGCCGCGGCCAGCGGCCCGCCACCGCAGCGCAGGTGCCCCTCGTCACGCTGATGTCCGCATTCGTGACCAGCGAGCTGCGCACGGCCTTCCAGATTGGATTTGCGTTGTTCCTCCCGTTCATCATCATCGACGTCGTCGTGAGCTCGGTGCTCATGAGCATGGGCATGTTCATGCTTCCGCCGGCGATGATTTCCCTGCCCTTCAAGCTGCTGCTCTTCGTCCTCGTCGATGGCTGGACGCTGATCGTGCAGAGCCTCGTCGCCAGCTTCCGCTAACAGGAACATGGATCATCAACTCGTCGTCGACATGGCCAAGAATGCGATCACCATCGCACTCATGGTTGCTGCGCCCATGCTCACCGTTGCCCTCGCGAGCGGCCTGACCGTGAGCGTCGTGCAGGCCGTCACGCAGATTCAGGAACAGACGCTTGCCTTCGTGCCCAAGCTGCTTGCGGTGGCGGCGGTATTTCTCGTTTCGCTTCCATGGATTCTCCAGACGCTCGTGAAGTACACGTCGGAGATCATCCGCAGTATCCCACAGATGGCGCAGTGATGATGCTTGCCGAGGTGCCCGCACAGCTTGATCCCTTTGCGAAGGGATCTGTTACCGTGCTCGCACTCCTCGGCCTGCGCATTACGGGCCTCGTGCTCATTGCGCCCGTGTTTTCCGCGAAACCCATTCCGCAGCACCTCAAGGCCGGGCTGATCGTGCTGTTCGCGATCCTGCTGCAGCCTGCGGCCCACGCGTCGGCAGTTGGCGTGCCCGTGCTCAACATGGCCACGGGGTTCAGCGAAACGATGGTGGGATTCGCCATCGGCCTGGGAGCCGCCCTGCTCGTGGGTGCGTGCGATGCGGCCGGTGAGCTCATGGCCATTCAGATTGGTCTCTCCGGTGCCGCCATTCTCGATCCAATGACGAGCCAGCAGGGACCCGCGCTCGGACAGTTCACGAATTTCTTTGCCGTGGCGCTCATGCTCGCGCTCGACGCACATATCGTGATGATCGACGCCATCGCGGCCAGCACACGCGTCATCCCGGTTGGAAGCTCACTCGATCTCGCCAACGGTGCGCGCGCCATGGTGGGTATCGGCAGCCAGCTGTTCGTACTGGGACTGCGTTTTGCGGCGCCCGTGATTGCCGTGGTACTCATTGCCAATGTGGCGCTCGCCATTCTCAGCCGTGCGGCGCCACAGCTGAACATCCTGTCGGTTGCTTTTCCCATTCAGATCGGTGTTGGTCTCACGGCATTCGCTGCGACGATTCCCGTCATCGGTATGTTCTTCAACGGCTGGACGACGTTCTACCAGGGCGTGCTCACGCAATCCCTCGGCGCACTTTCCGCCACCGGATTGAGGTAGCCGATGAGCGACGAGCCAGGATCCGAAAAAACAGAAGAAGCCAGCGATCATAAAAAGCAGACCACGCATGAAGAAGGTCGCATTCCCAAAAGCCAGGAGCTCACGGTTGCGATCATGCTCATCGGCAGTGCGCTCGTGCTCAAGACGGCCGCTGGTCCGCTTGCGATGATCGTCACGCAGACCTCCGGCGATCTGCTCGCGAACGCGGGAACGCTATCCCTCACCGAAGGCTCCGCGACCGCGCTCATCCGTCAGATTGGCTGGCGCATGGTTGCCGCGCTCGGGGCGTTCCTCGGCGCCATGGCGCTCGTGTCGCTGTCAATCACGGTCGCACAGGCACGCGGCGTAATGTCGCTCACGCCAATCACCCCAAGCTTCAAGAAGCTCAACCCGCTCGCGAACGCCAGGCGCATCCTCGGCGTGCAGTCCGTCGTGGAGTTGGGCAAGTCGCTCGGCAAGGTCGGGCTGGTGAGTGGTGTGGTGTACGTGGCGCTCAAGGAAGCGATGCCCGACGCATTGCGCCTCGCCGAGAATGCACCGACGGCGTTTCTCCCCATGGTGGAGCACTACGTCATTCAGTTGCTCATGAGCGCCGGCTGCGCGTATCTCGCCCTCGCCGGCGGCGACTACCTCTACCAGTGGTGGAGCTTCCAGAAACAGCTCCGCATGACGAAGGAAGAAGTGAAGCAGGAGAACAAGCAGCAGAATGGCGATCCACAGATCAGGGGGCGCCGCAGACAGATCGCGCGCAGCTATGCACGCCGCCAGATGCTCAAGGACGTGCCCAGGGCAGACGTGATCATCGTCAACCCCACACACATCGCCATCGCCATCAAGTACGATCCCACGCTGGCCCCTGCCCCGATCGTCCTCGCGTTAGGCCAGCGCCTGGTGGCTGAACGCATCAAGGCCATCGCGATGGAACACGGCGTTCCCATCATCCAGAACAAGCCCGTTGCACGCGCCCTCATCAAAACCGCGCGCGTTGGCACACTCATACCCGTCGAGATGTACATGGCCGTCGCCGAGATCCTGGCATACGTGCTCAGGACGCGCGCAACACGTGGCTCGTGGGCCGGGAGTGCAAGCGCATGAGCACGCGTACTACCGCTGCCTCCTCACGCTCGGGCGCTGAAATCGTACTTGCCGTTGCCGTCGTCGGCATCATCGCGCTGCTGATGGTGCCGCTGCCTCCAATCATTCTCGACCTGCTCATCGCCGGCAGCATCGGCTCCGCGCTCGTTGTCCTGCTCGTCTCACTCAACACCACGGACCCGCTCGAGTTCAGCTCGTTCCCGCAGGTCCTGCTCATCCTGACGCTCTTCCGCCTGGCGCTCAACGTGAGCTCCACGCGGTTGATCCTGGGTCAGGGCCACGCAGGCGCGATCATCCAGTCGTTCGGCGAGTTCGTCATCGGCGGAAACTACGTCGTCGGGCTCGTGATCTTCCTCATCCTCATCGGCATCAACTTCATCGTCATCACCAAGGGTGCCGGCCGGGTCGCGGAAGTCGCGGCGCGCTTCACTCTCGATGCCATGCCCGGCAAGCAGATGGCCATCGACGCCGACCTCTCCGCCGGTCTCATCGACGAGAAGGAAGCACGCCGCCGCCGTGAGGAAGTCGCCAACGCCGCGGATTTTTACGGGGCAATGGACGGCTCGTCCAAGTTCGTGAAGGGCGATGCCATTGCCGGCCTGCTCATCACGTTCATCAACATCCTGGGCGGATTCTTCATCGGCGTCGTTCAGCGCCACCTGGGCGTTACGCAAGCACTGTCGCAGTACACCATCCTCACGGTTGGTGAAGGCCTCGTTGCACAGATTCCCGCACTGATCATTTCCACCGCGGCCGGTATTGTCGTTACCCATTCTGCCGGCGGCGGCAAGATGGGCACGAACGTGGCCAACCAGCTCGGCGCACATCCCCGCGCCATGTACATCGCCGGCTCGGTGCTCGGTATTTTCGGGCTGATTCCCGGCCTGCCCAAGCTTCCATTTTTCGTGCTCGGCGCTGCCATCGCGTTCCTCGGTCGCGCCGCCGAAGAAGGCGCGAAAAAGCGCACCGCCGCAGAAAAGTTTGCGCTCGACGCCATCCCGAAGCTGCCACCGGTTCCCGATCCAATGACGGACCTGTTGCAGATCGACCCCATCGAAATCGAAGTGGGCTATGCGCTCATTCCCCTCGTGGACGAAAAGCAGGGCGGCGACCTGCTCGAGCGCATTACGCTCCTGCGCAAGCAGGCGGCACTCGAGCTCGGAATCCTCGTTCCCCCCATTCGCATTCGCGACGACATTCGTCTGCCCGCGAACGAATACGTCATCAAGCTGCGCGGCTCCGAGATCGCACGCTCCGAAATCATGCCGCGCTTCCTCATGGCGCTCGACACCGGGCGCGCCACTGGAAACGTGGACGGCATGGAGACGATCGACCCGAGCTTCGGCATGCCCGCGCGCTGGATTGCCGGTGGCCGCCGCATCGAAGCGGAGTCGAAGGGCTTCGTCGTCGTCGAGCCCACCACCGTCGTCGCCACACATCTCATGGAAGTCCTCAAGGCCAATGCCGCCGAGCTGCTTGGCCGCCAGGACGTGCAGGAGATGATCGATACGCTCAAGAAGTCGCACCCCGCGCTCGTGGACGACATCGTTCCTGCCAAGCTGTCACTCGGCGCGCTGCATCGCGTTCTTCAGCGCCTGCTCCGCGAGCGTGTTCCCATTCGCGATCTCGTGAGCATTCTCGAAGCGCTGGCGGATGCGGCAGAGGTCACCAAGGATCCGGAGCTGCTCACGGAGCACGTCCGTCGCGCACTCACGAATGTCATCGCGCGGCTGTACATGGACGAAACCGGCACCGTGCGCGGCATCACGCTTGGGCCACGGCTCGAGTCATCGCTCACTGGCCTTTTCAGCCCACGGCAGAATCAGGGGCAGGCGGCGCAGATGCTCACGCCCGATGCGCTCGCGGGACTGCTGCGCGAGCTCAACTCGCTGTCGGGACTCAATGGTCCCGATGGCCGCACGATGCCGCTGCTCACCTCTCCAAACCTCCGCGTCGGCATCCGCCGCCTCGTGGAGCCGGTGCTGCCGAACATGCCGGTCATCTCGCTCGCCGAGTTGCCGCCGCACGTGAAGCTCGATTCCATCGCCACATGGGAGCTCGCCCATGCGGCCTGAGCGAATCGTGCTCGTCGCCGGTGGACGAGAAGGCGTGGGTACGTCTGTCGCGGCGTCGCTCCTTGCACTCGTGTGTGCCGGCGAGGGATCACGCGTGCTGCTCGTGGATGGAAACACCGGCCTGCACTCTCTCTTCGGATTTCATCCGTTAACGGGTCTGGACGCACTCGCCGATTCGAATGTCGCGGTGAGCGACGTGCTCGTGGCAATCACCGAACAGCTTTCTTTTGCACCAGGCACGCGCACGGTGCAGGATATGGCTCCGGCAATGGAAGACGGACGCCACACGCCCTTTGAACGCCTTTTTGCGGAACCCGATTTCGACGTCGTGATCGTCGACGCGGGCGCACGCCTCGAGAACGTACTCGCCGCCACGCAGTCCGGCATTGGATCCGCCGTGATCGTCAGCGACACCGATCGGACCTCGCTCGCCGCGAGCTACGCGCTGCTCAAGGTGCTCGCGCAGCATGCCCCCACCGTGCGCTGCCACGTGCTCGTGAACAGGCATGATGAAGCAACCGCGCGTGCCGCGAGCGGACAGCTGTCCAACGCGAGCGTGCGCTTTCTCGAACGTGACCTCTCGTCATCCGGCTCCCTGCCGGACGACGCCTGTCTGCGCGCCGCACTCGGCGCCGGAATGCCAATTGGCGATGCTGCGGAAGGATCGCCTGCCGCCCGCGCGATGCTGTCGTTTGCCGAACGCGTGCTGCCCTCGGTTGCCGGCAGGATGCCGGCAACCGCGGGTTCTCACCTCAATGAAAACTGGAGCTGACGATGGACGCTCGAGCGCAGTGGGCCAATTTCGCAGCCGGCGATCAAGCCGCGCGCGACGCGCTTTTGAAGGAACACCTCAGCCTCGTGTATCACGTGGCGCGACAGCTCCTCAAGTCGCTCGCTGCGGACGCGGACCTGGATGACCTCGTCAACTCCGGCGTGTTTGGATTGATGGCCGCACTTCAGTCGTTCGATCCCTCGCGCGGACTCGCGTTCAGCACCTTCGCGGTGCCACGCATTCGCGGTGCGATTCTCGACGAGCTGAGACGCCAGGACCACGTACCGCGCTCCATTCGTCGAAAGACGCGTGACATCGCCCGCGGACGCGAAGCGGTCATGCGTGTGCTCGGCCGCGATCCAACCGACAAGGAGCTCGCCGGGCACCTTGGCATCGACACCAGGACCCTGTGGCGCTGGGAGTCGGAAATCGAAGCCACCGTACAGGTGCCGCTGGAGCGGACGTCGAGCGACCGCGACGAAGTGCTGCCGTCGCCGGCCAAGTACCTCATGGACGAAAAGGAAGAAGGGGCCGACTCGCGCATCTCGCGCGCGCAGGAAACGGCGTTGCTTCGCGAAGCGATTCTCAAGCTCAAGGATCAGGAGCGCACCGTGCTCACGCTCTACTACTTCGAGGAGCTCAAGCTGCACCAGATCGCCGAGGTGCTTGGTGTCACCGAATCGCGCGTGTCGCAGATCTGCGCCAAGGCGCTGGGCCGGTTGCGCGAGCAGCTCGCGCCCATGCGGGCCATCGCCTGATCGATCCGGCAGATGTGGCCGGAACGGCATCTTTTGCCTAGCCTGGAAAGTTCTGCATATATCGTGCTATCACGGCTTAACTCTTTATAAATCAACATCTTGTACCGTTGGACCGGGGTCGCATTCACCGGGCACACCCCCTGCCTGTATGGTTGGCACCGACGGACCAAACCGGCCCGTTCCCGCCTGAGAGACCATGGTAATCCTGAACGGAATGACGAGCGCCTCGGGCGCGTTGCGGTACTGGGAGCGTCGCCAGGAAGTCACGGCGAACAATCTGGCCAACGTGTCCACGAACGGCTTCAAGGCCGAGCGGTCGTTTGGGTCGCTGCTGGACGGTACACCCGTTGTGGGAACGCACATCGACCGCCGCGTGGGCAACATTCGCCAGACCGGCGACTCGATGGACATCGCACTAGGCAACGATGGCTTTCTCGTTGTGAATACGCCGCAGGGCGAGCGCTTCTCGCGCGGCGGCCATCTGGAAGTTGACGCGGACGGGTATCTCGCGGATTCCGGCGAACACCAGCTCCTGGGACGGAGTGGTCCGATCAAGGTAGGCAACGCCAAGGTCACGCTCGATGCGCAGGGCAACGTGACAGTAGACGGAAACAAGGTCGACCAGCTTCGCGTGGAGAGCGCTCCGGCAGGTGCCACGCTGGCGCACGAGGGCGGCAACCTTCTGGTGCCCGACTCGGTGCGCACTCTCGTTCCGATCGATCAGCGCGACATTCGCCAAGGTGCTGTCGAAGAGTCCAACGTCGATTCGCTCGGAGGGCTCGTGGACATGATCAGCGTGCAGCGCGCATACGCCGCCGTGGAGAAGTCCATCACCCTCCTCGATCACGTGCGCGAAACCGCATCGAGCCTGCTCGGCAAACCGGCCGCGTAACCACGCCGCCTCGCAACCCCACTCATCGGCACCGCTCATGAATCCCGCACTCCGCACCGCCGCAACCGGCATGATGGCGCAGCAGACACGCACCGAGGTCATTGCCAACAACCTGGCCAACGTGAACACCACCGGGTTCAAGCGCAGCCGCGCGCAGTTTGAGGATCTCCTCTATCAGAACCTCCAGGGCCCAAGCGTCATCGGCGGCGCCGACGCGAATTCCGCGGGCGCCATCCAGGTCGGACGTGGAACGCATCTCGCCGGCATCATGCGCGAGAACGCGCAGGGATCGCTCGAGAGTACGGGCCGTCCGCTCGACGTCGCCATCGAGGGCGAAGGCTACTTCCAGGTGCAGACGCCCAGCGGTGGAACGGCATACACGCGAGACGGTGGCTTCCAGATCTCCGATCAAGGTGTGCTGACCACGAATCAGGGCAACCAGGTCATTCCGGGCATCAAGATTCCGTCCGATGCGACACAGATAAGCATCTCGCGCACGGGCGTCGTGAGCTACACAAAGTCGGGCAAGGAAACCGTGGAGCTCGGGCGCATCGAGATCGCGCGCTTCTCCAATCCATCCGGCTTGCAGGCAGAGGGCAGCAACCTGTTCACGGAGACCCCCGCGTCCGGCCAGGCCATCGCGGGTTTTCCCGGCGACGAAAGCATGGGCCTGTTGCTTCAGGGCTCGCTCGAGGGCAGCAATGTGGAGGTCGTGCAGGAAATGGTGGACATGATCTCCGCACAGCGCGCGTACGAGCTGAACTCCAAGGCGGTAAAGGCGACGGATGAGATGTCGCAAGTCGCCAACGAGTTGGTGCGCTGATGTCGGCCATGCGAGGCTCGCCCTTTACCGTTCGCCGTATCACCATTGCCGCGATGCTCGGCGCGCTCCCGTGTGTCGGCGCCGCGCAAAAACCTGCTGCGGATCATGACGCGCACGCGATGGCGGCCAGGGATTCCGAGCTGCCGGGCCTGCAGCGTGTGGCTGCGCGCGCCATTCCACGTGGTGCCGTTCTCACGGCGGCCGACATTGCATACGCCAGGCCCCATCATCCACTTCCGCATTCAGTTGAGGTGCTGGACACCATTCCTCATCCGGCCTCCGAGGCAGATTCACTCGTTGGCTGGAGCACGCGCCGCATGATCAAGGCGGGTGAGGTCCTGCGCGCGCCCGCGATCATCGCACCGCAGCTCGTGAAGGCGGGCGACGTGGTGGAGCTCCAGTGGCGCAACGGCTCCATCCTCATCACGGCCAAGGGCCACGCAACGCGCTCGGCGGGTGCGGGCGAGCGGGTGACGGTGCGCATGACCTCGCAGCAGTCGCTTGAAGGCTCGGTCATCGGCGCGGGACGTGTTCGTGTCGAATAACATATTCCGCGGCGTGCGCCGTATTGCCCCGCTGCTCGCGTTGCTCCTGCCAGTCGTGCTGCAGGCCCAGGGGCCGGCGGCGGATACGGGTGGTGTGCGGCCACGCCGGTCGTGGACATCGGACAAGCGTGAGTATTCCGCCGGCGACATCCTCACGGTGCTCGTGGACGAAGTAACCCTCGCCTCGGCGAACAAAGGCCAGACCGGTTCGGATCAGACCTCGCGCAACAATGACCTTGGCATCACACCGCCCGGCGCGCTTGCAACGGGAATCAATGTCCAGGTGGGCACCAACAAGACGTCGACCTCCCGCCAGAGCGGTGGCGCCACGCGTGACCTTCGCTTTCGCGGTGAAATGACAGTCCGTGTTGTTAAAGTCGCGGCTAACGGCATTCTTGAAGTCAAGGGCGCGCGTACTGTAGATGTGGACAAGAACAAGCAGCAATTGACTCTTACTGGTTTTGTTAGACCGGAAGATGTGACACGCGACAATCTCGTGCCCAGCGCCCGTATCGCCGACGCACAGCTGCTCTACACCTTGAGCGGCGATCTCGGTGGCACTCGCGGTGGTATTCTGGGCCGCCTCGTCTCGGTATTCTGGCCATGAGAAATCGCATCGCACTGTTCGCGGTCATGCTCTTTTGCATGCGCGCGGACGCCCAGGAAGCACGCATTCGCGACCTCACCGTCGAGGATCGTGCGGTGCCCATTCGGCTCATGGGCTACGGACTCGTCGTTGGACTCGACAACACGGGCGATCGTGTGAGCGGGGGCAAACAGGGCGGCATGACGGTGACGTCGGTCGTCAACCTGCTGCGCCGCTTCGATATCGAGGTACCAACGGAAGTCATGCGCATGCGCAACGTGGCTGCGGTGCTGGTAACGGCAGAGGTGTCGCCGTACCTGCGTCCGGGCGGAAAATTCGATGTGAACGTCGCTTCGGTTGGTGACGCGAAGTCGCTGCGCGGCGGCGTGTTGTGGATGACACCATTGCTCTCGGACGTGGGCGGCAAGCCGATGGGATCTGCACAGGGTGCCGTGCTCACGACGTCCGGCTCGGGCGGCGGCACAGTGCGGATGTCGTACACCGCAGAAAATGCGGCAAGGATTCCCACAGGCGGCCTGCTCGAGGCAGACCTGCCAAAGACCCAGTTCGCCAGCGCATCGCGTCTGCTGCTTCGTGAGCCGGACATCGGCACCGCGTCCAGGATTGCCGCGGCAATCAACAAGGACCTCGGCGACAATTCCGCCAAGGTGGAAGATCCAGGCTCCATTGAGTTGACGCTGAAGCCCGACGACAAGCAGGACCGCGCCGCGCTGTTCACCCGCATCCGTGATCTGCGCGTTCGTGCCGACAGGCCGTCGCGCCTCGTCATCGACGCGCGCGATGGAACGATCGTGGCCGGTGGCGACATCACCGTCAACGAAGCCATCGTCTCTCATGGCGGCTTCACACTGGCGGTCGGCGCACAACCGGTGGCGGATTCCACCGCAAGGCCCGACAGCAATGCCGTCGCCGAGCGGCAGATCCCCGGCAACCTGAGTGTCGCGCCTGGCACCCAGGTCTCTCGAGTGGCCGCTGCGCTGCACGCCATGCGTGCGCCCGCGGCGGACATCGCCGCTATCTTCGAAGCGCTCCGTAGTGTCGGTGCACTCTCCGCCGAGGTCGTGGTTCGGTGACCACTCTCATCAGTGGTGGCGTGCAGCCCGCATCCTCCACCCGTCACGCACTCGGCCGCGCAAAGCGCCCCGACGCCAACGCCGACCCGCGCGATCAGCTCAAGGAAACGGCACAGTCGCTCCAGTCTGTTTTTGTCGAGCAGCTGTTCAAGGCCATGCGCGACACCATTCCCCAGGATGGCCTCACCTCCGGCGGCCAGGGTGAAGACATGTTCCGCACCATGCTCGATCAACACGCCGCCGAGCTTGCCCCGGCGCAGTGGCAGCATGCGGGATCCTTGAGTGACGCCGTGGTGAGGCAACTCTCGCGCGCTCTTCCCGCCCACGCAGCGCCACCGACCGGAGCAACCACGCCATGAGCGCTCACCAGGTCAGCGTCGTCGAAGCACTTCCACCCGCGCGCATGCCGTCCGCAGAAATGATCGCCGATTCACTTGCGAGCGAGATCGCGCTCATCGAGGAGCTCGTGTCGATCATGCAGCGCCAGCGCGCGTCGGTGGCCGTGAATGACCTCCAGGCGGTCGACGACACCGTGTATGCCACGCATCGCGTGCTCGGCACACTCGCCGAAAGTCGCCGTCGGCGCCGGTCGCTCAGCTCCATGCTCGGCGAGCGCGAAGATCTGCCGCTCGAATCGCTCGACCACGTGCTCGGCGATCGCATGACCGAGTCGCTACGTGCCGTCCGCTCCGCGCTGCACGAGGCGGCGCGCACGTTGTCGCGCGAAGTGGCCATCAACCGGCATGTGTTGCGCAGCGCACTCGCGAGCGGTGATTCGTATTTGCGCACGCTCGCCGGCGCTCCCGCCACGGCGACGTATTCTCCGGTGCTCGAATCAGGCAGCGTGGCCCGCGGCTCGGCCGTGCTCAACCGGCGCGCGTGACATGAGCTCGCTCGGCAGCATACTCAGCGTCGCACGGACGGCAATGCAGGCGCAGCAGGCCGCCATGCAGACCACGTCGCAGAACATCGCGAACGCCAGCGTGGCGGGTTACTCCGCCCAACGCGTGAACCTCGCGGCCAACACACCGGAACGGCTGACCTACGGCGATCTCGGCACCGGCGTGGGCATTCAATCCGTTACGCGAAACCGAAACTCGCTGCTCGACGTCCAGTATCGCTCCGCGTCAACGAGTGCATCGGGGTATCAACAGACGAGCGACATCCTTGCACAGGTGGAATCCGTGTTCGGCGAGCCGACGACCGATGGCCTGAGCGCGACGATGGACGCGATGTTCAATGCGTGGGATGATCTCGCGAACGATCCGTCCGGTGCCGTCGCACGCACGGCCGTGCGTGCCAAGGGGTCCGAGCTCGCGGCGATGTTCAACGGCCTGGCCGCGCGGCTCGATGAAGTGGATGGCAACGACCGCACCGAGCTCGCGACCAACGTTGCGCAGGTGAATGCACTCCTCGACAAGATTGGCACGCTCAACCCCGTCATCGCAGGGAATGAAGCGGGCAACAGCTCCGCGAATGATCTGCGCGACGAGCGTGACCGCACGCTCGATCAGCTTTCCACGCTCATGAATGCGCGTGTCATCGAGCATTCCGATGGCAGTGTCGCGGTGTATTCCGGCGGACGTCTGCTCGTGGACGGCGACAACGTGCATCACCTTGCCGCGAGCGGCGCCAGCACCGTTGCCATCACCATTCAGGGTGATACGGAGTCGCTCGCGAACCTTGGCGGCAAGCTTGCCGCTGGCGTGGACGCGATCAACACGCAGCTGCCCGCCGTGCAGCGGGGCCTTGATGCCCTCGCCGGCAGCATCGTTCGCGAGGTGAACGCCATTCATTCCTCCGGCCAGGCGTTCAGCGGCAATCCGCCCGTTGCGCGGGCCGGCGGAAACTTCTTCACACAGACCGGCGGCGCGGGAACCGGAGACCTTGCCCAGACGGCGCGCGGCATGAGCCTGGACGTGTCGCTCAGCGATCTCACCAACATCGTTGCCACGGGCGCCACGGCGACCGGCCCCGGCGACAACAGCGTGGCTACGCGCATCGCCGCATTGCGCGACTCCACGGTCACGCTCTATGATGCTGGAGGCGCGCCGGTCGCGAGCACGACTCTCGGGTCGTACTTTCGGCAGGTGATGTCCGACCTCGGACTCGCGTCCAGCCAGGCGACCGACCTGGCGACTGCACAGAAAACGCTTGTGACGCAGGCGGATTCGCGGCGGGAATCCGTGAGTGGGGTGGCGACCGATGAGGAGCTCGTGCAATTGATCAAGCAACAGCAGGCGTATGCCGCCGCGGCACGCGTGATTTCCGCGGTGGACGAGATGTCGAGAACGCTGCTTGCCATTGGCCAGTAGGCGATGCTGATCCTGAGCCGGTCCCCCGGCGACGCGATCATCATTGATGGCGGCATCCGAATCGTTGTCGTGGCGTGCGACCGCAAGGGCGTACGGCTGGGCATCGAGGCGCCCGCCTCCGTCACCATTCTCCGCTCCGAGATCGTGGATGCAATCGCCGAGGAGAATCGCAGGGCCAACGAGAATACGGCGGCCGCACAGTTCTTGTCATCGGTGCCTCCCCTTCCCGCAACACCCGACGAATAGCCTGTCGCGCCAGGCGCTGTCCGCCAGCCTGAGCGCCTTACCCGCCTACCTCATCCGAAGCGCAAGCAAGGTAGGCAGCGTCAGCGAGACGCCGCCCGCCGTAGTAGCCAGCTGCGCCCCGCATTCAGCCGCCACCGCCGTCATGTACGGCGTAACAGGCCCCGCGCCGCTGAGGTGAAGCGCCACGGTCAGGTCCTCACATACCAGCGTATGGACTACCCTGGTCTCACCCCGCTGCCGGTGATGAGTCGATGATTGATCAATCAACAATAAGAGTAAACTGATGAGGTCGCTTGGCGCGATACGCACCGGAAGCGCCTCGCCAGTGACGACGAGCTCGGTCTCCTGCGCATAGGCGCTGCCATGATGCGAGTGAAGCGCCAACGCTTCCCTCAGCAACGGCGCCAGCTCCATGGCGCTGGGCTGCTCGTCTCTCGGAATCAATAACCGCATCGCGATGTTGAGGTCCTGCAGACGCTGAATCTCCACGGGGAGAAAGACGTCGGCGCTGAATTCCCCCTCTCCAAATTTCATCAGCTGCATGTACGACGTCAGCGACGCAATCCGGTTCGTGAAGGCGTGCGACAGGCCGTGGATCAGCGCCCCCGAGAGGTCGGCCCAGTCGCTGAACCCCGGGAGGTGAACAGCATCCGCGTTACGCACCGGCGCTCTCCGGCATGATACTCCAGCCTGCCGGACTCCACGCCGATACTGGATCGGGTAGGCATTTATTCTCTGCGGCGCTCGTCGCGGAGCCAGGAGACTTCATGTTCGTCATACTCGGGCTCGCCGTCGTATTCGGCAGCATCATATTCGGCTACACCATGGAGCACGGCAAGATCGCCGTGCTCATGCAGTGGTCGGAATTCATCATTCTCGGCGGTGCCGGCATCGGCGCCTTCGTCGTTGCGAACCCGATGAGTGTCGTGAAGGGAAGCTTCAAGGCGATCCTCGGGCTGCTGAAACCCAATCCATACACGGAAAAAGCGTACTCGGAACTGCTCCAGGTGCTGTACGAGATCTTCCAGAAGGCACGCAAGGACGGCCTTGTGGGCCTCGAGTCGCACATCGAAGACCCTGACAAGAGCGAGATCTTCAAGAAGTATCCAATGTTCCGGAAAAACCACCACGCGGTGAGCTTTCTCGCTGACACCCTCAAGGTACTCCTCACGGGCGCCGTTGAGGACCACCATCTCAGCGAAATTCTCGAGCTCGATCTCGACAAGGCGCACGAAGAGGCGATGGCCGTTCCGTCCGCCATCACCAACATCGGCGATGCCATGCCCGGCTTCGGGATCGTGGCCGCCGTCCTCGGCGTTGTGATCACGATGGGCAGCATCGGCGGCGCCGCAAGCGAGATCGGCGAAAAGGTTGCCGGCGCGCTCGTGGGAACATTCCTGGGCATCCTGCTCGCATACGGCGTCATCAGCCCGCTCGCCAAGGCCATCGAGGCACGTATCAAGGTGGAGCACGACTACATGTGCTGCATTCGCACGGCGCTGCTGTCGTTCGCGCGCGGCGATTCACCCATGACGTGCGTGGAGTTCGCGCGCCGCAACATCGAGCCCATCGAGCGTCCAACCTTTGGCGAGCTCGAAGCGCTGACGCGGCGGAAGGCCGCATAACGTGGCCAAGTCCGGCGCGAAGATCATCATCATCAGGAAAAAGAAGAAAGCCCATGCTGCGCACCATGGTGGCTCATGGAAGGTCGCGTACGCCGACTTCGTCACGGCCATGATGGCCTTCTTCATGGTCATGTGGATCCTGGGCATGGACCAGGACCTGAAGAAATCCATCGAAGGCTACTTCTCCAATCCGGTCGGCTTCAAGAAGGGCTACTCGGCCGGCCGCAGCCCGCTTTCCTCCGGCTCGTCGCCCGGGAGTGTGCAGACAACGCCGCTGCGTCTCGTGAGTCGCATTCAACAGCAGGAAGAATTCGTGAAGACGGGTGCCAAGATCAAGGCGCGCCTCGAGGGCGCCGGCCTTGGCGCACTGGCAAATGTCGAAATCGTGACGACGAATGACGGCTTGCGTATCGAGCTCGCCGAGGGCGCCGAGGGGGAGACGTTTTTTCCCGTTGCATCGGCCCAGATGAAACCGATCATGCGAAACATGCTTGCCGTGGTGGGGGCGGAGCTGAGCACGCTCACGAACGCCGTGATCATTGAAGGGCACACGGATGCGCGGCCATTCAACGGCCTGTACTCGAATTGGGAATTGTCGTCGGACCGCGCGAACGCCGCGCGCCGGGTGCTGGAAGTAAATGGCGTAAAGCCATTCCGCGTGCGCGAGGTGCGCGGCATGGCCGATCGCGACACCAGGCCCGACGCCGATTCCTATGATCCGCGCAACCGACGCATCACGATCTACCTGCCGTTCAACGAATCGTCGCAGCAGAGTGGCCCAGCCACAGCGCACGATTCAACCGGACCGGCTGCGCGGCTTGGCCCGCCTGCCTTGCCGCAGCTACCAATGGCGAGCGCGGGCCGCGGTCTGTAGTCGCGGCGTCACAGCAACAAATTACCGCAGAGTGCGCTAAGCGCTCTCTGCGGTTCAATCTCTTGCGGGAGAACGTCTCAGCCGCCGAGCTGCTCCTTCGCCCACTTGATGGAGTCCATGTACAGGCCGGCCACTGTCGTCGACGCCAGCTTCATCTCCGCCGCGAGGCTCTTCACGCCGGCCCAATCACCCTTCTCGTACGCCTCTGCAAGCTTGAGCGCCGGTGCCTGCGCGCCTGTTCGCAAGAGCAGCGCATCGTGACAGGGCTCCGGAACTTGTATTCCCGCAAGCACGCGCTCCATCGACACGCGCATGAGCGCATCGATGCGCGACAGCAACCCGGTCATGAACATTGCATCCGACGCCGGCGCGCCTGGCGAACGGTTGGCCACGAGCTCGCACAGGCGGCCGCGCGCGAGCGCCGCAACCACCAGCTCCTTTGTATTGTCGCTTCCATCGGCGAACGACGCGGTGAACAGCACCGACACCCAGCGATACAACGTACCCCGGCCAATCAGCCGCAACGCACGCTGCACCGAATCGACTTCGCTGGCACCAATCGCCGCCGAGTTCACCATGCGCATCAGCTTGTAGCAGAGCGCCGGATCGGCACGAAATGCCTTCTCGAGCTCCGCGTCGCTCGTGTCTGGATTACGCAGCAGGTTGAGTAGACGAATCGTGCTCGAGTGACGAGCCTCCACGTCTTCCGCGTGCACCGTTTCCGGACGCGCATGGAAGTATCCCTGAAACAGCTCGAAGCCCATTGCCACGCAACGCGTGTACACCGCTTCCGTCTCCACTCGCTCGGCCAGCAGCGTGAGTCCAGGACGCTTCACGAAATCCACGACACGCTGGATCTCTTCGTCCGTCCGGCCCAGCACGTCGATCTTGATGATCGACGCAAGACTCAGCAGGCGTGCGTTGCTCTGCTCGGGCTCGAAATCATCGAGCGCAATGCGGTACCCTGCCTCCACGACCGCCTCGACCGCCGCGAACATGTAGTCATCCACGACACACGTCTCGAGCACCTCGATGACGACGTCCTTTGGATCGAGCAGGTCATACGTCTGCTCGATCAGCTGCTCGCCCGTGAGGTTGAGGAATGCCGGTACGCCGCCGGTAATGTCCTTGATGTCCATTCCCAGGAATACATTCGCGATCACGCGCGCGCTCATTGCATTGCTGTCGTGATAGCCGGCCGAGGTAGCTTCACCGTCAGCGCGATACAGGAGCTCATACCCTGAAAGCCGCTCCTTCGTATCGAATATGGGCTGCCGCGCGACGAAGATGCTCATGCTCGAATCTCATGCTGGGGGACGGAACCGACGTCGGTAACGTCTGAAGTATCGGCCATCCCGCCGCACGGCATGAGTGCTCAGCCCGATAGCAGGACGCTCAACGCAGATTGCAGGGTGGGATGCGCAAACCGGAACCCGGATGCAGAAAGCACGGAAGGCATCACCCGCTGACTGCTGAGAATCGTTCCTTCGGCCATCTCACCGAACATCAATTTGAGTGCGAAGGCGGGTGCAGGAACCACCGCTGGACGGTTGAGCACGCTTCCCAATATACTAGCGAACTCAGCATTGGTAACGGGGTGAGGCGTTACAAAATTGACCGGGCCGTGCACTCCTTGATTGGTCAAGGCATGGATCATCGCATTTACATGGTCATGCAAGCCGATCCAGCTCATCCACTGGGTACCGTCGCCCATGTGACCACCCGCGCCCAGCTTGAACGGCAGAAGCATTTTGGCAAGCGCGCCGCCCTCCTTCGAGAGTACGAGCCCGGAGCGGAGATAGACCAACCGAACGCCGGCGGCGGCAATGGGCATCGCGGCGGCCTCCCAGTCCTGTACCACCGTCGACAGGAAGTCACGTCCGCTCGAGCTGCCTTCGTCGAGCAACTCATCACCCCGATTGCCGTAGTAGCCAATCGCTGATCCGCTCAACACCACCGTTGGTGCTACCGCCATGCTGGCAACCGTGCGAGCCAACAACGATGTCGCTGCCACTCGGCTCTCCCGAATCTCGCGCTTTGCGGCGCTCGTCCAGCGCTGCGCGATGTTCTCGCCGGCGAGGTTGATGATCGCATCGCAGCCATCCAGGCCCGCCGCATCCATGACGCCGTCGGCGGGATCCCAGCTGATCTCCGCGTCGGAGGTGACCTCGTGCCGAACCAGGCGCTTTACCTGATGACCCGCCGCGTACAGCTCTTTGACGAGCGCCGAGCCAATCATTCCGGATGCGCCGCTGACGACAATGATCATTCGGTGGATTTCGAGATGAGGGCTGCGACGGCCGCCGTCAACGCCGCTGGGGTGAATGGCTTGTCCAGCAAGGCGGTGTCCGCAGTCTTGAGTCCCAGATCAGCAAGGACGTTGCCTGTATATCCGGAAACGAACAACACCGGCAGGCCGGGCCTGCGCTGCGTCATCTTTTCCGCCAATTCTCTCCCGTTCATTCCGGGCATGATCACGTCGGTGAGCAGCAGGTCGATCTGCCCCGTGTGACCCTCCAACAGCGCCAGCGCATTTGCCCCGTCGCTCGCCGACAGCACCCGATAGCCGGCACGCTCGAGCGTCGTGCGTACGATGGCGCGAACGGCATCGTCGTCCTCTGCAAGGAGAATAGTGCCCTCCCCCTTTGCTGTTTCCGCGGTGGTACGCTGCGCACTGATAGCAAGCTCCCGCCGGGAGGCAAGCGGAAAGTACACGGTAAAGGTCGAGCCCTCGCCCGGAATGGATTGGAGGTCCACCCCGCCGCCGCTCTGCTGCGCAATTCCGTAAACGGTGGCCAGCCCCAGGCCCGTTCCGTGCCCTCGCTCCTTCGTGGTGAAGAACGGCTCGAAGAGATGCTCACGCACTTCCGGCGTTATTCCCGTCCCCGAGTCCATGACACTCAGCGTCGCGTACCGGCCTGGCGGAATTGTCCCACCGGCCACCGCCTGGGAGCGCGTGAACAGACTCTCGCCCGTTGCGAGCACGAGCCGCCCGCCATGGGGCATCGCGTCGCGCGCGTTCACGGCAAGGTTCATCAGCACCTGCTCCACCTGCGCAGGATCGGCACGCACAGAAGGTGACTCCTCCATGAGCACCATCTCGAGCATGATGCTCTCGCTGATCAGGCGACGGAGGATTTTCTCCGTTTCTTCCACAGCGGTATTGAGGGCGAACACGCGCGGATTCAGCACCTGTCGCCTGCTGAATGCCAGCAATTGATGCGTCAGCTCGGAGGCGCGCTTCGCCGCCCGCCGGATCTCCTGCACATCCTCGCCGACAGGACTGTCAAACGGCACCGACTCGAGTGCCAGGTCGCAGTAACCCAGTATGGCCGTGAGCAGGTTGTTGAAGTCATGGGCGATGCCTCCGGCCAGGCTGCCAACCGCTTCCATCTTCTGCGACTGCCGCAGCTGTTCCTGCGACGCGCGCAACGCCGCGTCGGTGCGATTGCGGTCCGTGACATCGACGACGGCCACGAGCCGCGCGCGCGCCGTGCCGTCGAGCAGGTCGTCCGACGTGACCTCGACGTCGATGATCTCTCCGGCTCGCGTCCTGTGGCGCCACGGCATTCCGACCACCCGCTCCCGCTTCCTCTGCCGAATGACATTGCCGAGCCGGACCGCTTCGTCGGGCGGACGAATCTCGGCGACGGTCATGTCGAGGAATTCCTCGCGTGTCCAGCCATACCGGTCAACGGCCGCCTGGTTCACTTGCAGGAAGCGCAGTGTCGCATGGTCATAGACCCACATGGGCAGAGGCAGCGTGTCGAACAGGATGCGATATCGCTGCTCGGTTTCCGCCAGTTCGTCGCGCCGGCGTTCGAGGGTCGCTGCCATTCGGTTGAACGTGACCGCCAGCTGGCCCGGTTCACCCCCTGCCTGCACCGTTGTGCGATGGGACAGGTCACCTGCGGCATACGCGTTGACGTCCGCCGTGAGCGCCACGATGGGATCGGCGATTCGCCGCGCAATGAGCCACGCGAGCCCCAGGCTCACGAGGAGCGAGATCGCGCCGAGGGCCAGGGCCTCATTCTCGAGAAGCCAGACCGCCTGGAGCGCATCATCCCGCGGAATCCCCACGAGCACACGCCACGGCACTCGGCTGGCGGTGGCGAATCCGGATAATCGAATCTTTCCGTCTTCGCCCTTGATCTCCCTGACGCCCTCGTTGATCTCAAATACCGGACGCAGCGACGGCAGTGATCGCACGGAGCGCCCCACCCAGTGTTCGGCATCTTCGGTGCGCGCCAACACGACACCATCGTCATTTACCAGCGTCACAACAGCCTCTGCAGGTAGGTTCACCGGGATCAGCAAGGGCCTGAGCTGTTCGAGTCTGGTTGAGGCGGACACCACACCGATGGGCTCGCCACTCACGCCCAGCACGGCGCGACCAATACTCAGCGAACGCTGCCCGAACACTCGGCCAACCACGGGCTCGCCCACCCCAATCCCATGTGACGCCATCGCTTCGCGGAAATACTTGCGGTCGGCCATCGTCAACGGACCAAGCGGTTGCGCGCTCGTGGAAAGGCCAATGACATGACCCGTCCTGTCCGCGACCGAAAGGCTCAGGAAGCGGGAGCCCAGATCCTTGCTGACCGAGGCCAGCAGCGCGTGGTTGAGATTCGCGCGATTCGAATCGATGGTCACGACGCGGGTGAGCGTGACCAGGAGCGCGTCCACGACGCTGACATGGTCGTCGACGCGTGTCGCGATACGCCTGGCGAGCTGGAGTGCCGTCTCTTCGGCGTTCTCGCGGGCCTTCTTGTCGGCAGACCGTACCTGGAAAAGCGAGAACAGCACCGGTGGCAAGGCAGTGGCGACGACGAGCGCCAAGAGGAGCACCTGCGTGCTCAGCCCCCTTTTCGTCCGGGCCTTGGTGGCGGATGCCGGCAGGGTGGAGTCATTCATCGGTGTCAGTAGCGAAGCATCGCCGTTGCTCACAGTCCTCTACCCATCCGGCGCCAACGGACGCATCCTTGGAAGCGCCGCTGACGTCGCAAGTTGCTCCGCCGTTCCGAATGTGCCACTTCCCGATGGAATAGCCGATGATCGCACCCGTTGTGCTCATGCTCGCCCTGTCGTTTTCCGCCCCCGCCGATACCACGCGGTTCCGGGGAAGCGACAGCGCCGTCGGCCCTGTCGCAAGCGCGCTCGTCGCTGCCGTCCAGATTCCGGACGACACCGTGCGGCGGCAGCGGCGCAAGTCCATCGAGGTGAGTGAGTGGTACGAGCGGCGGCTGCGAATTCACCGATATGGATCCTACGCCATCTACCCGCTGTTCGCCGTACAGGCCGTGGCAGGGAACCAGCTCTTCCAGGACCCCAAGCTGGCTCCAGAGTGGGCCAAGACCACCCATCGCATTGGAGCGACGGGACTCGCCACGGCCTTCACCCTGAATACCGTCACCGGCCTCTGGAACCTGTGGGATTCCCGCGAGGTCGAGCAGGGACGCGCGCGGCGCTACGTTCACGCGCTCCTCATGCTCGCCTCCGATGCGGGATTCACGTATGCCGGCGTCCGGCTGTCCGACCAGGCCGAAAACAGCTTCGACAAGCGGAAGGAGCACAGGACATGGGCGTACGGATCCATGGCAACGGCGCTCACCGGCATCGGTGTCATGACCTTGTGGAAGGAGAACTAGCACGATGATAGCCGAAGTCGTCGAGGCGGGCGGCATTGTGGAGACCTTGGCCAAACTAGCTGAACCCTGGGCCAAAGTCTTTGCGCATTCAAAGGCAGTATCGGCCGGCGTCACGTATCTGCATCTCGTTCCGCTCATCACTGCCGGTGGAATTGCCTATGCCACCGACCGCGCCACGCTTCGGGTCATGAAGTCCGGCATCGACCAGCGATCAGCGCACCTGCGGCAACTTGCGGACATCCACCGGGTAGTCCTCATCGGGCTCGTGATCTCGTTCGTCAGCGGAATCCTTCTTTTTCTTTCCGACGTCGGAACCTTTCTGGGCTCGGTGTACATCTGGATCAAGCTTGGCCTGGTGTTCCTGCTGCTGGCGAATGGCTTCACCATGACACGTACGGAAAAAGCGCTCAATGGCTCGGGAAAGGATGCGGCGCTGTGGGATCGCATGCGGATGCTGGCCGTGCTGAGCATGCTGCTGTGGCTGGCTACGGCGCTGGCAGGAGTCGTCCTCAAGGAATTCGCGTGATCGCGCGCACGATCCATATGGAGCAACCGGAATGAGTGATGTGAAAGAGTGCACGGATTGCGTCGTCAGCGGACGTCGTGATTTTCTGTTCGATTCATTGCGCGCCGCGGCGGCCGTCATCGCGGCAATCGGGCTGGCACCCCTGAGCGCTGAGGCGATGCCCGTGCTCATCAGGTCCCTGTCGTCCGCTGCCAAGGAAAAGAGCTATCCCATCCCTGCCGCTGATGGCGTGCAGATCGACAAGGACAACGAAGTCATTCTCGCGCGCAGCGGAAAGCAGGTCTATGCGTTTGCGCTGTCGTGCCCGCACCAGAACACGGCCCTCAAGTGGGAAGCGGCGGACAACCGGTTCCAGTGCCCAAAACACAAGTCGCGGTATCGCCCGGACGGCACCTTCATCGAGGGTCGAGCGACGCGCGGCATGGACCGGTATGCGGTGAAGCTGTCTGGTGGCACCATTGTCGTGGACATCGACAAGGTGTTTCAGGAAGATCTGGACAAGGCAGCCTGGCAGCAGGCCGTCATCACGGTTCCTTGACGGTTATCACTTTACCAGTAAATCAATGTCCTGCGAAGATTGTGTGAGCCGCCGGGAGTTTCTGGGGAAGACAACTCTTGCGGTGGCGGGTGCGGCGGCGTTGGCGGCCGGCTGCGGAGATGGGCAATTCGGTCCCACGACGCTCGTTGCGTCCACGGACACGGCCCTGTCGGTGAAAGTGGCGTCAGTTCCGGCGCTGGCGACGGTGGGCCAGCTCGTTCGGGTTGGCCCCGCGAGCGCGTATGTGGCGGTGAAGCGCACGGGCGCGGCGAGCTTCGCGGCCATTCGCGTGATCTGCACGCACGAAGGCTGCGAGACGAACATTCAAGCCAGCAACATCTTCGTGTGTCCCTGCCACAACTCGCGCTACGACTCCGACGGCAAGGTCACCAAGCAGCCCGACGGCGGCGGCTCGGCCACGAACCTCCCTACCATCGCTGCGAAGTACGATGCGGCAACGGATACGCTGACCATCGGCTGATCTATCTCGAGCAACCATTTGTCGTCCTGAGCGAAGCGAAAGACCTGCTTCTCGCGTAGTTGCTGCCGCCAGCCAGCACCGATTTAAGTTCAGCGCATGTTGATTGGCATCGCCGGCATGGTCGGCTCCGGCAAGAGCACTCTCACGCGCGCACTGGCCGCGCGCTTCGGGCTGCAGCACGTCCTGGAAAGTGTGGACGATGAAAATCCCTGGCTCGAGCGATTCTACGCCGGCGGGGAAGAGGCCATGCGCGCGAATGCGATGCCGCTGCAGCTCCACTTTCTCGCAACGCGCTTCGAGAGCATGCGCCGCATCCGTGGCGCCGGCGGCAGCTGGATCCTGGATCGCACCTGGTACGAAGACGCCGAAATCTTTGCCTGCGGCCATTTCGAGGAGGGGCTGATGTCCGGCCTCGAGTGGGAGCTGTATCGGCGCTTGTATGTGGAGCTGCTGCATTCGCCGGCGGCACGGCCCCCCAGGCTGATGGTCTACCTGCATGCGCCGCTCGAGACGATCATCGCCCGCATCCATCTACGCGGCCGGCCAAAGGAAAAAGAAACGGCGGACGCCTACTGGGCCGCGCTGCACGCGCGGTACGAGCGCTGGATCACGGGCTTTCGCGCCTGTCCGGTGCTCGGTCTCGATGTGCGCGACTATGACCTCGTCGCTGATCCGCAGGGCATCGAGCTGATTGCGGCGCGCGTACGCCGACGTCTCGAGCCAGACCTGCCGCAAACGGATCTATTTCCCGCGTCTGTACTGGAAGCAGCGGCATCGTAGCCGCTCCTCGAACGATGTGCGCCGGCTCGTGTACAATGCAGGGTACGTCTTCAGGAGAATTCCGTGCGCGCACAACTCCCTCTCGCTCTCATGGGTGCTCTCGTCCTTGCCGGTGCGTGCAAGGACAAGCCAGCGCCTGCCACTGCGGATTCGTCGTTGGCAACGGACCTCGCCATGGCGCAACGCTCCGCCCCTGCCCCCACGGTGTTCAACGACGCACCGGTCAATGCCACGGCGCAGCAGCCACGCCCCGAGCCCAGGCGAGACACGTCCCCCGCGCCGCGTCCGACGCCGCGCCGCAATGCGCCGCCGGTACAGGCGCCGGTGGTACGGACACCGCGTCAGGCGCCGCCCGAGCCGGTCGCTACTGCTCCCACGCCGGTCCCTGCGCCGGCTACCGTCGCACCCGCGCCGGCCGCCGGCATCATTGGCGCCGGATCCCGCGTGGGCATGACGACCAATGCGAAAGTGTGCGCGAACACGCTGCTCGTCGGTGACAAGCTGAGCGCATCTGTCTCGAGCGGAGTAACGGGCTCCAACGGCGCGTCCATTCCGCCCGGCGCCACCGTCGTGCTCGAGGTCGCCTCGGTAGACAAGGGCGACCCCATCGAGTCGAGCCGCATCACGTTTCGCGTCCGTTCCGTCGACGTGAACGGCCAGTCGCAGCCTGCAACCGGCGACGTCGCCAACAACACCCCGCTCCAGCGTGTGGGTGACACAGGCACGAGCGACCGCAACAAGGTCATTGGCGGCGCGGTCGCCGGCGCCGTGCTTGGAAAGATCTTCGGCAAGAGCACGAAGGCCACCGTCATCGGTGGCGCCGCTGGTGCGGCGGCCGGCGCGGCCGCCGCATCGCGGTCTGCTCCCGCCGATGCATGTCTTCCGGCGGGGAGTGCGTTGAGCCTCACCATCAATCGGGATATTGTCGCGAAGTCGTAGCCGATTGGGGCAGCATTGGCGTTGGGGACCTGAAACGGCCGTTGTCATCCGCGATCCATTGTCACCTCGCAGGAGCGGAGCGATCGGTGTCATCCCGCGGGAGCGGAGCGACTGTCGGGAGAAACCATCCAGCACTCGTGACCCGTCTGGCGCAGAGAACGGGACAGCATCTCCCGACACGCGCACAACACGCGCGGGATGACAAGGCCGCGGACAAGTTGCCACCCCTGTTGGAGAACACCCGCCACCGCATCTGTGATAAAGCTCACACCGTAACTGCCGTGCCCGCAACGATTTAACATCTCTCGCGCCCAATGCGTCTCCCAGTGAAGATGCCGATCAAGGACCCCTCACCGGAGATCACGTACATGAAAACCATCAAATCGCTCATGCTGGGCACCGCACTCCTGCTCGGCGCCACCACGCTGTCCGCCCAGACCACCGACAACAGCAGCTCCCGCACCCTACGCCACGACCGCAAGGAAGTGCGCGGCGACAAGCGCGAGCTCCGCAACGACCGTCGCGAGACCGTCGCCGACAGGAAGGAAGTACGAGGGGACGAAAGGGGCGTCGTCGGAGATCGCCGCGAAGCGCGCCAGGATCACCGCGAGCTGCGAACGGCACGCGCCGCTGGCGATACGTTGGCCGCCCGGGCGGCCCGGAAGGACCTGCGCAAGGACGGACACGAGTTGAACAGCGACAAGCGCGAAACCCGACGCGATCGCCGCGACACACGGCAGGACGCCACCGACGGCCGCCAGGATGCTCGCGATCTGCGTAGCGACCGTCGTGACCTCCGGCAGGACAGAAGGAATCCGTAACCCCCGCGGGTAGAATGTGCGGCCTCCTGCTGGCAAATTGCCGGCAGGGGGCTGCTTCGTTTCCGGGAATGGCCTTACGCCGCGCAGATTTTGGGCGATACTCTAGCGACATGTCTTCCCAACCCACCGATGACGCTCCAGACCCCACCCCGCCTGACAACCGGTTCAAGCAGCGCCCCACACCGAGAAGCGCACCTGCCGTCGCGTTTCTTCAGGCGACACAGGACACCGCGGAAGTCACCGAGATTCCTCCACCGCGGCCGATGAACAAGCTACCGCTCATCATTGGCGCCATTGCACTCGTCGTCGTGGCCGGCGTGGTCTGGGTCAGCAAGATGTCCAGCACCTCGGACGTCAGTCAGGTCGAGATGGCCAGCCAGGACAGCATTGCCGCCGGCGGAATTTTCAGGGCCGCACTGGGAAGCTCATCGCAGCCCTACGCCGCCCAGGCAACAGTCGCGCAGCCAAGCGAAACGATCCACCGCTATGCGAACGCGGTGGCTCAGGGAAGCATGGATTCCCTCGTCGCGGCGGCGCCAGGACTGACACCGGAGCAGAAAGCCTA
>JAQBPY010000421.1 GCA_028287285.1 Gemmatimonadota bacterium
GGCATCCCGCACGATATGGCGCCGCCCTCGAAGGCAGGGCCGGCGGGGCAGGAAGCCGCCATGGTCCGGTGCCTGTTGCCCACGATGAGCTCCGTATTCGTGCCGATGTCCATCACGGCAACGAGACGCTCCTCGCTGGCGATGTCCACGGCGAGCATGCACGCGGCCGCGTCAGCGCCAACGTGCCCGCTGATCACCGGCGCACCATACACGCGCGCCCTGGGGTGAATGGGCAGCAGCGAGCGGCGGCCAGTGGTGGTGAGCGCGGTGGTCGTGCGCTTTCCCTCCGCCATCTCGATCTCGGTGATCGACTGATACGGATTCTGCCCGATGGAGTACACGCTCTGGCGGAAGAACAGGTCGCGCATAGTCGCGTTGCCCACGACCACGAGCTCGTAGATGGTCTTCGGATCAACGGGCATCGCTTCGATGGCGTGCGTCATGTAGCCCGCCAGCGTCCGCATCATCACGTAGCCCCTGTGCTCCGTGTCGTAGTGAATGCGCGACATCACATCGGAGCCGCCAAAGCGCTGCGGATTTTCGAACGACGCATCCGCGATGAGCTCACCCGTTTCCAGGTTGAGCAACCGCATGACTACAGTTGTAGTTCCAAGATCCATGGCGATGCCATGGATCGGTGCGAGTGACCGCTCCACCTCCACGCCATCGATGAGGATGCGATCGCCGTCGCGCGTGACCGCAGGGTCGAGCGGCATGGGCGCACCGCTGCCCGGAAGGCCCAGTGCGTGTCGTTCGATGCGCATCTGGCCGCGACGCATCGTGTGGCAGGTAACATTGCCGGCGGAAGAAACCACATGCGCCTGGCACGAAAGCCGGAAGCGTCCCTGCAAATGCGACTCGGGAGGCGTACGCGCCGACAATGACGCAAGCCCATGCGTTACCTCGACGATGCACTCCTTGCACTTGCCGTTCTTGCGGCATGACGTGGGCACCTGGATGCCGACGGATTCGGCGTAGTCGAACAGCGACGGCTCCGGATGTACGTCCAAAACGGGACACCCGTTAATCGTCAGCGTCACGACCGGCACCGTCTCACCAGTCTGCCTTCGCCTCCAGCTCGGCGGCCACCGATGCCGCAACATCATGCGCCGATCCGTCGCGCTCCTCGTCGTTGCCCCACTTGAACTCCGCCGCGTACTCGTCGGCGCCGGTGATGCCGCGCTTCTGTGCGAGTGCGTCAATGCGATGCGCAAACTTTGACGGGAGCTCCACGCTCACGTCATTGCCCGCGTCGTCTTCCACACGAAGCTGCGACGGAATCTCCTGCCAATAGAGAATCCTCACGGTGGAACGCGTGCCGATGCGCGCCGGTCCGGCGGATTCCGCTTCGGGCGCAGCCTCCGGCAGCGCCGGCTCATTGCCCCCCGCGCCCGCAAGCTTGAGAAACAGGTCAACCGCGGCCGATGCATTGGCCCCGTAGCCGTCGGCGCCAATTTCGTCGGCGAACATCTGGCTGATGGGCGCGCCGCCGATGGCCATCTTGATGTTGCCGCGGCCCGCCGCCTCGAACCCGTCGATGACCGTTTTCATGTACGTCATCGTCGTGGTGAGCAGAGCACTCATGCCGATGATCTTGGGGTTCACCCGGTCGGCGGCGGCCATGAACTTCTCGAGGCTCTGATCCACCCCGATGTCGTGCACCTCGAAGCCGGCGCCCTCGGCCATCATGCATACGAGGTTCTTGCCGATGTCGTGCAGGTCGCCGCGCACGGTACCCATGAGCAGCGTGCCCACGCGGTTGCCGTCGTTTTCCTTGGCGGACAACAACGGCTTGAGCACCGCCATGCCCGCCTTCATCGCGCGAGCGGCAATGAGGACTTCGGGCACGTAGAGCACGTTGTGCTTGAAGTCCTCACCTACTACGCTCATGCCCGCGATGAGCCCTTCATTCATCACTTCCTGAAAGTGGCGGCCGTCGGCGAGCGCGTCCTTCGTCATCTGCTCGACTTCCTTTGCCTTTCCCTCGTAGAGGTACTGGTTCATCAAGGCATAGTCGGGCATGCTCACCGCGCCGCGAGCCTCGCGTTGAATTCGGCAAGTGCGTCGATCATGGCCTGCATGTTTTCCCTGGGCATGCCGGGGCTCGTGCCGCCGCCAACAGAGAGAACCAGGCCGCGTCCGTCGCTGAAACCGCCCTCGAGCACATCGAGCGTTGCCTCACGCACTTCGTCCGGCGTGCCGCGCACCGCGACCTCCAGGGGATTCACGTTGCCCATGAGGCACATGCGATTGCCCACGCGCTCCTTCACCTCGCGGATGTCGGTCTGTTTGCCCCAGTTGAGGACATTGAATCCGGCGTCCGGCAGGTGGTCCAGGCACGCCTGCACTTCGGCGTCGTTGTGATACAGCTTGACCCAGTCGTCGGGAAACGCATCGCAGATGCGCTTGAGATACGGGTGGCAGAACTCGAGGTAATGCTCTTCGTTCACAAAGCCGACGATATCGTCCAGGATGAAGATCCCGCCCACCTGATCGCCCAGCACCTTGTGCTGCGCCTTGAGCCAGTCGATGACCACGCGCGTGCACAGGTCGAGCAGGCGGTGCGTGGCTTCGGGCTTCTCGACGATCTCCATCATGAGGTGCGTCGTGCTTCGCACGAAGCCGGCGGTGCACATGGGCCCGCGCGCCGTCACGAAGGGCACGATCTCGCCTTCGGCCTTGATGCGCGGCAACGCCATGGAATAGCGGTGCAAGGTGAGCGCCGCGAAGGCGTCCTTGTCGCACTCGTACTCCGGGAACTCGTCGATGTCCTCGAGCCGGTAGAGCGTATGATACTCGCTCGGCGTATTGTCATCCCAGAACTTGATCTTGGCGCCAAGGATGGACGGCTCCGCGGCCATGCCATATTCCATCCACCAGGACGGCACCATGGTGACGTCGGGGAATTCCTTGTTGATCTTGAGGTTGGACTGGAACCAGAGCTCCGGATCGAGATAGTAGTCCATGTGCTTGATGCCGAGGTAGCCCGGGATCCACGGGCTGTCGACGATCATTGCCATCGGGACGCTGTCGAGCTTCTCGAGGCGAGCGGCTCGCTTGAATGTTTCCCATTGTTCCGGACGCATGGCCCTTCCTCATCAGGAGAACGTGTGCAAACCCCGAGGCAGCGGCGGGCATGGCGAAAACGCCGGACGGCCCGACTGTGCGGGCCGTCTGAACGTTCGAGCCGTCGCTGCTCTGGTATTATGACCAGACGACTTCGGCCCCAAGGATGGCGGCGAGTGAAAGGGTTTGTCAAGCTGGTTCGTCGGTACTGTTGCTCAGTCAGCTTGCGACCTCATCCGTCTGAGGGCATACTGCGGAGCAGTCGCACACACCTTACACGTGGGATACGGCTCTGGCGGACCTGATCGAACATGAGCCCTCGGGCCTGGACCGGACGCCCGTAGCTAGTCTACCGGTTCCCACCGGTCCTCCGCGGGTTCTCTATCTCACGGACTTGTCTTCGTCGAACAAGTTCGGCTCGATGGAAGAACAGATTTTCGAGCTGGCGCGCGCGCTCAGGGAGCGAGGCGGTCTGCTTTTGCCTGTCTTCAGCAGCCAGCCCACGCAGCGCGTGCACGACCAGTATGTGCACGAAGGGCTGCAGGTCGAAGGCTTGAATCTGCACGAGTTCAGCATCGCGTCCGTTCGTTGTCTCCTCCGGCTGGTCCGCGAGCACCGGATCACGATCATCCACTGGAATTTCTACAGTCCCATCAATCCGTACGTCTGGTTCCTGAGCGTGTTCGCGCCTGGCCTGCAGCACTTCCGCACGGACCATGGCTCACGAACGCTGCCGCTCGAGGCGCCGGCGCCGTGGCCCAAGCGGCTCGTGCAGAAGCTCGTGCTCAGCCGCTATCGCAAGGTATTCGGCATCAGCGATTTCGTGGTCGCGGCGCTGGCCCAGGCGCGGGTGTGGACGAACGTTTCGCGCTGCAACTACTTCGTGAATACCGATCGTTTCGTGCCGCGTCCGGAGGAGCGCAATTCCGCTCGCTCGAGGTTTGCCGCCGGCGTCAATTTCGTGGTGCTGCTCGTGGGCCAGCTTATCCCGGAAAAGGGTGCCGACGTGGGCATCCGTGCCCTGTCCCACCTGCCGGAGTCCGTGGTGCTCTGGATCGTTGGAGACGGGCCGCAGCGGAGCGAGTTGTCCACGCTGGCGTCGTCGCTCTCCGTTGCACACCGGGTGCAGTTCTTCGGGGCGCAGTGGAACGTGGAGCCGTACATGCAGGCGGCGGACTGCCTCATCTGCCCATCGGTGTGGGGCGAAGCGGTGGGACTCGTGAACATGGAAGCGCTTGCCACGGGACTCCCGGTGATTGCGAGCCGGGTTGGCGGTATTCCGGAGTATGTGCGTGATGGGTTGACGGGATTTCTCGTTGCACCCGGCGACCCTGCGCCGCTGGCAGAGCGGATTGAACGGCTGCGCAGCAGCCCGGCGCTCGCCAAACAGTATGCAGAGCACGCACGGCACGATGCCGTGGACAGGTTCTCGATTGACAGGAGGATTCCTGAATATGTCCGCGCCTACGAAAGCTGATTCGTTCGCCGAAACGGCCGACCGTCTTTTCGACGAGCTGGACGAGACGGGCATCGTGACCATTCCGGATGCGCTGTCGCCGGCGCAGCTGGCCTCGATGCAGCGCGCCTTCGGGGCGCGGCTCAAGCGGCTGCGCTGGAACAATGTGGACGGCTACGAGCGCACCGAGCGCTATCGCCACATGGTGCACGACGTGCTGCAGCTCGATCAGGGCTTTGTGGACGTGGCCCTCAACGCCACGATCAAGCACATTCTCCGGCGCTATCTGGGGCCAGGCTACGAGCTCACCGAAGCCAAGGGGTGGAAATCGCTGCCCACCACGCGCGACTTTCACGGCTGGCACGGCGACGCGTGGTACGACCAGGCCGCGGCCACCGAGATTCACCGCGAGATCAAGCTCGCCATCTACCTCACCGATGTGAAAAGCGGTGCATTTAACTACATCCGCGGAAGCCATCGAAAGGAGCATCCGCGCGGCGTCAAGAACATCGAAGTGAAGGACGTGCCGCAGTCACAAATCGCGGAGATGTACCGTCCGGCGGGCAGTGTATTCCTGTTCGACACCTCGGGCATCCATCGCCAGGGGGTGCCCATGCTGGAGCCTCGGCAGGCCTGCTTTTACAACTTTCACGACCCGGAAGTGAAGCTCGAGCAGGAGAACGTCGACTCGTACCGGTACCATCCACTCATCCTGAATGCCGCGTTTCTGGGCGGCGTGTCGGAGGAGGACCAGCGCATCCTGGGCTTTGGGCGGACGACGAACTTCATTCCGGCGTATGAGCGTCCTACGCCCCGCACAGCCATCGAGCGCAGTATGGGCGCGTTGCACGTGGCGCAGCTGCATACTCGGGACTTCACCACACGCGTTACAGGCAGGCTGAGGCGCATTTTCGGTTAGGCAGCCGTAGGGCTGCGGGGTTTCTGCAGTTCACTTGCATGTGGATGATACGTGAAGATATTATCACCTTATGACTTCAGGTGATTGCGCGCGCATCTCGTGACGCAGACCCTCCGCGAACGACTCGAACAGCCGAGCCGCTTTCTCGTTGGCAGTGAGCTCGTGTCCGTACGCGGCTCCATGACGCAGCAGAGCGCCATCAAGGCGCGCGGCTTTGCGAACGACCTCGTGGCCTGCGATGACATCGACTGGATTTCCATTACCGACAACGCCGGCGGAAATCCTCAGCTCGCCCCGACCGCGCTCGGCAAGCCCATTCTGTATGCCGGCAAGGAGGTGGTCATCCACCTCACCTGCAAGGACCTCAACCGCAACGCGATCGAGAGCGAAGCGTGGCTCCTGCACAGCGAAGGCTTTCACAACATCCTGGCAATGACGGGCGACTACCCGAATACCCGCGGCGGGGGCACGGCCAAGCCGGTGTTCGACATTGATTCCGTTGCGCTCGTCGCCAAGTTGGCGGAGATGAATGGCGGCCTTGCCCTGAACGAGCGCAAGGCAGAGCGGCTCGACAAGACGAACTTCACCATTGGCGCTGTCACGACGAACTACAAGCTGCACGAAGGCGAGGTCATTCCGCAGTATCGCAAGCTCCAGAAAAAGATTGCCAGCGGCGCGCAGTTCATCATCAACCAGGTGGGCTTCGATGCGCGAAAGGCGCACGAGCTCCGCGTTTTCATGGACGCGCATGCGATGGGGCACGTGCCGCTCATTGGCAATGTGTACGTGCTCAACCCGCGTGTGGCGCAGATCTTTCACGACGGACGCGTGCCTGGTGTCGTGGTCTCCGATGCGTTGCTGGCACAGTGCCGGCAGCACGCGAAGGACGCGGACGCCGGCCGGCAGTTCTTTCACGAGCTCGCGGCAAAACAGATCGCCGTCTTTCGCGGCCTGGGGTATCGCGGTGTATACCTGGGCGGGCTGCACAACTTCGCGGCCACGCGGCGCATTCTCGACATCGAGAAGACGTTCGCGCCGGACGACTGGAAGCAGTTTGCGCTGGAAATCTCCTTTAGCCGTCCTGCGGAATACTTCTTTTACGCCCCTGACGCAGCGACCGGCCTGATCAAGCCGAACGAGCGCGCACGCCCTGTGGAAAAAGCATCGCGCCACACGGGGGTCATGTACAGGATCTCCAGGCTCACGCACGACGTGATGTTCACGGCGGGCACGCCGTTGAGCCGCTGGGGTGCAAAGGTATGCGCCGAGTCGGCCGATCCGATGCAGGGGCCGAGGGCGTTGCGGGTGCTCGAGCATGCAAGCAAGAGCGCGTTGTTTGCGTGCAAGGATTGCGGCGATTGCTCGCTTCCAGAAATTGCGTTCCTCTGTCCCGAGTCGCAGTGTGCAAAGAACCAGCGCAACGGGCCGTGCGGTGGAACGCATGACGGCCGCTGCGAGGTCGAAGGGTTTGGCGACTGCATCTGGCTGCGAGCGTACGAACGGCTCAAGCACGACGGCCGCGAGGGCACTTTGCTTGCGCATCCGCCCACCGTTCAGAATCAGGCGTTGCGAGGAACATCCTCGTGGGCAAATCACTGGCTGGGGCGCGATCATGCCGCTTCGCCGCACGCGCTCCCACCGGATAGCAAATGACGCAGAAGAAAATCAAGATCATCGGCGACCAGATCAACAACGCGTATGGCCGTGCGCGCAAGGCATGGGAAGCGCGTGATACCAGCGGCTACCAGTTCCTCGCCACCATGCAGGCCGACAAGGGCGCCAGCGCGATCGACCTGAACATCGACGGCACGGCAAAGCTCTCGGTGCGCATGGACGAGATGCTGGCGTTTCTTCCCGTCGTGATTCCGGCCATCCAGGAAGCGACCGACGTCCCCATCTGCTTCGACAACCCGAGCGTGGACTACCACCGCGTGGGTCTCGAGGCGCTGGACCGCAGCAAATGCCGCGACAAGCCCATCCTCAATTCGCTCGCCGCTTCGCGCACGCATCTCCACGAGATGATCGAGATTGTCCGCGACTACGACATGCGCTGCATCGTCATGGCCTCCGAGCGCTTCCTTCCCGAGGGCGGCGGTGCGCAGTGCTTCAACCCGGACGATTCATATCAGACGGTGTTGCAGTTCGTGGAGATGCTGGTGACGAAGGCGAACCGCACCATCGACGACATCATCATCGATCCCGGCCTCGCCCCCGTGGGTGCCGACACCTACGGCCTCGTGAACATCGGGCTCGATACGATGAAGCTCGTCACGGCGGATCCGACGCTCGCGGGGATCCATTTTTCCGTGGGGCTCACGAACTTCGCGTGGGGCACGCCAAAGGGTGTTCGCGACCTGCTGGAGCAGGCGTATCTCACCATCGCGAGCGAGATCGGGCTCGACATGGCGCTCGCCAACATCGAGCGGGAGCCGCAGCCGCTCCCTGCGGATCACGAGATCGTGGCGCAGCTTCGGCAGGCGCTCGAAGACGGACGTGCGCAGGACGGCGAAAGCGTCGAGGATGCGGGCTTCCGTCAGGCAACGCTGATCATGGACATCTGTCGCCCATTCACCGAGGAGTAATGCGCGCCATCCCGGGTACTCAATGTTAGTCGTCCTGAACGAAATGACGGACCTGCGTTCCTGCTCCCGATGACATCACCGGTTGCCGGTACATTGAGTACGGACGATGGGCCGGTCTGGCTGTACGCCGGAACGCTGATTGACGGTACGAGCTCCGCGGTGTCGTACGCAGCGCATGTAGTGTACGATCGCGAACAGATCCTGTTCGTGGGGCGTGAGGGCAAAACGCCGCCACGAAGCGTTGTTCGCCCCGGTCAGGACAGTCCGGACGCCGAAGCGCCACTGCACACGCTGCTGCCGGGCCTTGTCGACGCACATACGCATCTCTACCTCGAGGGCGGCGAGCTCGATGAGGAGAAGCGCAAGCAACACAGGCAGCGATCGCCCACCGAGCTGCTCGCGGATGCGCTGCAGCGCCTCGACATGCTCGCACAACTTGGAATCGCCGGCGTGCGCGACGCGGGCGACCGGGATGGCGTCGGCCTGGCGTTGAGCCGCGGCTCACGCACATTGCACGGGTCCGAGTCGAGACCGCACGTGGACAGCCCCGGAGCGGCACTGCATCGGGCCGGCCGCTACGGCAGCTTCATGGGATTCCCGGTAGAGAACTGTGCGTCGCTCGAGGCGTGCGTCGGCGAGCGCATTGCGGCCGGCGCCGATCGCATCAAGATCATCGCCAGCGGTATCGTGGACTTCGAGCGTGCCCTGGTGCCGGGGGTGCCGCAATTCAGCGCGGCGGACATCTCGCAGATCGTGCGCGCCGCGAAGGCACTCGGCCGCCAGACTTTTGCCCACGCATCCGGCAAGGAGGGCATTGCGAGTGCCATTGATGGCGGGGTTGATTCCGTTGAACACGGGTACTTCGTCACCGATGATCAACTCGCGCAGATGCGCGATGCAGAGATCGCCTGGGTGCCGACGTTCGCGCCGCTGCAGGCGCAGCTGGACCATGCGTCATCGATCGGCTGGAGTGACGCGGTGACGGCGAATCTCCGGGCTATTCTGGAGCAGCATGCGGAGAGCGTGCGGCGCGCGCGAGTGTTGGGCGTCACCATCGCCGCGGGCAGTGACGCCGGCTCGCCGGGCGTTCCGCATGGCGTTGGCTTGCTCTCGGAGCTCGAATCATTGGAGCGGGCCGGCATGTCACTGGTCGAGGTCATCAACGCGGCGACTGGCGTGAGCAGCGACCGCTTTGCCTACTCCGCGCGCTTTGGCAAGATCGAGACGGGATACCGAAGCCGATTCATCCTCAGCGACCACCAACCGCTGGAAAGTGTGGCGAACTTGCGCAAGCCGCGACTGGTGGTATTTGATGGTCGTGTGTACGAGACGAGTGAGGCCAGTGTCCGGGGCCTCTAAGTCTTTCGGTGAAAGCAGGCCCTTCGCTCCGCTCAGGACGACAAAGACGACCAGGGTGAAACGCATTCGGGACCGATCCACACGTCTCGTGGATCGACCCCGATTGCCGCCCTGGAGAGTGCGCGAAGGCGCTACGGCAGAGCTGATGCTATCACCCCATGGCAATGTGAATGCCACCGCAGCAACACGACAAATTGTCTGTACGGTCACCTACACACTACGCGCATTCCCGGCCCATTCGGCCACTCTGACCACGATGCGAGTCGGCATGACCGACTCCCACTCGAGCCCGATTCCGCACTTCACCACACAACTCGCAGAATGAGAGTCCCAATGACATACTGCACCGGGATCCTCACCATACGCTGATGCCACTCACCTCACTCGATCTTTCAGGAAAAGTCGCCGTCGTCTCCGGAGGCTATGGAGTGCTCGGAGCAAGCCTCGCCTCGGGGCTCGCCGCCGCCGGCGCACGCGTTGCAATCCTTGGCCGGCGTCGCGAACAGGCCGAAGCCAAGGCCGAAGAAATTCGCGCCACGGGCGCTGATGCCTACGTCCTCGTGGCGGATGTGCTGGATGACGACGGCATTCGTGCCGCGCGCAACCAGCTGCTCCAGGCATGGGGCCGCATCGACATTCTGATCAATGCCGCCGGCGGCAACGTCATGCGTGCCCGCAACGACAACCGCAGCATTTTCGAGGTGCCGTTGGACGCATTCGACGAAGTGCTGCGTCTCAACCTGCACGGCACGGTCATTCCCGCGCTCGCCTTCGCGGAGACGATGGCGGAGCAGCGATTCGGCTGCATGGTGAACATCTCCTCCATGGCGGCGAGCCGAGTGCTGAGCGGGGTACTCGGCTATTCCATTGCGAAAACCGGCATCGACTCGTTCACCAAGTGGATGGCCGTGGAGATGGCCCGCAAGCATGGCGACGGTCTCCGCGTGAACGCCATCGTGCCGGGCTTCTTCGTGACCACGCAGAACGAGAAGGTGCTCATCAACGCCGACGGGAGCTTCACGGAGCGCTCCACCAACATCATCGCGCATACCCCGATGGGCCGGTTTGGGCGCCCCGAGGAGTTGATCGGGGTGGTCCAGTGGCTCTGCAGCGACGCCGCCTCGTTCGTAACCGGGGCCGTGATCCCGGTCGACGGCGGGTACAGCCTGTTTAGTGGCGTTTGAGTCTTGCCACGGGGCTGAAAAGAGATAAGATCAGTTGATGAATTCAAACGCATGAAAATAGTCGATATTCGGGCAACCCCCGTTACCGTCCCATTGTTGGCGCCGTTGAGACACGCAAACGGCTGTCATTGGGGTCGTTTTGTCCGCACCATTGTCGAAGTCGAGACCGACGAAGGTATCGTGGGGCTCGGTGAGATGGGTGGCGGCGGCGAGAGTGCGGTGGCCACGTTCAACAGCCTCAAGTCCTACCTCGTTGGACGCGACCCGGCGCAGCTCGAGGAGATGCGCTTCCTCGTTGCGAATCCTACCGCATCGCTCTACAACAATCGTACGCAGGTCCTGGCCGCGCTCGAATTTGCCTGCCTCGATATCATGGGCCAGAAATGGGGCGTGCCCGTGTGCGACATCCTCGGCGGCCGTCTTCGCGATTTTGTCCCGTTTGCGTCCTATCTCTTCTTCCGCTATCCCAACGGCCGAGATGGATCGGGCGAAGTGCGTACGGTGCAGCAGATGGTGGACGAAGCCGCGCAGCTCAAGGCGACGCACGGCTTCACGTCGCACAAGATGAAGGGTGGCGTGTTCGCGCCGGAGTACGAGCTGGAGTGCTATCGCGCGATGGCGGAGTCGTTGCCGGGCGACAGCTATCGCTTCGATCCCAATGGCGTGTGGTCCACCGAAAAGGCAATCTGGTTCGGGCAGCAGATCGAGGACCTCAACAACGACTTCCTCGAGGATCCGGTGTTCGGCCTGCATGGCATGCGCCGCACGCGCGAGAAAGTGCGGATGCCGCTGGCGACGAACACGGTCGTTGTCGGCTTCGAGCAGCTGGCGGCGAACGTGCTCGATACCGCCGTCGACGTAATCCTCCTCGACACGACATTCTGGGGGGGAATTCGCCCCTGCGTAAAGGCGGCACAGGTGTGCGAGATGTTCCAGCTCGGCGTGGCCGTGCATTCGTCGGGCGAGTTGGGAATCCAGCTCGCGACGATGCTGCACCTGGGGGCATGCATTCCCAACCTGAGCTTTTCGGCCGACGCGCACTATCACCATCTCGTGGACGACGTGATCGTGGGTGGCAAGATGCAGTACGTGAACGGCGCCATCGCAGTGCCCACGGAACCGGGCCTCGGCGTAAAGCTCGACCGCGACAAGCTCGGTGAATATCACGAGAATTTCCTGCGGCTTGGCGGGTATCCCTACGATCGGGATCCGCTACGCCCGGACTGGACGCCGCTGGTTCCCAATCAGCGGTGGGCTGACCCGAAAGACGGACGCACTCCGAGGATTCCACTGTGAAGAAAGTCCTGCTGGCGGCTTGCCTGCTGGTCGCAACCGGCGCGTCGACGCTGCGCGCCGAAGACGGATATGATCTGTGGCTGCGATACCGCCTGATCACGGATGCGCCCCTTCTCGCCCGCTACAAGGCGGCAGTGACGGGGCTCGTCGTCGAGGGCGATTCGCCCACGCTGCGTGCGGCACGCGATGAGATGACGAGGGGCCTGAAGGGGTTGTTTGGCGCAGACGTCGCCGCCGATGCGAAGGTCGCGCGCGATGGCGACGTGATCATCGGAACGGCCGCGTCCTCGAAAATCATTTCAGGACTTCCTCTCGCGAAAGAATTAAAGGCGCTGGGTAAGGAGGGCTATCTCATTCGCGCGGTCACCATCGGCGGCAAAAAGGTGATCGTCGTTGCCGGCAATGAGGACGTGGGCGCGTTGTACGGCTCGTTCGCGCTGCTGCGGCAGATGCAGACGCATGGCTCGCTCGCGAGCATCAGCCTCACGAGCTCGCCGAAGATCCAGGTCCGCATGCTCGACCACTGGGACAATCTCGATCGTTCGGTGGAACGCGGGTATGCGGGCAAGTCGCTGTGGGAATGGTCCGAGCTGCCGGGCAGCATCTCGAACCGGTACAGGGATTACGCCCGCGCCAACGCCTCCATCGGCATCAACGCCGCAGCGCTCACTAACGTGAACGCTAACGTCAAGATGTTGACGCCAGAGTACATCGCCAATGTTGCAGCGATTGCAGGAGAGCTAAGGCCGTACGGCATGAAGGTGTTCCTGTCGGCCAAGTTCAGCGCTCCCATCGACCTTGGGGGGCTCAAGACGGCCGACCCGCTCGACGCTGACGTAAAGGCGTTCTGGGCAAGGAAGGCCGATGAGATCTACGCTGCCATCCCGGACTTTGGCGGCTTCCTTGTAAAGGCGAATTCGGAAGGCCAGCCTGGTCCGCAGGATTACAAGCGGTCGCACGCCGAGGGCGCGAACATGTTCGCCGATGCGTTGGCCCCGCATAACGGTCTCGTGATCTGGAGGGCGTTCGTGTATGGCGGCAACACCGCGCCCGATCGCGTAAAGCAGGCGTACGATGAGTTCAAGCCGCTCGACGGCCAATTCAAGAGTAATGTCGTGGTGCAGGTGAAGAATGGTCCGCTGGACTTCCAGCCGCGCGAGCCCTTCAGCCCGCTCTTTGGCGCGATGCCAAAGACACCGCTGTTCATGGAATTCCAGGTCACCAAGGAATATCTGGGGCAGGACACGCACCTCGTGTATCTGGGTGCCGAGTTCGAGGAAGTGCTGCGGGCGGATACATATGCGAAGGGCAAGGGCTCGACGGTGGCGAAGGTCATCGAAGGGTCCGTCGACCCGTACAGGATCACCGGCATTGCCGTCATCGCAACTGTGGGGACGGACACGAACTGGACCGGCTCGCAGTTCAATCAGGCCAATTGGTACGCGTACGGGCGCATGGCATGGGATCCAATGGCGAAGTCGTCGTCCGTGGCCGACGAGTGGATCAGGATGACGTTCTCGAACGACCCCAGGGTCGTCGCCGGCATCGAGCACATCATGATGGTGTCGCGTGAGGCGGTCGTGAATTACATGACGCCTCTTGGCCTGGTGCACATCATGGCGACCGGGCATCATTATGGCCCGGGCCCATGGGTCAGGCAGGGCAGGCCGGACCAGACGCCGTATTACTACCACCGTGCCGATTCACTGGGCATGGGCTTTGACCGCACGAAGACCGGAACGAACGGCGTGGAGCAGTATTTCCCCGAGGTGCGGGATCGCTACGCCAGCCGCAAGACCGTGCCGGACTCCGTGTTGTTGTTCTTTCACCGCGTGGGCTGGACGGAAAAGCTCGCGTCGGGCCGCACGATGTGGGATGAGCTGGTCTACCGGTACAACATGGGCGTCGACTCCGTCCGCTCGATGCAGAAGGGCTGGGACAAGGTAGAAAGCGCAATTGACGCGGAACGTTTTGGCGAGGTCAAGTCTTTTCTCGCCATCCAGGAAAAGGAAGCGCGGTGGTGGCGTGATGCCGCGCTGTCGTATTATCAGACCTTCTCGAAGCTTCCGATTCCGGCGCAGTACGAGCAGCCTGCACACCCGCTCACGTATTACCAGACCATCCGCTGTCCGCAGAACCGCAACAAGCCGCGCTGTGATGCTGTTCCGTGACTTCTCTTAACCACAGAGGACACGGAGGAAAGGCAACAGCTTTTGTTTTTCCTCTGCGTCCTCCGTGTCCTCTGTGGTTCAGTCTTCAAAAATCACCCTTCTCGCACAGACCGCCGCAATGACCAAGAGTGCATATACGCCGACGCCCGCGGATCGCTTCACGTTCGGACTCTGGACGGTCGGCAATCCGGGCCGAGATCCATTCGGTGATGCGGTCCGCCCGGTCATCTCGCCGAACTATATCGTCGAGAAGCTCGGGGAGCTCGGCGTCTATGGCGTGAACTTCCACGACAACGACCTCGTGCCGCGCGATGCAACGTCTGCCGACCGTGACCGGATCGTGCGCGAGTTCAGGGCGGCGCTTGCGGCGAGTGGAGTGAAAGTGCCAATGGCGACGACCAATCTCTTTGGCGATCCGGTGTTCCGCGACGGGGCGTTCACGAGCAACGATGCCAAGGTCCGCCGCTATGCTCTGCAGAAGACGATGCGCGCCATGGACCTCGGCAAGGAGTTCGACGCGAAGACTTATGTGTTCTGGGGCGGACGTGAAGGCGTGGAGACGAACGCCGGCAAGGACGTGCAGGAGGCGATGAAGTGTTTTCG
>JAQBPY010000143.1 GCA_028287285.1 Gemmatimonadota bacterium
CCCTTGAGCACCCGTTCGGCGAGCTCCGAGAAGCCCAGGGTTGCCAGGACGGCGATGACGATGCCGGCGATCATGAAGATGCCGACGGCGCCGTAGAACGTTTCCGCGTGCGATGCCAGCTTGCGGAGCAGCCCGTACATGAGGTTCCAGATGCGTGGAAAGTGGCCACGGGCGCGTGTGCGGCGGTCACTGTCCGGCGTGGGCATGCCCGGTCTGGTGGGCGGCAGAGGGGGTGTCATTTGAGGGAAGCTACGTCAAGTCTCGCGCCGCACGTGAGGGAGGGTTGAGCGAATGGTCGCGCGGGGGTTACCTTTGGGGTTCGGCGCCGTGGCCAAGTGGTAAGGCGGCAGACTGCAAATCTGCTATTCGTCGGTTCGATTCCGACCGGCGCCTCTCTGGAACTGACTATGTGGTTCAGGATTCAGTACAGGTGGATCGCGAAACAAGTACATCGGATGGCAGTGTGGTTTCAGCCTCGTAATTGTTACGCGTAACAAATCCCCGCCCTTCTCCGCGAACCGTTCGCTGGAATGACGAGGAAACCGCCCGTGGAGCATGGAAAACGCCCAGTTTTGCGACTGGGCGTTTCTATTCTGGACTGCCACCTTCGTGGACTCACACGCAAGTCCGTTCGCCGGTTCGAAACACGCGACGGGCTGTGGCCGTCTCGCTGACGGGGCGCGCGAATGCGCTCTCTAGTGGACGGATTCGGTCACCCATCCGCATCCAACCTGTGCTTACGCCGGACAATTACGCTGCTTATGTTGTCCCGCTGCTCAGGTGTGCCACAGGGCGGCTTCGGTTCATCAATCAGTACATCAAGATCGGTCGAATCACGGCACGGTGTTCAACCGAGACGCCGGGTTGATCGTCGAGAACGGGGACGTTGATCTTCGACTGGGACTGGGACAACCTCCCCAAGACGAACATCGTCGCCGAAAGCAAGATGCCCCTCGGCAGCGTCCACGGCATGACGCGCGTTGCATGGTCCGCATGATCATGTCCCTTCGCGACATTCACTCATTCCCTGGATAACCGATGGCGAAATCCCCGAGAAGGCGCGGTAGCCCTGGTGCGCGGACTGCACGGGGCAACGAAGTGGATCAGGACGTAGGGCTTGGTGCCCCCGCTTTGGGTAGTCAGCAACTCGGGAGCGCACTGACGGGCCGCTACCTTGTGCTGTTCGACGAAAACGACTCAGAGCCCGGCGTGCGGCGCCTAGAGTCGGTCGCAGGGGTCAGCCTCTCCAGCAGCGAGGCGGCGCCGAAGCGTCGCACTGCGCGGCCGCACGACATCGTATTCGACGCTATCAATGTAGGACTGGTGACCATGGCACCAGATCAAATGCACGAATTCAGTGTCGCGAGCCTCGAAGCGGAGAGCGGTATCGTCGCCATGGAGCCTGAGCGCATACTATACGCCCTGAGTGATATGCGTGCTGGTGTTCTACCAGACACGGCTCCCCTCCTGGAAGGCGCGCCCGGGTGGACGCGGGAATATCTCGCCGGCTACCGGGACGGGGTGACGAGCGTGATCGACCACCTGCTTCAAAGCGAGGGACGACAGCCAACGCTCTTCGGGGAGAGTCTTGCTGATTTCGACGAGCGTGCGTTCACGTGGGGTCTGCAGGCAACCGGGGTTTCGAACTCCGCACTCACCGGTCGCGGCATCTCGGTCGCCGTCCTCGACACGGGTCTGTCCCTTCGGCATCCGGATTTCGCGGGTCGTGTCTTGACGGCGCAGTCTTTTGTCGCTGGGCTGACCCCGGACGACCGTCACGGACACGGCACGCACTGTATAGGAACTGCGTGTGGCAGTGCGAAACCGGGCCAACTTCCGCGATACGGCGTCGCATACGGTGCCGAAATCTTCGCGGGCCGGGTATTGAGTGACCAAGGCAGCGGCGCGGAAGGCGACATCCTGAACGGCTTGAACTGGGCAATAACGAACGGGTGTGTGGTTGTATCCATGTCTCTCGGTGCCTCGGTTTCGCCGAACCAGCCATTCAACACGGTATTCGAGGGGGCTGCACGTCGTGCGCTCGCAAAAGGTACGCTGATCGTCGCGGCGGCCGGCAACGACAGCCGGCGCCCTGCGTCGACCCGACCGGTCAGTCATCCCGCAAACTGCCCTAGTGTGATGGCGGTCGGGTCGGTGAGCCGAAAGGGTGCCGTCTCCTCTTTCTCAAACGGCGGAGTTAACCCCAACGGCGGTGGAGTCGATATAGTGGGTCCCGGAGAGGACATCCTCTCGAGCTATCCTTCACCCCTCTACAGGCGTCTGAACGGAACCAGTATGGCCACCCCCCACGTCGCGGGTATCGCGGCCCTGTGGGCTGAGAAAACCGGCGAACGCGGCCAGCAACTTTGGGACCGTCTCATTCGCTCCGCGAAAGCATTGCCGGGCGCGGTATCTGCGGATGTAGGGGCAGGACTCGTCCAGGCTCCGTAGGTCGAGGAATGGGGATTCTGGCACGCCGGCTTGCTTTACGGGTACCAATATGAGCATCGTATTCGTCGCACCGGGCTGCTCAGAGTTGGCGATGCGCAACAGGCGGGGCCCGTTTCGCCTGATTACTGTTATGGTGGCGCGTTACCAGCATGTACCTTCTGGCGTCCAGCCGGACGAGCGCCGCAAGTCTCTTTTTGTTGATGAGGTCGTCATGGCAAAGTCGAAAAGGCCGGTAAGAGCGGGAAGACCAGCAATCCGGAAATTCGCTATCCCTGCCGAGCGAAAAGCTGCCTCCGATGGCAGCCCGCCCGCTACGATGAATGTTTCCATTCTCGTGAACGACGACTCTAGCACCAAGCTGTCGGCGGTGGTCACGAAACTTCGAACCGCCGGGGTGGTTGTCAAACAGGTTCAGAATGCGCTCGGCACAGTGACGGGGTCCGTACCGTATGACCGCGTCGCAAAAGTTCGAGCCATCCCCGGTGTCGAAGCGGTCCACGAGGAGAGAGGGTTCTCCCTCGCACCACCTCACAGCGATTTGCAGTAGCACCCCGTCCGGCCTCGATTACCTCGGGGCCGCACGTTTTTGGCGGACGATGTCGGACGAGGCACTCCACCCTGGGTGAGGTGGACCGCCTCCCAGTTTCCATGCACGAAAGCCGAGGTCCCGGATAGTACCGGTCGTACTCAGCGTCACGGGTAGCGCCCCCCAAAGAGGAGGCGGGTGATCACATGCCGGACCTCCTCGGGTTCGCTGTAGCCGCGGTTGCTCAGGACGATCACCGTGGCCCCCTCTCGTGGGAAACGGGCGTATTCCGTTCCGTAGCCGTTGTTGCCGCCGCTGTGGTGCAGGAAGTAGTCACCGGCGAGTGAGCGGGTAATGATCCAGCCGTAGCCGTACGCTCCTGTAGGCCGCAGTACGTGCGCGCGAGCCACCGCCTGTTGCGCCACCGCTGGCGGGAGGATGCTCCCTGCCGTCAGCGCTGCATCGTAGCGCAGAAGGTCCTCGGCCGTGGCGTACATACCGCCAGCGCCCGCCGAAGCGTACATCTGCGGCGCCGCGCCCATGAGATGGGCCGCGTCGCCATTGTAGCCGGGGGCGAGCCCCTCCACCACCGCCGGCGCGACGTACCTACCGTGATTGGGATTGGTCTCGCTCCGCTGGTCGAAGCCGGCGCCCACCATACCCGCCGGCTCGAACACCGCCGTACGTACGAACGCCTCGAAGGGCTGTCCGGCCACGCGCTCGATGACGCAGGCAAGGAGGTCGTAGCCGAAGTTGTTGTAGCGCCATGCGGTGCCGGGCGGCGACGCCAGAGAGTCCATTGCCAGCCTCGGCGCCACGAGCGCGAGGTTCTCGAGCTGCGTGTGCACATCATGCTGCATGAAGCTATCGGCCCATGTGCTCTCGGCATCGGGAATCCCGGACGTGTGCGTCAGCAGCTGCGCTACGGTTGCGGCACCCCATGCCGCGGGCAGCTCGGGCAGGTAGCGCCGTACGGGAGCGTCGAGGTCCAAGCGGCCGCGCGCCGACAGTGCCAGCACGGCCGTGGCCGTAAACTGCTTGGTAATCGAGTGCAGCCGGTAACGGAGACCGTTCGTCAGCAGGACGTGCAGCTCCACGCTCGCTTCGCCATAGGACCGTTCCAGCATGGTGTGGCCGCGCTCCGCGACCAGAACCGTTCCGGCGAACTTACCAGTGCGGGAGAGTGAGTCCAGGTACGCGTCGATCTGGCCGGCGACTCGCGACCGCTCGGCGGGTGGACGATCGGTGGCCGAGTCGCCTGTTGCGACGACAGGGGGGACGCCAGGAGCAATGCCGGCATGGGAGGGCGCACACGCCGCAACAGCGAGGGCGAGGCTGGCGCCCAGTCCCAACCGAAACAGGCGAGCGCCGGGATGCACTCGATGAACACTCGGCAACGTCCACGCAGCATCGTGCCGACGACCAGTGCGACAGGTGCCGCGGGACAGGAGCTCATCAGACATGGCACTCCAGGAACGGGAAATGTGACGCGAGCGGCGTCAAGATTGTTCCTGATCCTGCCGTCCGGAACCCAAGGTGTGCACGTCTGATCCAACTCTGACCTTCCGCCCCGCGCCGAGCCTGGAAAGGGGGATATCTTGCGCCGCATGCCGAAGCAGCGTGGACCTCGTGGGGCGCGCCTCCCGACGCCGGCCTCGCACGTGAATCCGCCACGATGACGCGAGAACAGCGAGCGGTGGTGCCGTATCCACCGCGGCATCTCATCGCCCTTGCCGTTGCAACGGCGTTCACCGCGCTGGCCCTCGCGCTGGCGGCGTGGCTGGTGCCCCGCGGCCGCGAGCGCCGTGCGCAGGCGGCGCTGGCCGACTACGCGAGCTACTTCGTCGCCACTGTACTCGATCACGGCGAGTGGGAGCTCACGCGCACGCTGCAGGCCCGTCTCATGGTACCGAGCCGAGCGCGGATGTTCGCGGCGGCAGGTGCGCCCGTACGGAACGCAGGCGTGCAACGCGCGGAGGAGGACGGTCTGCCGTCGCTCGCGCACTGGGTGGCCGCCTCGGACCGCGCTGACGAGGGCGCGATCGTTCCGGTCGTGGCGGAGCTGCTCCGCTTCCGCTACGACGAGCGTGTCGGCGCACTCGAGGTAGCCGAGTCCAACACGCTGCCGAGTGTAAGGCGCTGGCTCGCCGACACGCTGCGCCGGCTGCCGCGGCGTTACGGCGCAGCCCCTACGTTCCTCACGGGCCGACGGCTGATGAGCGAGGTGCTCTACCCGGGTCTCCGCGGCCCTGGCCTCGGGGTCGCCGTCAGAGCCGTGTACGCGGCCGACGGGTCGCGCGTGCTCTATGGGTACGTCGGCGAGCTCCGTCCGCTTCTGGCGATCGCAATTCCCGACATGGTCGCACGCACGCCCCTGTTCCCCCAAAGCCTGCGCCGGGTGCTGCCGAACCACACGCTCGTCGCGCTCACGATCGCCACGACCGATGGTGTGGTGATCTTCAGGGATGCAGCAGACGTCGCCGGACGCACCAAGGTGGCGCTGACGTTTGCCAACGCGGCGTTTGGCGGTGTGCGCGTAACGCTGACACCCAATACAGACGTTGCTGCCCTCCTCTCGTCTTCGTCGTCCGACGGCGCGGGTGCCGTGGCGATTCCCGCCCTCTCGGCCGTGCTCCTCACCCTTCTTGCCTTCATGCTCGCGCATGTGTGGGTCGCGCGGCGCGAATCGGCGCTCACCGCCGCCCGTCTGGGGTTTCTGGCCGCCGTCTCCCACGAGTTTCGCACGCCGCTCGCACAGATCCTCGTGGCGGCTGACACGCTTCCGCTCCTCGCGCCAGGCGCCTTCGATCCACCGGAAGCGCGAACCGCGTTGGGCGCCATCGTCCACGGCGCGGAGCGGCTTGGCCATCTGGTCGACAACGTGCTGCACGTTGCACGGGGCGACCGCCCGGACCCCACCCAGCGGCTGGAGCCCCTGCAGCTCGCGCCGCTCGTGGAGGATGTCGTCGAGCGGTTCCTGCCCGTGGCGTCCGAGGCCGACGTGTGCATCGCCGTGGACCTCGCGGCCGACGTGGTCGTGAATGCGAACCGGGAGCTCCTCACCCGGATCCTGCTGAACCTGTTGGACAACGCCGTGAAGTACGGCGCGCGCCCGCAGACGGTGGTCGTGTCTCTGACGCGATGCGACGACCGAGCCCGGCTGACTGTCGACGACGAAGGGCCGGGCGTCCCCGCGGCGGATCGCGAACGTGTGTGGGAGCCATTCACGCGGCTTGCACGGGACGCCGCGCAGACCGGGAGCGGCATCGGGCTCACGGTCGTGCGCGACCTCACTCGGTCCGCCGGGGGCACGGTGAACATCGAGAGTGCCCCGGGCGGTGGCGCGCGCTTTGTGGTGGAGCTGCCACTCGCGCGCGGCCTGACGCATGGCACGGCGAGCGGCGAGGCGGAGATTGCGCCGTGACGGACGGTTCATCAGCTCTGGTGCTGATCGTGGAGGACGACCGGACGATCGCGCTCGGACTCGCGCAGCACCTCCGGCACGCGGGGTACCACGTCATGCTCGCCGGAACCGGTGGAGCAGCGCTGGAGGCGGTGCGCCGGACGCCACCGGCGCTCGTCATCCTGGACCTCATGTTGCCCGATCTCGACGGCTTCGAGGTGTTGCGGACGTGGCGGGCGCGGGGTGATCAGATGCCGGTGTTGGTGCTCACGGCACGCGACTCCGAGTCACATGCCGTCCAGGGGTTCGGGCTCGGCGCCGACGATTACGTGGCGAAGCCCTTCCGCGTCCGGGAAGTCCTCGCGCGCGTTGCAGCGCTCTTGCGGCGTGCAACGGGCACGCGACCGGATCCGGGAGCGCCGCTCGCCCCCTCGTGGGTGCCAGGTCCACGGGCCGTGCCGGAGCTGCCGCCACGGCTCAGGTTCGGGAACATCGACGTGGACACGCGCGCTTGCGCCGTTCGGCGTAACGGGCAGCCCGTGCCGCTGCGCCCAAAGGAGTACGATCTGCTGGTCGCGCTGCTCGCGCGCCGTGGCGAGGTGGTGAGCCGGTCCACGCTGCTCCGCGACGTCTGGGGTTACGACCCGATGGTAGTGAGCCGCACCGTGGAGACCCACATCCTCGAGCTCCGGCGAAAGTTGGAGGCAGAGCCAAGCCGGCCCGTCCACATCCTGACGGTGCGGACGCGCGGTTACCGGCTCAGCCTGGAGTAACGGCGCGGCAGCACCGTGTCGTGCGACAGGGTAGCCGGTGCTCCGGGGCATTCAGGACGACCCGAGGCACACGTACTTGGTCTGCATGTACTCCTCGATGCCGCGGCGCGAGCCCTCGCGCCCATAGCCCGATTCCTTTACCCCACCAAACGGCGCCACTTCCGTTGACACCGCACCAACGTTGATGCCAACGATGCCCGCCTGCAGCAGCTCGGCCACACGTGAGATGCGCCCCACGTCGCGTGCATAGAAATAGCTCGCCAGCCCGAACTGCGTATCATTGGCCGCCCGCACACCCTCGGCCTCGGTGGCAAATCGGAACAGTGGGACGACGGGACCAAACGTCTCCTCGCCGAACAGCATCATGTCGGCCGTGGCATTGGCCAGCAACGTGGGCGCAAAATAGAACGGACCGTTCGCCACGTCATTTCGCACACGCGTGCCTCCTAACAGGAGTGCTGCGCCTTTCGACACGGCGTCCTTCACGTGACGCTCCACTTTCTCCACGGCGCGCTCGTTGATGAGCGGACCGATCTGCGACTCGTCCCGCGTGGCCGGCCCGACGCGCATCGTCTTCATGCGCGCCGCGAGTTTTTCGGAGAACACGTCGTGAATGGCGTCCTGCACGTAGACGCGATTGGGGCACACGCACGTCTGCCCGCTGTTGCGGAACTTGGAGATGACGAGTCCCTCCACGGCGGCGTCGACGTCCGCGTCGTCGAAGACGACGAACGGCGCATTGCCCCCGAGCTCCAGCGAAAGCTTCTTGAGTGTGTCCGCGGAGCCGCGCGCGAGCAGTTTGCCCACCTCCGTGGAACCGGTAAAGGACACCTTGCGCACGCGCGGGTCGATGATCCAATCGTTGACCAGCGCAGGCGCAGCGGCGCGTGACGACGTGACGATATTGAGCACTCCCGCCGGCACGCCGGCATTCTCCGCCAGCCTTACGAGCGCGAGTGCGGTAAGCGGGGTGTCCTCGGCGGGCTTGGCCACTACGGTGCAGCCGGCAGCCAGCGCGGGCGCAAGTTTCCGTGCAATCATCGCCAGCGGAAAATTCCACGGCGTGATCACGGCCACGACACCCACAGGCTCCAGCACCACCATCATCTTTCTGCCGCGCACCTGCTCGGGAATGATGTCGCCGTAGGTGCGAACCGCCTCTTCGGCGAACCATTCCACATACGCCGCGCCGTACAGGACCTCCGCGCGCGATTCGGGCATCGGCTTGCCCTGTTCGCGCGACATCAATCGGGCCAGGTCTTCGCTGTGCTCGACGATGAGCGCATGCCAGCGCTTGAGGATCGCGGCCCGCTCACGTGCGGGCGTGAAGCGCCACGGCTCGAAGGCGTTCTGCGCGGCGTCGGTGGCGTCGTGCGCATCTGCAGCCGTGCTGTCGGGGACGCGCGCGAACTGTTCGCCCGTGGCCGGGTCGCTGACGTTGTAGGATGCGGAAAGGCCGGCGTCCCGCCATTGGCCGGCAATGAAGTTCTGCGTCCGCACGAGATCGGCGCGCTGCAGGGCAAGCGATATGAGCGTCATGGTATCTCCAGTGAAGTCCTGGTGTCCGGTGACGACCGGAACCGTGAGGACAAGTCCGTCTTTTGCATTCAATCGTGTCATCACCTTTGCAGGAGACCGTTCAGAATGAAAACCCAGATTCTCACGATAACTGCCGTAGCCGCGCTTCTGGCGGCTGCGCCCGCCGCACGGGCCCAGGACACCTCATCGCACAAGCCGGGTGGCCTCAATGCGGTGGCTCACAATGTGAGCAAGACCGTCAAGAAGGCGGGCCGCGACACGAAGGCCGAGATCCATCGCGACGCGAGCAAGACGCACAACGCGCTGACAGATGCCGGCAACGGGACCAAGACCGAGCTCAAGAAGGTCACCGGCATCAAGGGGTCCAAGGCGTCCAAGCCGGGTGGTCTGAATGCTGTCGCACATAACATCAGCAATACCTCGAAGAAGGCGGCGAGTGATACCAAGGCCGAGGTGAAGAGAGACAAGAGCAAGCTGCATGGCGGGGCGACGGAGGCTGGGAAGAGCCTCAAGGACACCACGCTGAAGGGCAAGCCGTAGTGTCGTAAAGTATTGTGACATTTGCACATGAGGAGGGCGGCGGTGGGATCGTCGCCCTTTTCGACGTCCAGCAGTATGCTTGCAATATGCGAAAGCATCGTGCAAAATGCGAAAATATACCACGCCATTCACCGAGCAGATACCGGACTTCCTTACCATATTGCCAGGGACACTTTGACCGCTTTGCGCGAGAAGCGGGCGCTGATCGGACAGTCTGACGGCACGGCGCGGGAATCAAAACGTGGCATTGCCCATGCCTATGAGGCCGCCAGAACACTGGGCACTTCGCCGTTGATTCCCAAACAACACATTCACCATGCACACGACTTTTCGCCGCATCGGAACCGCTGTCAGCCTCGCACTACTCGCAGCGTGTTCCGCGGAGCCGACGAGCCCGCCGATGTCGAGCGCCGCTGCACCCGCCGCTGGCGCTCCATCCGCAGACCTGCTCGGCCTTGGCGGTCTTTTGAACGGAACGCTTCGTCTCGTGGCCGGGGTGAAGCGCAACACGCCGCTCGCCGCACCCATTACCGTCACACAGACCATCGGCGCCTCGGGCGGCACGCTTTCCATTCCAGCAGCGGGCGTTACCGTCACCGTGCCCGCCGGTGCAGTTTCCAGCAATGTCGTCTTTACCATGACGGCACGCGCCGGCTCACTGGTGGCGTACGACTTTGCCCCGCACGGTGTCACATTCGCCAAGCCGCTGGTCTTCAAGCAGAATCTTGCGGTCACGAACACCAACCTGGTCAGCGCGTTGCTTTTGCAGCTGGGCTACTACAGCGACCCGAGCCTGCTTGGTACGGTAACCGCCCTGGTCAGTGAGTTGACCGGGGGCTCCGTGAACTATTCGACCTGGACATTCACGTCGAGCATTCGCCACTTCTCGGGCTACATCATGTCGTGCGGCCGCGGCGGCGACGACTAGACTGGAAACACATGTTGGGGAGTAGCGCGGGACGTGCAGCCTCACCGGTGCACGTCCCGC
>JAQBPY010000146.1 GCA_028287285.1 Gemmatimonadota bacterium
CACCAAGGGTCGCCGACAATAGCAATGCATGGCCACCTGCGCGGCGATGTCTGGCCAGAACATCCTCGAGGATGCGGGTCATGTACGCGTCGGACGCATGCACCTCGTCAACGACGAGCAACATGCGCATCAATGAGGTTGCCCGCATATGCGCATGTCCCACGCGCAGGGAGGACAAAAGAACTTGGTCGACTGTGCCGACGACGATGCATCCCGCCAGATAGCGCTTTGGACCTTCGGCGGCCCAGCCCCGATATCGGAATCGTTCCGCATCCGGCCAGAGCACGTCGAAGCGCGCCAGTTCGTGCCTGCGTCCTTCGGTGTCATCGACGCGCAGATATCCGGGAACGGCAAGGATCACAGGTGGTGGTTCAGTAAACGCCATCGCTGTCGCATCGAACACGCGTTTATGCATTTGCGTGGCCGCTGTTCGCGTCGGCAGCGCGAAGTACAATCCGTCGACCTTGCCAGCGCTGAAGAGGGTGACGAATCGCGCCAGTGCTGCTTCTGTCTTGCCGCTGCCCGTTTCCGATTCGAGAATCGTGATCGACGATTCTTCGTCTCGTGGCAGCATTGCCATCGCAGCCTGGGCCGGCTTTGGCGCAGCATGTGACGACACTCTCTGGAAAGCATTCAGCGCTGCATTATCGGTACGACGTGCGTCGTCGATATTCAGCCAGCCTTCCACCACAAACCTTTCTGCCTGCTGGCGCGCAATCAGCATTCGGTCTGGATCATGTCGTTCGGAAAATGGGAAAAAACGTGAGTCGGACCCGATCCAATCCGCCAGCATCACAAGCCCGGCAAAGGCATGCTCAAATCCAGCATGCTCATCGAAAGGAGCCACCGTGTGATCAAAGGCAGCAGGAAACCAGCTGTAACACGATGCAACAAGCCTTTTAACTCCATCAGCTGGATCAAGAGCGCCGCGCCGCGCCCACCACGTCTGTTGGAATGGCTGCGGTCCACTGAATGCGTACGGTCGACCGTGATGACAGATGGCTGCGACCAGTAGGCCAGTCGTCCCCTCTCCCCAATCACCCAACGGATCGACGGCGGCAAGACAACTTTTATTGATTGCCCCCAGAGCTTCTCTGACATGGCCGGCCGGCGAGCCTAATTCAGGCCGGCCCTTTGCCTGAAATCCGAGATTGAACTTGCCAATATCGTGCAGTGTCGCGAGCACGCTGAGACGGGCTCGCGTTCCAGCATCCAGATCGTTTACACCGCAGAGGCGTGCGAGTCGTTGACGCCAGGTTGACAGTTCAAGCAGCGCGGCCGCACATGCGCCCACATCCGCGCAGTGATCGATTAGCGGATGCCAATCGGTCACGTCGGTACCCGTACGATCACGCGTGAGCTTTCCCCAAAAGTCCGTCGGCGTTCCTTTCACGATTCCTAGGTCAGGATGCGAGAATGTCCGCGCTAACTTAAGGGCGGTGTCGTCTTATGCAAGCATAGTAGTTCTATCGGCCGTGCTTCGCTCCGTTTTACTGGCGCTTGCCCTTCTGTCTTTCCGGATACTCTCACCTGAGCTAGCGCTATCCCGCGCATGCATACCGTATGGCCTGCAACTGTGACGATCGTTTACAGGCGTGCAGGGTGCAATGTCACTGTTGGCGCACGATTGTGGGCTTGGATGAAATGCAACAGGATTGTGACGTTGCCATACGCCGGACTAAGTTAGGACGTGCGCGCGTTCAGCCACATTGCTCTCCATGGTGCACCCATTCCACGGCCAGTAAACCTCATTGGCCACTAGGTGCGTGGCGTTACCGCGCCGCGCTACGACGTACCCCACCCCGGCAACGCAGCCGCCTGCTGTATCCACGCGGCCATCTGCGCTTCATCGAGATCATCCTCATGGACGTCGATCCAGCGCGCGTCCCTCGCCTTGCCCCCGGCAGGAACGGGACGCAGCGACGTACCCTGGAAGAAGGTCACCTTGACATAGTTCGTGAAAGTATGGAAGCCCAAAAACCAGCCCTGCCCCTTGACGCCATACAAGGGTGAGTTCCATTTCACAGCCTTGTGCACGCCTGGAACCGTATGCACGACGAGCGCGTCGAGGCGGCGCCCAATGTCGCGCTTCCAGCCCGGCATGGCGGCAATGTAGGCCTGCACAGGCGCGTCACCCTCCGCCTTCGCAATTCGAGGGTTGCCGCCGGAGAGGAGCGCCGGCGTTTCGGCGGATCGCCCGCCCTTGCCGGCCAGCCCCGGTGTCGCGCGCTTCTTACCCATCATTCTCCGAGATCTCCACCCAAAGGCCAGTCCTCCATGGAAACTGATCGCGGTGTGGCAGGCGGGCCAGCGCGGTGAGCCCGGCGACGCTGGCGTAAGGGCGCACTGACGGCTTACTCTTCAGAATCGTGCAAACCCGAGGGAGAATTCGATGAAGGTGTTCGCGAGCGCCGCACTGTGCCTGACGTTCCTATCCACCGCGGCAGAAGCGCAGGTCAATGCGGGCGCACAAAAGCCCGAGCCAAGCCTGCCGTTCACGATGACCCAGGTCACGACGTTCAACCTGCCATGGCGCATCGCGGTCCTCCCCGATGGACGCATGCTCATCACGGAAAAGACAGGCCCGCTCTGGCTGGTCACCCAGCAAGGTGCGAAAACGCCGGTGACGAACGTTCCGGCCGTGCTGCACCAGGGGCAGGGCGGCATGCTGGGCGTTTACACATCGCCCAACTACGCCACCGACCACAATGTCTACCTGACCTACTCGGAGCCTGGTGACGGCGGGTCGAGTCTGGCCCTCGCCCGAGCCAAATTGACCATCGGCGAGAGCTCGGCAAGTCTGGACGGGCTCCAGGTCATCTGGCGCGACGGCGAACGCGGCAAGGGCGGACAGTTCGGCGCTGCCGTCGCCTTCTCACCTGACAAGAAGTATCTGTTCCTGACGGTCGGCGACCGGCAGCGCATGACGCCGGCGCAGGATCCAAACTCGCCGCTCGGCAAGATCCTGCGGCTGACCCTCGACGGCAAACCGGCACCCGGCAACCCGCAGGCCGGCAAGACCGGCTCGGCCACGCTTTCCGTGATCAATCCGCCAAAGAACACAGAAGTGGCCAAGACCGCCGAAGCCGTTTCCACCTACACGTTTCCCGGGCCCAACCTGACTCCGTCAGAAACCTGGAGTTCCGGTCACCGCACGCCCTACGGCTTGGCATTCGCGCCCGACGGCCGGCTGTGGGAGGCCGAGCATGGCCCCAGGGGCGGCGATGAGCTGAATCTGATCGAGCCCGGCAAGAACTACGGCTGGCCGCTCGCGTCGTACGCCACCAACTACGACGGCGTGCCCATCCCGAGCCCCGACACTCGGCCGGATCTGGCCAAGCCCGTCATCTACTGGACACCCATCATCGCGCCGGGCAGCCTCACGTTCTACAACGGCGCGATGTTCCCCCAGTGGAAGGGCTCGGCCCTGATGGGCGGGATGGCAACACTCACTCTCAATCGCATCACCTTCGACGGAAAGGGCGGCGCTGCACCGGCCGAGCGATGGACGGTCGGCCATCGTATTCGCGACGTGGCCGTGGGTCCGGACGGCGCCGTGTGGATGATCGAGGACGCCAATCCGGGTGGGCTGTTTCGCGTCACGCCAAAATAGCGCCTCGGGGGGCGAACCCCACCGGTCCCCTCCTCGGCGCGCTCACCCCTGCGACTTCCACGCAATGATCGACACGAACAGGTCGTTGAAGTCATTGTCCGTGGAATCCTCGAGCAGCACCGTATAACCTTGCCCCACGATCAACCCTGTGGGCGTGGGCACGCTGTACGGCTGCAGTACTGTCTGGATCGTGTCGGTAGTGGCGATCGAGATCTGCAGCTGCATATTCGTGCCCGCCACCTGCTGGAAGCCCGTGGACAGGGGCGGCATGAAGTTCGTGGACGCCTTGCAGACATTGCTCACATATGTCGTCGCGGAATCGCTCAGCGTGACGCAGATGTTGTTCGCCGCCTGCGAATTCATGGTCCACGCCATGTACCAGCCCTGCGGGATGTTCTGGAGCGAGATTGCTTTCGTCGCCACGGTGGTCTCCTGAATGTTGGTGTGTACCGATCCGGTGTCAGGCGCCCGAGGGTCCTGGATACGCCGCCTGCATCTCCCTCACCTCACGCGCACGAGCCGCAAGGAGCCGAGCCACCTCGGCCGCGCCGTACGCCTGGCCGTGGACGAGCGAGGACATGTCCATGGTTGTGGGCACGATGACGTCGGAGTCGCTCCGATGCAGCCACAGCGCAGAGAACTGCACGCCCGGTGCTTCGATGACGGCGACCTCGTAGTCGGACGTCTTTACTCCGGCGAGCCGTTCGGCGGCTTCGATACTCTCGGCCGTTGCCTTCGCATGGGTGCCGGAGTGCAGCATGACGACCCGCGGCTCCGAGCGCTCATCGGCAATGAGCTCCGCTTCGGCAATGGGACTCGCGCCGTCGAGCACGAGGTATCGGAATGCGCTCCGTTTGGCACGGGAGAGCCACTCGCCCCGCTCCAGATCGTCCAGGTCCACGATGAAGACGGGATATCCGTCGGTCACTTCCAGCGTCGATTTCGACGGGCTCTTGATGGCTGACGGCGTGGGCGACGACAGGAGCGCGGTGAGATGCCGCGCCACGACCGCGCGGCCATCGGGTGGCAGCGAGGAAGAATGGTGGATGCTCATGATGCGGTCACCCCCGGTGCCGGCTGCGGCTCGGTGTAGTACGTGTGGGTCCAGGTGGCCCCACCGTGGTAGCTGGACGGGAAGTCCGTCAGCAGCACGGAGGAGCCCCCGTAGATGGAGTCCTGCAGATAGATCGTGAACGCCGAAGGGTTGGAGTCAGGATACGAGTAGCCGGTAATGGCGAGAAAGTGGGCCCCGCCGCCGTTCCACGCCACGCGTACGCATACCGGGTATCCCATGTTGATCTGGGTCTGGATCTGCGCTGCCGTGGCCGTGCCTCCCATCATGCTGTTGAACGACTGCGTGAACCGGAGGGACTGGTCCAGATAGCCGTACACGTTGCAGGGACCGGGGCAGGGACTGTTGCAGCAGTCGGTGCGGCCGAGACATCCGCAGGCCGTGCCGCATTGGGTCCAGGCGCCGGTCTGGAAGAAGAGTCCCACGGACGTGCCGTCTGCCGACCAGCACCAGTTGGATTGCTGCTGCGGCTGCATGAAGGGCGGGAGCAGGTGCACCACGGTGCCGACTGCGCCGAGGTGTGCGGCGGGGTGCCGACCGATGCCATGCGGTGCCAGTCGGGACGACGCGAGCGGAGCAGAGACGAGCATACGACTCCTGGGAGAAGCGGTAACGTGGCGTTGCATGGCGGCATGCGCGCGCCACAGCATAGCGACATCCTGTTAAGAGCGCCAGAGCACATCGTATGCGATCATTTCTTAGAATATTAGAGATGTCTCATATTCCCTGATAAAATGACTTCCGTGATATGACGTCACGCATTAGCGGTATATGGCATTCTGAACATTTCTCATATTAAGAACGGTTTTAGAAACAGCGGCCTTTGGAGAATCATTAGCTGGCAGGAACGGGTAACGCTTCCCTGATTCGCCCCTCGGCGGCCATGGCCCATTCCGCGACGGCCAGGTTGATGACCCAACCGGCGCCCATCAGCACCGCGCGGCTCGACTCGCCAGGCCGCGCGCCGGGCGGAATTCGCCGCGCCCATGGTCAGCGCGTCGCGATCCGGACGCCCACCATCATCACCACGTCGTTGCGCGTGTCCGGGGCGCCAACACCGGCGAGTGGCTTGAAGCCGGTCACGTAGTCGCGGGCCTCGATGCGCAGCTGCACGCGACGGATGCCGAGGTCCCCACCCAGGCTGCCGTATGCCGCCGCGTTGTGCGTGGCGTCCACGTCCAGATTACGGTAGTTGTAGCTCCGGGCACCCGCGCCGCCGCCGGCGAACGGGCGAAACGTCACGTCGCCGCCGTCATTCCAGCGAGTCCCGCGGAGCTCGGCGCTCACGTCATAGGTAAAGACGTCGAGCGTCGGGTCGCCGGCCGATGCGATGTCGTTAGTGCGTGCCCATCCCATGGTCGCCGTCACGGCGAGCGCGGGCTGGACGACATAGGTGACCTGCGCGGCGCTCAGCTTGCCGGTCTTGATGGCGTCCCGCTGGTGGCCGGTGGGAACCACGGCCCCGCTGGTCATCAGGAATTCCCATCCGGACGTTCCCGAGGTGGTTTGTGCGGACAGGTCGCTCGTGATCGAGACAATGCAGCCGAGGGCCGCGATGGTGAGCAGTGGACGAATCGACATGGTGGTCTCCAGTTCCTGGCAGTGCTTCGGTGCCGGATCCCGAGTGGATCCGTAACCGGGCGGTGTGCCTGCAAGGGAAAGTGCCGGAACTGGGCGAGGGCCGAATCGGCCGAAAGGTGTAGGGCAGGGTGTATTCAGCGGGTGTAGGCGCCGCGGTTATGCCCTCCCGCCGTTGTCATCCCGCACGAGCGAAGCGACAGTTTGTCATCCCGCATCAGCGAAGCGATAGTTGTCATCCCGCATGAGCGAAGCGAATGTCGGGAGATACTTTCACTACGACATGGCTGGCCAATGCTCAGGGACAGTATGTCCCGACATTCGCTTCGCTCATGCGGGATGACATTCGCTTCGCTCATGCCTGCGAGCCCGGCTCGCCGGTCACCGCATCGCAGAGCGGACCGCTCAACCGGTCCAGGATGGCCGTGCCCAGGAGGAAGCGCCTGACGGGCTGGGGCTGGGCGAGCAGCACCTCCTGGATCAGATAATCCGCGATGTACCGGTTGTCGCCCGAGAACGCCCGGATGAACGTCTGGACGTCCCCATGGTTCTTGAGCGACAGCGCCGCGAGCTTGAGGCCGGCGATCCACCCTTCGGTACGCGTCTCCAGTGTCGACACATCCGTTGCCGACAGGTCGAGCGCCATCACCTGATTGAGGAATGCCGACACTTCGTCCGGCGTGAAACGCATGTCTGCCGCCGGCAGCTCCGTTACGTGCCCGCGCGCCCGCATGCGCGCCAGCGGCAGGAGCGGCTCGGCGCGGCTGGCGATGATGACGTGCATGCGCGCCGGCAGGTGATCGAGCAGAAAGGCCAGTCCCATGTGGACCACCGCCGCGTCGATGACGTGGAAGTCGTCCAGGATGAGGATGACGTCGCGGTCAATGGCATTGACCTCATTGATCAGCGACGTCAGCGCTGGTTCGGCCGCGGACTGCGGCGACGTCTGCAGCATCGAGAACGCGTGCTCGCCAAGTCCGGGGTGGACCTTCTGGAGTGCGCGGATGACGTAGGCCCAGAACAGTGCGGGGTCGTTCTCGCTGCGATCCAGCGAGACCCATCCCACCGTGGGATCATCCTCCGGACGCTGGGCGAGCCATTCCGCCAGCAGCGTCGTCTTGCCAAAGCCCGCGGGGCGCCGACACGAGCGTGAGCTGACCCTGGGCGCCCTGGTGCATGCGCTCGATGAGCCGCGCCCGCGACACGTGGCCGGCCCGCCATTTTGGTTTGTAGAGTTTGGTCTCGAGCACGGTGAGCGCGTGCATCGTACTGGCTGGCGTCTCGACTGGCGGATCCATGGTCTCCGACAGTGGCGTCATGCCGCCCAGTGTGTAGCCGTTCCCCGCCAATGGCAAGAGTGCGTGCGGGCCTGGCTGCGGCGGTGGTCTTTTCGGTAGTGGCTTCAATTGGGGACTGTTGGATAGGCGTGACGGAAAATTCGGCCAAAATCCGGTTGCGATCCGGGCTCAAACCTTTTCTGTCCCGTGCGTATCTGAGAAACAGACACTCCGCTTCTGCTCCTGTGTTCGGGCGGGCGTCACCAAGCGTGAACCCTGCCCACCCCCCCCGCCCATGCGCCGCTCGATCAACGCCCTGACGCTCACCGTCGCGTTCGCGCTCCTCCTGGCGGCGCGCCCAGCGCCCGGACAATCCTATGACCCCGCGAGAAACGATCCCCTCTCCCTTGCCGCAGGGCCGTCCGATCCCATCTCCTACTTCCACACGCGTCGTCAGGTCGCCGATTGGCTCAATCAGCGAAAGGATTCACTCGCCGAGCCGGTCGCGAAGAAGCTGACCGAGACCTACCCCCGCGATGGCGTGAATTGGGTGTACTTCGCGTTCGCCGCGCACAACCTGAAGCACTATCGGGCCTCGGCCGCCGCATACGAGCAGGCAGGCGCGCTGCTCGGATGGTCAGCGCCGCATTTTGCCGGCATCAATGCCGCGCGGAACTGGGTCGCCGCGGGCGACACGGCGGCGGCGCTGCGGATGATCCGGTTCACCATCGTCGATCAACACGATACCTACCGCACCAACTTCTATGACGATTCAGCGTTCGCCGCGCTCCGTCCAAGCCCGGAATTCCAGCGCCTCACGGGGCATGTCGATGTCTCCAAGCTGAGTCGCATCGCCGGGTGGCAGTATGACATCGACTACCTGTCCGGCGAGGTCGCGCGGGTCGCCCCCGACTATCGGGCCGCGCCCCTGCCCACGGAGTTCGTTCGCCGGCGCGATGCACTCAAACGATCGGTGCCGAAGCTGATGGACGAACAGATCCTCGTCGAGATCAATCGAATGCTCGCGACGCTGCATCAGGGACACACGGGCATGTGGTCGGTCGCGCCGGGCTCCCGTCTGCGTCTCACCAAGCTGCCGTTGCAGTTGTACGCATTTCCCGACGGCATCTTTGTCGTCGATGCCAGCGAAAAGCACCGGGACCTGATCGGCGCGCGGCTCGTCTCGATTGAAAAGACGCAGGCGGAGCGGGCCTTGGCTCGCGTCAACGAGCTGCAAAGCGTCGATGGCGACATGGAATACCTGCAGGGCGGCGCCCTGATGCTCGCCGAAGTCCAGGTACTGCGTGGACTCGGCATCATGTACTCCGATACGACCGTCAGCGTCGGGCTCCAGATGCGTGACGGGCGCCATGAGGAGCGCTCACTTTCCGTCGAGCCGATCACGGGTCGCGAGAAGCTGCCGCCGCCGCCGAGTGTCCCGACACCGCTCTACCTGACTCGTCTCGAGAGCAACTATTGGGCGGAGCCGCTGCCCGACCACGACGCGCTCTATGTGCAGCTCAATCAAATGCAGAGCGACAAGGGCGAGGCATTGCCGGCTTTCGGCGCGCGGGTCCGCGCGATGCTCGTGGACTCCCGCGCGCGCAATGTGATCGTGGACGTGCGGCACAACGACGGCGGCCTGGCGCAGCTCTACACGCCGCTGCTTCGCGCGCTGACCGAGTTCAGCATGGCTCCAGGCCACCAGATCTACCTGCTCACGTCGCGTACCACCTACTCGGCCGCCGGCCTGTTCGCCACGGACATGGAGCTGCTCACGAAGCCGATCTTCGTCGGCGAGCCGCCAGGCGATTGTTGCAACATCCACGGCACGGCGCCGACCGTGATTCTTCCGTTCAGCAAGTTGCGCGGACGGGTGTCGGCCATGCGCTACAACCGAAGCGACCCTTGGGACCAGCGGCGGGAGATCAGCCCCGGCGTCCCCGTATTTCTCACGGCGGCGGATTATTTCGCCGGTCGAGACGCCGCGCTGGAGACCACCTTCCGATTGATCGCCGAACGTCCGAAGGATAAGTCGCCTTAGGAAGCTCTTAGCACGCGATTGGTGCGACGCGTCGTGGAATACTTGGTGTAATTTGGACGATGTTGGGGCCGAGCGTTTCGCGTGGCAATCCTACGCGGTCGCGGTCGCGGTCGCGGCGAAACAGTCCACTCAGGCCGGCTCAGGGAAGCCGAGTTGGTGTGAAGGCAAGCAGCTCGCGAGTCGCGAGAAGGGTGGCATTGCCGGCCAGTAGATGATCTGAACCCCACGAGACGGTCTCTGGCGAGAGAATGTAGCGCGCCGACGTAATGTCGGTCTTTTCCACCATCGGGACTACGTGCGCATGGACATGTGGGACATCACCGCCTGTGAACAGGAACGCGACCCGGTCAACCTGATAAATGCGTTTCATCTGTGCGGCGAGTTGCTGGCCGAGTACGGTAATCTTTGCGAGAAGTGGGACGGGAAGGAGTTCGAAGGTAGCGAAGTGGGCGCGGGGAATGATCTGCGTGTGACCGGGCCGAATCGGGCCGACGTCGAGGAAAGCCATGACATCAGCGTCCTCGTAGAGGACGACTGCAGGAAGACTGCCTTCACCTATCCGGCAGAATGGGCAACTCGGCTTGGCGTCTGACTCCGCCTTACTGACGCACATAGCGCAAGTGCGTGGCGGCTGGACCATCGAGAACCTTGTCAATACGAAACTGTGGCCCGGGCTCGCGCAGGTTCTCGAAGAGACGCCGCCCGCCGCCGAACAACACGGGTGCCAAGGCGATTTCCAACTCGTCAACGACACCCAGGTTCAGATACTGCTGGATCACATCCGCTCCACCCGCGATACGAATATCACGACTGCCTGCGGACTCCCGAGCCAGCTCCAGGGCACGCTTCGGCCCGTCATTGATGAAGTAAAAGGTCGTCCCACCGGGGCGCGCCCAGGGCTCGCGGTTCTCATGGGTAAGAACGTATACCGCCGTGTGAAACGGAGCCTCCTCTGGCCAGGCGCGCTCGCCTTGGTCGAACATTCGCTTGCCCATGATGTTGGCACCGATGCGCTCCGTGGTGCTGCGAAGCAGGTCATTCACCGGGCCTGTCTCTCCCCCTGGTCCGAGCTTGAGGTTCTCGCGGATGTACTGTTGATTGAGGGCCCAGGCCATCAGCGCCCCCCACTTGGCGCCCCAGTTCTTGTACTCAGGCTTATCCATGGTCATTCCGTCCGGTGCGATGTAGCCATCGAGGCTCAGTCCAATGTTGACGAATACGTTGCTCATGATTTTCCTCTCGCATGTTCCGATGTCGGCCTAGAAGTTATGACTGGGCTGGCCTCCGCTCTTCGCGTGGATTAATTCCCCCGCGGTTGAGACGAAGTCACCAGAGCCACATGCGACGATCCGATCTGTCGCACAACACGGAGACC
>JAQBPY010000267.1 GCA_028287285.1 Gemmatimonadota bacterium
CCACTCACACCGCACATGATGTACTTTCTAGTCATATACGCTGGCGACTAGAGCGTAGGGGCCACACCCGTTCCCATCCCGAACACGGTCGTTAAGCCCTACAGCGCCGATGGTACTCCGTCCGAGAAGACGCGGGAGAGTAGGCCGTCGCCGGCACCTCATAGAAACGCCCCACGCAGCCTCGCTGCGTGGGGCGTTTCGTTTGCTCCAGATCGCCATCGCCAACGGACATCACGCACCGCTATCCTTCACGCATGCCTAAAGCAGGAATCGTCACCGTCGTCGGAAAGCCGAACGCGGGGAAATCCACACTCCTCAACCGCATCATCGGCGAAAAACTCGCGATCGTCAGCGACAAGCCGCAATCAACACGCGACCGCGTGGTCGGCATCCACACAGCCGGCGACGTACAGATGATCATTCTGGATACCCCCGGCTTGCTCAACCCGCGCTATGAGCTGCAACGCGCCATGCGTGGCACAGCGCTACGGGCGCTCAAGGACGCCGACCTGATCATCTATCTGGCAGATGCCACGGAACGCACTCCTCCGTCAATCGTCGTTGCCGCGGAGCTCGAATCGCCGCCCCGTGCGCCGGTATGGACCGTGCTCAACAAGGTGGATGCCATTCGACCGGTGGAGCGTGAAGAGCTCGCTGAAGCCATACTGGACGCCAGGTTCATCTCGGCGCTAACGGGTGACGGCGTCGATGAGCTCGTCGTAGCGATAGGACAACAACTGCCGGAAAGCCCCTTTCTCTATCCGGAAGAGGAGATCAGCACGGCATCCGTACGATTCTTCGTCTCGGAGCTGGTGAGGGAAACGGCCCTCGAACAGCTGGACCAGGAAGTGCCCTACAGCCTGGCCTGCGAAGTCGAGGAGTTCCGCGAGACACAGTCTCCGGTATACATTCGGACAGTGCTCTATCTCGAGCGCGAGAGCCAGAAGCGAATCCTCATTGGCGCCAACGGGCAGCGCATCAAGGACATCGGACGTGCTGCACGTGTAAAGGTCGAGGCATTCATTGGCGCAGCAGTGTACCTCGACCTGTGGGTGAAGGTGCTCCCCAACTGGCGAAAGAGCGACAGCGCCATACGCCGTTTTGGCTATCGACTTCACGACGACTCCCAGGCATGACGCTCTCTCCGCAACTCCTCACGATTCTCGTCTGTCCCAGGTGCAAGGGCCCACTCGAATACATCGAGGCGGAATCGTCGCTCGTGTGCCCAGCCTGCCGGCTGCGCTATCCGGTGCGCGACGACATCCCGATCATGCTGATCGACGAGGCGACGCCGCTCTGAACGGCCCGGTATGCGCCCGCCACGCATGAAGGGCTATCGCACGCTCACCGCGATGGTCGCCGGCTTTGCGGCGGTCATCAGCCTCGCCGCTGCGAGCGGCGCCCAGTCGAACAGCGGCGCGTCCGACCTGCTCCTGCCGATCGGGGCGCGAGCCGTCGGCATGGGTGCATCGAACGTGGCAGAGCAGGGGGGAGACGGCGCCTGGTGGAACCCGGCCGGCCTGGCACGCCTGACGAAGCCCGAATTTTCATTTGACCACTTCGCAACCGTGTCGGTCCCATCGGGCGATGCAATTGCACTGGTGCTGCCCGCAGGTGTGGTGGGGGTATTTGCCATCAGCGCACGCCGCTTCAGCTTCTGCAAGGACTGCGCGGCCACGGACAGCACGGGGCAGGAAACGGGCGTCGCGAATCTCACGGCGGACGTCGTCGGAGTCACCTTCGCGGCGAGATTTGGGCCGAAGGTGAGTGCCGGCATCACGGGGCGCATCTACCAGTACTCCGATGGATGCTCCGGGGCATGCAGCGGCGCCTTTTCCACGCCGACCAACCCATCCACCACGGGATTCCTCGATTTCGGGCTTCAGTACCGTCCTTCGGCGACCAGCCCACTCCAGGCCGGACTCCTGCTCACGAATTGGGGCCGCAATCTTCAGGTAAACAACCAGGAGCAGGCGGATCCGCTTCCAACACGCCTGCATCTTGGGATCAGCTATCGGCCTACCTCCTCGAGCTGGGATCCCGCTCTCCGCGTGCGTTTGAGCTCCGAGCTGGTAGCAACGCCCACGCTCAGCGCCGAACAGGAACTGCACGCAGGCGCCGAGGTGGGGTATGTGTCCGGAAATACGGCACTGAGCCTTCGCGGCGGGTACGTCCATGCCATTTCAGCGGGCCCGTCCTCGTCATTTGGACCGTCCCTTGGTTTCGGCATCGCCAGCGGCCGCGTGCAGCTGGATGTCGCCCGAATTTTCGACAGCTTCTCACCCGGACTCGGATCACCGCCCACGTACGTGTCCATTCGCGTTGGGTTATGACGTTCCGGCTGTTATTGGTGGCAGCATTCGGGGCAACGTGCGCGTCCAGACTCGAGGCGCAGGTCGAATCGAGCCTGCGCGTCGGAGCTGTACCCCAGCAGGAGAGCAACGCCGGACAACCACCGAGCGTGTCGAGCGCATTCAGCCGAGCGCCAACGGATCTTGCTCCGATCTTTTCGGCAATCGTGCCGGGTTTGGGCCAGGCGCAGCTCAGGCAGGACCGTTTCGTGGCCTATGTGGCGGCTGAGGCGTACATCATTCTCCAACTCGTCAAGAGCAACCGCGAAAAGAGCTCGAACGCTGATACGTACCGTTCTATTGCGCGCGACATCGCACGTCGCTCGGTACCGAACGCGCCGGATACGACCTGGAAATATTACGAGCAGATGGGTGAGTACGCCGAGAGTGGTGTGTTTTCCAGCGCGACGAGTGGCGTTACCGTTCCCGAAACGGATCCAACGACCTTCAATGGCTTTCAGTGGCTGCAGGCGCGCCGCAATGTGGGTGGACCGCTCAACGACGCAGCCGCCACGGGCTGGCCCCACTATGCCGAGGCGCTCGAGTTCTATGAGCGCAGAGCGGTGCGGCCGCCGTTCCGCTGGAGTTGGGAAGACGCGCAGCTCGAGCGTGATCTGTACCAACGAGCCATCAAGCGAAGCGATGCGGCAAACCGGCACATCACGAGCTATCTGATTGCCCTGGCGGGCAATCACGTGCTCAGTACCATCGACGCGTTTGCGTCGGTTCGCCTGCTGCAGGCCGCGGGCGGCGACATGAGACTTTCGGCCTCGATCCCGCTCCGATGAAGATCCTCGCGTTTCTCCTGCTCTTTGTTCCGGCGGCGATCGTCGCGAGCTTCATGCACGCGGATCCGGTGCTGATCGTTGTCCTGAGCGCGCTCGCGATCGTTCCACTATCGGGGTATCTCGGTCGCGCGACCGAGGAGATTGCCACATATACGGGTCCGACGCTGGGCGGACTCCTCAATGCCACACTCGGCAATCTTGCCGAGTTGATCATCGCGATCCTGGCGCTGAATGCGGGGCTCGTCGATCTCGTGAAGGCGTCAATTACCGGTTCGATTCTCGGGAACCTCCTGCTCGTCCTGGGCGCTGCACAGCTTGCTGGCGGACTACGCCACAAGGTGCAGCGGTTTAGCGTGGCACTGGCAGGGTTGAGCATCTCACTCCTGGTCGTCGCGGTGATCGGGCTCGTGATCCCGGCGATGTTCCTGTCCACGCATCCGGATCCGACACATTTGCTGACGCGCCGCGTGTCCGTCGGTATCGCCGCGTTGTTGATCATCGGGTATGCGCTTTCGCTCGTCTATTCCATGGGCACCCACCGGTCCGTGTTCGGCGAGGGCGGAGACGTCGCAAATGAAGCGCATGCGTCGGATCACGCGCGCTGGTCCCTTGGCCGGTCCGTGGGGGTGCTGCTGGGGTCCGCGGCGTTCGTGGGATGGCTTTCGGAGATCCTCGTGGGATCCACTGAAGCGGCCATTCACGGGGTCGGCCTGTCGCAGGTGTTCGTGGGCATCATCGTGGTGCCAATCATCGGCAATGCGGCCGAGCACAGCTCGGCGGTCATCATGGCGATGCGAAATCGCATGGATCTGGCGGTATCCATCGCCATCGGATCGAGTGCGCAGGTGGCGTTGCTGATCGCCCCCGTCCTGGTATTCGTGGGGCTGGCGCTTGGCAAACCGATGGATCTGGCATTCAACACGTTCGAAGTTGTTTCCGTGGGCCTGGCCGTTGCGGTCGCCACGAGCGTGATTCGCGATGCGGAATCGCACTGGCTGGAGGGTGCGTTTCTGCTGCTGGTGTACGGAATGCTGGCGGTCGCATTCTTCTTTTTCTGACGGGCGCGGGCTGAAAGTGACGCAACTCACAGTGGTGTCGCGGTTTGACTTCACTCTGAGCGAGCCGTAACTTTGCGTTTCCACCTCGGTCGGACGCTCGATTGGCCAAGCTCTGCGCCATCCTCTTTTCGTCGGACGACGCCACGCCTCCCGCCGTGCTGACCGAATGGCTGGCAAGGCAGGCTGACACTGTGCTCACGATCCGTGATGTGCAGGAGTTGATGGCTGTGTCCATGCGCGGGCGACCCAGGGTCGTTGCCTTTGATGCGCGATCCGACGCCGAGATGATCTATGCCGCGTGCCGGCGGCTCAAGCATGATTCGTTCACGAGCGTGGTGCCCACGGTCATCCTGTGCAACGACGGGAATGAATGCTTCGTGGATGCCTTCGAGGCGGGCGCCGACGAGGTGATGCGCGAGCACGTGCCGGAAGCGGAGCAGCTCATCCGGCTCGATGCGATGTTGCGGCGCTCCGACAGGGACCTGGTGGTGCATCCGTCCACGCGCTTGCCGGGCGCGGTGGAGATCGAAGCCACCGTCACGCGGCGCATCGAATCCGATGCGCGATTCGCGATGTGTTATGCGGACCTCGATCACTTCAAGGAATTCAACGACCGCTACTCGTACTACGATGGCGACCGTGTGATCCGGATACTCGCGAAGATACTCCACGACGTGGTGAAGGGACTCTGTGGCGAAGAGGGTTTCGTGGGCCATATTGGTGGTGACGACTTCATCTTCGTGATTCCGTCCCGCGACATCGTGGAGGTCTGTGAGGAGATCGTGGGCATCTTCGACCTGCTCATTCCGCTACAATACTCGGAGCAGGACCGGCGTGCCGGCTATTTCTTTGGGAAGGACCGACGAGGCCAACTGCATCGTGTGCCACTCATGACGGTATCCATTGGCGTCGTCACCAACGACCGCCGGCATTTCACGCACGCAGCGCAAGTGAGCGAACTCGCAACGGAAATGAAGAGCTACGCCAAGACGCTCGAGGGCTCAGTGTATTCGGTTGATCGCCGTACGGACAGCCAACCCGCCGGGGTGTCCCGCATCTCAGGGCCGATGATTGCCATTCGCGCGGGAGACAACGCATGAACGTCAGTTGCCCGGAGTGCAACTCTGTCTTCCGCGTTGATCCCGTCAGAGTTCCGTCTGGCAGCGTGCGCGCGCGGTGCTCGGTCTGCGGAGGAGTAATCACGATCACGTCCGGCGCGGATGCACGCGCGGATTTCGCGCCGACGCCCGTGGCGGCCGCCGCGCCAAGCCCTGTTCCGGCACCCACACCGGCGCCCGCGCCCGTTTCTACAGCTGCGCCAGCTGCGACGCCGACGCCTGTCGTGGCCACGCCCACCATTCAGCCGCCACCCGCTCCTGCGCCGAGCGTCGCGCAGGCGCCACGCTTCTCGACCCCCGTTCGTCCTCCGGTATCTCCCGCACCTGCTCGGCCAGCGCCGTTGCCGCCAGGCATGCCGGCACCGTTTGCGCGACCATCGACGGCACCAATGCGGCCCTCGTTTGCGACGCCACACGCGG
>JAQBPY010000313.1 GCA_028287285.1 Gemmatimonadota bacterium
GATGCAGCCGAGGTTCACGACCCAGAGCAATGATGCGAGGTCCTGGACCATGGGAAATGGAACCAGTCCCGCCGCTTTGTGCTGAATGCTGCACGTCTCTATCCATTCCGGGTGCGGCTCGGGCACACGCTTCATGAAGAAGCACTTTCCCGCAGCGCCGTTTGGATAGCGTTTCATCACCATCCCGCGGTCGCGCAGGTGCGGCAGCAGGTAGGGCGAGACGTCGGCGTAGTACTGGAGCAGCTCACCTTTGGTGATGCGCTCGCTTCGCCAGAAGAGCTTGCCGAGGTTGGTCAGCGTGAGCGTCTTGCCGTCGATGTCCAGCTCGGCATCGCCGTCGGTAGGGAGCGTGAGTTTTTTGCGGGTCGCCATGCCGCGAAGCAAGGCAAAATGCGTGCAGCACCAGCCGGCAGGATAGGAAACAGGCCGAAAACGAAGGCCTGCTTTCGGCTACGTATCCTCCCTCTCGATCCACCGCCGAACACCCGTCAGCTCCATGGTCTCCATACGCTCGATCAGCGCGGCCGGATCCGTATGCACCGCGAGCATCGCCAGATTCGGCTGTCCAATGAACCCCTCCGTCACGGCGTGCTGGAGAAAGGTGAGCAACGGCGCATAAAAGCCCTGCATCTCGAGCAGCCCGTACGGCTTGCGATGCAGGCCAAGCTGCCCCCACGTCCAGATCTCGAACAGCTCCTCCATGGTACCAAGCCCACCCGGCATTGCAATGAAGCCGTCACTCAGCTCGGCGAGCAGCGACTTCCGTTCGTGCATCGACTCCACGATGTGCAGCTTCGTGAGGCCCGTGTGTGCCACCTCACGCTCCACCAGATGACGCGGCATGATGCCGATGGCCTCACCACCTGCCCCGAGCACGCCCTCGGCCAGGGCTCCCATGAGACCGGTGCGACCGCCGCCAAAGACAACCCGCCGGCCGCTCGCCGCCAGGAAGCCGCCGAAGTCGCGAGCCGCACGAACGTACATCGGGTCGTTGCCGGGATTCGCCGCACAGAACACGCAGACCGTGCGCAACTTCATGTACGCTCCAGCAGGATCACGCCGGAAATACGCTCCAACTCCTTCTTCTTCGCGGCGGACATCGTGACGCTGCCGATGATGCGCCACAACCACATCATGCGCATCTCGCGCTTGAGCCGCCGCGCCTCCACCATCGCCGACTTGAACACGATCTCGCGCCAGCCCAGCGGGGCAAAAAAGGCCGCACTGTCAACGGGGCTGAACTTGAATGGCGCGTTGCCCTCCTCGAGTGCCTTCTTCCAGCTCCTCTCCATGACCTTGAGCAGCGTCGGGCTCGCGATGTCCGAGAGCCACCATCGCGCGCTCGGCATGGAATGAATGGCTCGCGCCAGCGATTCAACCTCGGACTGCTCGAGATAGATGAGCAATCCTTCGGTGATGACGAGCATCGACGTCGCGGATGTACCAATCGTCCTGAACAGAGCTTCGCGTACCGCCGAGTTCGTGAGGTCAACCGGAATTGCCTCGTAGCGGCAGACTGGCGTTTCGCCCTTCATGTGCTCCGACTTGTACTCCGACATTGCCGGAAGGTCGACGTCGATCCAGTGAAGCGACGCCGGCAGTGGCAACCGCCACGCGCGTGCGTCGAGCCCCGCGGCGAGGTTGAGCACCGTGTCGACGCCCGCATTCTTCACGCGATCGAGGATGATCTCGTCCATGACCGCCGTCCGCGTGATCATGGCCCACGCCATGGCGCGCCCCTGTTTCATCTCGGTGACGATCTTCTCGCCCTGCTCGCCGGCGAGCCGCGCCGCATAGGGATCCTTGAAGATCGCGTCGGGCCGTGCCGTCTCCATGGCGCGGTAGACGGCAACCCAGCGGGCGGTATCGGAAACGTTGTTGATCGTCATGGCCTAAGATTCCTGGGTACGGCGCTGCCGGCTAACCGATGAACCCTCCGGCACGAAGAGCGCGAGGGAATGCACTGTGGGCATTGAATCATGCTATCCGCGCACCCAACCTGTCGTCAAGCGCAGCAATCAGTAGCTTATCCGCATGAGAATAGCCGGACTCATGACCGCGCTCGCATCGCTCGTCATCGCAGGCACCGCCTCCGCGCAGCAGCGCTCCACGTTCGCCAACCCCCTCGACGTCGACTACCGGTTCATGCCGGACAAGCCCAGTCGACGCGAGGCCGCCGACCCGCTCATCACACTCTTCGGCGACGACTACTACCTGTTCGCATCAAAGAGCGGCGGCTACTGGTATTCACCAGACATGCGTGCGTGGAAGCTCGTCATCCCGGAAGGATATCCGCTCGAGGACTACGCGCCCGCCGTCGTCACCATCGACAGACACATGTACTACACGGCGCACAAGCAGAAAGCCGTCTACACCACCGACGACCCCAGGGGCGGAAAGTGGCGCAAGATTGCCGACATCGACGCATACGCCGACCCCGCATTCTTCCTCGACGACGACAAGCGTCTCTACCTCTACTTCGGCTCCGCGCTGAACGGCTCCATCTCCGGCGTGGAGCTGGACTATCACAACGGCTTCAAGGTCATCGGTGAGCCACGCCAGCTGATGACGGCCAACTACGCCGACCACGGATGGGAACGGTCGGGTGCCGACAACCTCGGCGCCAGGATGACGGAGGGATTTCGCATCGGGCCTTATGTGGAAGGCTCGTGGATGACGAAACACAATGGCACCTACTATCTCCAATATGCCGCACCGGGTACTGTATGGAACAGCTACGCCGACGGTGTCTACACCTCGGCCGCGCCGATGAGCGGCTTCACGTACGCCCCGTATAGCCCGTTCTCTTACAAGCCCGGCGGCTTTGCCGGCGGCGCAGGCCACTCCGGAGTCTTTCAGGACAAGCAAGGCAACTACTGGCGTGTCACCACCATGATCGTGTCGGTGCTCCACAAGTTCGAGCGGCGACTGGGAATTTTTCCCGCCGGTTTCGACGCCGGTGGCGTGATGCGCACCAACACCTATCTCGGCGACTACCCGCAGTTCCTGCCAGGCATCAAGGCGAACCCGCTCGACAACAATCGCACGTCGTGGATGCTGCTCTCCGGCGGCGCACCAACCACCGCATCGTCCGCGCTGCCGGGTTATTCCGCAAACCTTGCCGTCGACGAGGACATCAAGACACAATGGAGCGCCAACACCGGCGACGCCGGCGAGTGGCTCCGCCTCGACCTCGGCACAACGTCCACAATTCATGCGCTGCAGGTGAACTTCGGTGAGCAGGATACCAGGGCGCTTGGTCGCAGCAACACCATCGTTGCGCAATACGTGATCGAGGCGTCGGCCAACGGCCGCCAGTGGTCCATGTTGGTAGACAGGAGCAGCAACACGCGCGATGCGCCGCACGAATACATCGAGCTCGCCCAGCCCGTGGCGACCCGCTACGTGCGCATCACGAACGCCCACGCAAGTGATGGACGCTTCGCCGTGCGCGACCTGCGCATCTTTGGAACAAGCCCCATCCAGCCGCCCCCCGTGGTCGCAACGTTCGTTGCCACGCGAGATGCGCAGGACGACCGCACCGTTGCACTGAGCTGGACACGCGTCCCGCGCGCGACAGGGTATGTCATCCGGTATGGTCTGTCGGCAGACAAGCTGTATGCGAGCTATCAGGTTGGCGACGTCGGCACTCTCGTGATGAACAGCCTGAACAACGGGGTCACGTACTATTTCACCATCGATGCCATTGGGCCAGGTGGTGTAACGAGCGGACAATCTGTCATTGCCGTGCTCCCTCGCCAGAGGCCGGCACGCGACTCCGATGATGCGGTTGAGCTCGCGCAACTCTGGCAGCACAACGGAGCCGAGCGCTTTCAATGGCTGACATGCCGTCCGGGCGGCTGTCCGCCTTGACCGCGAAACACACACTCCTGCGAAGCACGCTCGGCATCGGCTTCGGCGTGGCGGTTGCGGTGGGCAGCATGATCGGAGCGGGCATCCTTCGCTCTCCTGCGGACGTCGCCACGCAACTTCCTGTTCCAGCGCTGTTCCTGGGCGCGTGGGTTGTTGGCGGCCTTTACGCGCTGCTCGGCGCCAATGCGCTGGCCGAGTTGGGAACGATGCTGCCGTGCTCAGGTGGGCAGTATGTGTTCGTGAGGCATGCACTTGGGCCGTATGCCGGCTTCCTGGTTGGTTGGAATGACTGGATGTCCACGTGCGGATCCACCGCCGCCGTTGCGCTGGTGGCGGGCGAGGCACTCGGCACGCTCGTGCCACGGCTGTCGTCGCAGGCCGTCGTCATCGCATCGGTGCTCATCGCGCTCACAACGGTGGTGCTCTATCGCGGTGTTCGTGAGAGCGACCGCACCCAGCAGCTCACGAGCGCTCTCAAGGCCGCAGCGTTGCTTGCACTCGTGATCGCGTGCCTGCTCGCCCGCGCAACGGGCGCGGTCGCAATGCCGGCGTCGACGGTGCCACGCATTGCCACACCTGCCGGCATCGCACTCGCGGCGGCATTCATCACGGCGCTGCAGGGCATCATCTACGCCTACGACGGCTGGACCGGAGTCCTTTACTTCTCGGAAGAAGTACGAGACGTGGGGCGCGAGATTCCACGGTCATTGTTTCTCGGCGTGGTCTCTGTAATTCTCCTCTATTTATTGCTGAATATCGCATTCCTCGCCGTTCTTCCGTTGCCCGTGCTCGCAGCATCTCCGCTCGCGGCGGCGAGTGCGGCAACGGCGGTATTCGGACCTCGCGGTGGAACGCTCGTGCAGGGGCTGGTGGTCATTGCACTGCCCAGCGCCATTGTCGCGAATACGTTGATGGCGTCGCGCGTGCTCTTTGCGCTCGGTCGTGACAAGGCCGCACCGGGCTGGCTGTCCACCGTGAACGCCGGTGGAACGCCAGGTGCCGCGCTGCTCGCGAGCAGCATCGTTGCCGGCGCGTTCGTGCTGAGTGGCGCGTTCGAGAAAGTCATCACCATCTGCGCGTTCCTGTTCGTGGCGAGTTACAGCATTTCCTTCGCATCGGTATTTGTACTCCGCCGCCGAGAGCCCCATGCGCCGCGCCCCTATCGCGCGTGGGGGCATCCTTGGACCACCGGTGTTGTGCTCGCTGGCTCGATTGTCTTCCTTGGCGGCACCGTCATCGCGGATCCGCGCAACGGACTCATCGCGCTCGGCCTCGTGGCGGTGAGCTATCCCGTGTACCGCATGTTCCTGAAGCGCTGAGCACGGGCGACGTCAGCTACTATCACCATAGTTGACAAGGTCGGCACGGACCCCTAGACTACTATCCAGATAGTAGTACAACCCGTCGCGGAGGACGTAATGGACCCCGTCTCGCTGGGCGAGCGCGAGCTCGACGTCATGACGCTGCTCTGGCAGCACAGCTCCGGCACCGTTGCCGAAGTGCAGGAACAACTCTCGACACCGCTTGCCTATACCACGGTGCTCACGATTCTTCGCAACCTCGAGGCGAAAGGATTCGTGCGGCGGGAGGAGGAAGGGCGCGCGCACCGCTACTTCCCCAAGGTAAAGCAGCGCGCCGCACAGAAGCGGGCACTCAGCCGTCTCATCGACACGCTTTTTCTTGGCTCTCCCGAGGCGTTGCTCGCGCAGCTCGTGGATGATCACGACCTCACGCCCGATGAGCTGCGGCGGATCGCCAAGCGCATCTCCGATGCACCGGACGACGGAGGCACGCCGTGATCGCCACGTGGATGCTTTCCGCGCTGCTGTTCTCCGCGCTCATGGCCGCTGCTGCATGGTGTGCCGAGGTTGCGTTGCGCGCTGCGCGAACGCCAACGCGCTGGCCCTGGTTGATCGCGTTGGCAGCGTCGGTCACCTGGCCGGTTGTTGCGCCCATTGCCCGCCAATTACTGCCCGCGCCGCCGGCATCGGCACCGGGCGTCGCCGTGCTTCCATCCATCTCCGTGTCGTCGCAGCTGCCCACCGCTCCGTCATGGCCGTTGCAGCTCGACCGGATGCTGCTCGCAGTCTGGATCATTGCGAGCGTAATCGTGCTCACGCGCCTCGTGCGTGCGCTGGTCGTTCTTTCACGCATTCGGAAAACGAGCACGCCGCAGGTGGTGGATGGTCTGGACGTGCTCGTGAGCGAGCACATGGGCCCCGCCGTTGTGGGCGTGGTAGCGCCAAGTGTCCTGGTGCCATCGTCGCTGCTCGATCTGGATGAACCGTTGCGGCGCCTGATCCTTCGTCACGAAGACGAACATCGCCGCGCGCATGATCCCTGGATCGTGCTTGGGTCGGCGATCGCGGTCGCACTCGTGCCGTGGAACGTTCCGCTGTGGTGGGTCACGCGTCGTGCGCGGCTCGCCCTCGAGGTGGATTGCGATGCGCGTGTCCTCGCCACGAATGCAAACGCAGTACAGTACGGAAAACTCCTGCTGCTCATCGCGCAGCGTCAGACGATCACGGCGCTGGCGCCGATGCTGGCTGCGTATAACTCACATCTGGAACGGAGGATCGACGCCATGCTTGCAACGCCCCCACGTCGTCTCCGCATGAAGTTCGCGGCAGCGGTGCTCGGAACGGTCGTCATCGGGACCGCTGCCTGTACGTCGCGCATTGGCGACATCGCCGCGCCTCGCCCGGAGGCGGCAGCCGTGCGTCGAGCCCTGCCCGTGAATGTGGGCCAGCCATACTTCGCGTTCCAGGTGGAAAAAGAAGTTCGCCAGGTGCCCGGCACCGGCAATCTGCGCTATCCGGACGTGCTACGGAAAGCAAACGTGGAAGGGCAGGTCACCGCCCAGTTCATTGTCGACGAGAATGGCAAGTATGAGCCAGCGTCCTTCAAGGAGCTGCAGTCGGACCACGCGCTCTTCACGCTGGCGATCAGGAATGCCCTTCCCGACATGGTGTTCTATCCCGCGGAGATCGGCGGCAAAAAGGTGAAGCAAGTGGTGCAGCAGCCCTTCACGTTCTCGCTCAGCAAGCTTGCAGCCCTGGGCACCGTTGCCCAGGCACCTGCTGCCAACGTGACTGCGCCAACGCGTGGAGCGCCCAGGCGTCTCGATGCCGTGGAGTCGTCAGTGAAGATCAGGGAACAGGCACCCGTGCAGGCGGCGCCGGCGCCGGCCAGGCGCGATCCATCGTACGTTGACTTCAAGGTGGCGCGCCAGGCGATGCAGATTCCGGGCACCGGCAATCTTCGCTATCCCGACATGCTCCGCTCGGCGAACATCGAGGGAGAGGTGCTCGCGCAGTTCGTCGTGAACGACGACGGCACGTACATGGACGGGAGCTTCAAGGTGATCCGTTCGAGCCACGAGCTCTTCACCGAAGCCGTGAAAAACGCGCTGCCCAATATGCGGTTCTATCCGGCCGAGGTGGACGGAAAGAAGGTGAAGCAGCTGCTGCAGCAGCCGTTCACCTTCAATCTCTCCAGATAGTAGTTCTGTCGCCGCGAGCGAAGCACGGGACCTGCCTTACCGTCTCATCGAAACACGTCCAGGCATGCCTTGGCGCCGCCCTCGTATCCGCTATTGAAATTCGCCTGTCTCTGCTCGCGCGTTCCATGTCCCATGAGGGATGCGCGGCGGAGGATGCGATTGTCCACCTGTTCATAACCGGTGAGCCGCGGCGTTGGGTCGCCTGCGGCCGCCAATCCAAAAAACGCTTCTTCAAGATCACCCTTCTCGAGCGTCCCGTCTTTCTGCGAGCGCTGCGTGAACGCACCGGCAAGGCAATCTGCCACGGATTCATTCTCGTACGGAATACGCGACGCCTGGCCTAGCTGCATGGCGACGGCATGCCCCATTTCGTGCGCGATGATGCCCACTGCGGCCATGTCTCCATCGGTGCCGAGCTGCTGCGCGGCGGCCTTTGACTGGCTCGCGACGAACACTTCGTCGAAGTAGATGGTGTTGGCGCTGTAGCAATACGATGCGTTATGCGGCTGCATGATACCGCACGACGTGCGCACCGCGCCGCGATATCGAGCAATGGAAGGTGGAACAAAGCGCGCCCCGAGCTGCTTGAGGTCGCCGCTCCACATATTGACGAGCGCGCCATACGCCTGCCTCAGCTTTTCATTCGAGGCGGCAACATCGGACTCGGTGACGGTAGCGGTAACGCGAATGGGGTCAGGCCCAACCGGCTCGGCAGAGGCTGCAACAGCAGCCGAGACAACGAGGGTCAGCGCAAGCCCGCAAGATTTGACGAATGAGCGCATGTGGTACCTCCGTGCTCCTTAATACACGGGGGCTTTCGCTTTGTTCTTGGCTGGTTGACTACGCTTCGGACGCGATCGACTCCAATTCTTCCCACCGTTTCATGGCGGCTGCGATCTGCGACTCGAGTGCGCCAACACGCGTGTTGAGCGCCAGCACGGCAGATGCATCGCGCAAAACAGCTGGGTCGGCAAGCTTCTCGTACACCGACGATTTCTCCACCTCGAGCGCATCGATGCGATCAGGCAGTGCCGCAAGCTCGCCGGTTTCCTTGAAGGTGAGCTTGCGTTTCTTTGACGGAACCCTGGCCGCAACCACAGGCACCGGCGCAACGCGCTTTGGAGCGGCAGATGCCGACGCCGCGCGTCGCTGGCGAATCCAATCGGAGTAGCCGCCAACGAATTCTCCAATGCGCCCGCCGCCCTCGAACACGAATGTGCTCGTGACCACGTTGTCCAGAAACGCACGGTCGTGGCTGACCACGAGCAGCGTACCCGAAAACTCGAGCAGCAATTCCTCGAGCAGGTCGAGCGTCTCGATGTCGAGGTCGTTCGTGGGCTCGTCGAGCACCAGCAGGTTGAACGTGCGTGTGAACAGGCGCGCCAGCAACAACCGGTTTCGCTCGCCACCGGAGAGCGCACGCACCGGCGTACGTGCACGATCCGGCGAGAACAGGAAGTCGCCGAGATAACTCAGCACGTGTTTACGCGCCGAGCCAACGTCGATCCAGTCGGCGCCGTCGGCGATGCTGTCGTACACACTTTTTTCGGGGTCGAGCTGCTCGCGCAGCTGATCAAAATATGCGAGCTCCAGGCCCGTGCCGAGCTTGATGGTGCCGGCATCAGGTTCCAGCTCACCAAGCAGCAAGCGCAACAGCGTCGTCTTGCCCGACCCGTTGGGCCCGATCAACCCCACCCGATCGCCGCGGGTGATCGTCGTGGTGAAGTCACGAACAATGGGCCGCTCGCCGCGCGAGAAACTCACGCCGCGCGCTTCCACGACGAGCTTGCCGGAGCGCTCACCTTCCTGGGCCTGCAGCCTGACCGTCCCCACGCGGTCGCGACGCTGGCCGCGCTCGGCACGCAACGCCTCGAGCGAGCGCACTCGGCCCTCATTGCGCGTGCGTCGTGCCTGGATCCCGGTGCGAATCCAGACTTCTTCCTTCGCAAGTTTCTTGTCGAACTCCGACCACTCCTTCGCCTCGACGTCGAGAGAAGCCGCCTTGCGCACGAGGTACGTGTCGTAGTCCGTGCCCCAGTCCACGAGCTTGCCGCGATCCAGCTCCACGATGCGTGTGGCCACGCGCCGCAGGAACGCTCGGTCGTGGGTGACGAACACCAGCGTCACGCCGCGATCGATCAGGAATTGCTCCATCCACTCCACGGCTTCCACGTCGAGGTGATTCGTGGGCTCGTCGAGGAGCAGCACATCGGGCTGGCGTACGAGCGCCCTCGCGAGCAGCGTCTGCCGCTTGCGCCCGCCCGATGCTGATGCAAACGGAAGGTCGGCGTCGAGGTTCAGGTGCTCCAGCACGGTGTCGACACGGGACTGCATCTCCCACGCGTTCGACGCATCGAGCGCGTGGTGCAGGCGGTCGAGCTCGCGCATGGCGGAATCGGTGGGATTCGCACCAACGTTGTGGCTGGCCTGATGGTATCGCGCGAGCAACAGACCGGCCTCACCAAGCCCCTCGGCGACCACGTCGAACGTCGTGCCGTCCACGTCGTCCGGGACTTCCTGCTCGAGACGGGTGACTGTCACGCCCGTTTGGCGAATGACCTCGCCCGTGGTGGGTGACATCGTGCCGTCGAGCAGCTTCATGATGGTGCTCTTGCCGGCGCCATTGCGGCCCAGCAGGCAAACGCGCTCGCCGCGTTCTATGGCGAACCGAGCGCGGTCGAGCACCGCCGGTCCGCCAAAGGCGATGCTGACGTCCTGCATTCCCAACAGCGCCATGAGCGCTTCAGTCCTTCACGAACCCGAACGACCTACTTTTCGGAGCCTTCGTCGTCGTGCTCTTCATCCTTTCCGGCTGCGGCCTGCGCTGCCTTGGCGGCGGCAGACGGACGTCCGCGGCCCTTCATGGAATTCTTGGCCATTTCGGCGTCGAACAGGATCTTTGCTTCGCGCATCGCGGTGAGATACGCAGGATCTTCACGACGTGTACGTCTTTTTGTATTCGGCATGATCAGCGGCAAGAGATGGGCTGAGAAAGATAGCGAATCGAGCCGTCTTCCGCTGCATTTTACGTGCGAAAGGCATATTCGAGGCCCTGCAGCACCGGTCTCCATCACTTTTCGTAGGTCATCGTACAGCTGGCCGCCGCAGTGCGCCGAAGCCGAAGCTCAAGGCTTGGGGCTGAGCGCTGCAAGCTCAGCGCCCAAGGCCGGTACCCGCAAAACGATTGGAACCCGGTGTGCTCGCGTAGATCTGGTCTTCGATCGCCGTCACGGCGCGTCCGGCCTCACCGTCCACGGCGGGTGCACGATGAGACCGAACCGCCTCCATGAACTCTTCGATGAGCGGCGCGTGCAGGTTTGTGTGAGGGGGCAGCAGCTCCATGCGCTCGTTGCTTCCGGCGGTCACGCGTACGCTGCCCTCATTGAGTGCGGCAACGTGGATGGACCCCGCGCTTCCATAGATGTCGAGTGTATCCTGCGCTTCGCTCGCCGCATGCGTGACCGACAGCGTTGCGTATCCGCCGAGCTCGAAGGTGAGCAGGGCAATTGCCGTATCCTCGACCTCCCGCCGGTGCACCACGTTGCCCACCGCGCTCGACACCTGCGAGACAGGCCCGAACATGTTCACCAGCATCTCGAGCCGGTGGCATCCATAGTCGAGCATCGGTCCGCCGCCGGCCTGGGCCTTGTTCAACAGCCAGCTACGCGGATTGTCCCCCGTGGGGTTGAACGCCTCGAAGACGTTGATCTGCGCCATCACCACGGTGCCGATCTCGCCCGAGGCCATGATCTCCCTGATCCGGACAATCGCGGGGTAGAAGCGGCGGTAGTACGCGACACCCAGCGCGACATTGTTCGCCCTGCACGCCGCGATCATCTCGTCGCACTCGGCAACATTCAGCGCCATGGGCTTTTCGCAGAGCACGTGTTTGCCTGCGTTTGCCCCGGCAATTGTCTGGGCCGCGTGCAGGTGTACGGGCGTCGCGATGTAGACAGCGTCCACGTCGGCGTCCGCGAACAGCTCTGGCACTGTCGCATACCATCGCGGCGCACCGAACTCCCGTGCGAATGATTCCGCGAGATTCGCCTGGCGTCGGCATACGGCCACGAGCCGCGCCGCCGGGAGGTCCCGCAGGGCAGGGGCGATTCGCTTTCGGGCAATGTCGCCCGTTCCAATGAGACCCCAGCGTATTTGCTCGCTCATAGGGCGCAAACATACACATATGAGCCTCGAGCCGTGAGTCACCAGCTTTGTCGTTTGAACGCAGCAAAGAACCTGCTCTTTTACCAGCACCAACAGGTCCTTTGCTTCGCTCAGGACGACAATTCCGCTATCCGTAATCCAGAAAACAGTCCACTGGTCCTGGCGGCTCAATGTTCCAGCTCAGGGCGTGAACTCCTTGAACCCCGTCTTGGTGTCGGCGCGCGTGATGGCCACGCGGTACTTCACACCCGCAGTCAACGTGGGCTCCGTGTTCGCGCTCGCAATCGAGCCACCGGGCACCGTTCCGTGCGTCACCGGCGACGCGATCGTTTGCGCGGGATTCGCGATGCCCCACACGATTGTCCCCGGTGCGGACACACGCACGACGCTCACACTGAAGCCGAGCCCCCCTGGCCATGTGTACGTCGGCCGAGTGCCGGTGCCGATGGTGATGTCGAACGCGCTGCCGTCGTTGGTGTCGTTGCTTGGTGCCGTCGAGCTGCCGCATCCGGCCAGCATCACCGCCGCCGCTACCAGAAAAACCCTGCGCTTCATCGCTCCTCCAGACTGAAAGGTGGTGGGTGGAGCGATCAGAGTAGTCCGGCAGCGTAGTCCCGCCGTGACTGCCGCGTTATTTGACCAAAAAAACTCGAAAATTTTGACGGGCACCAGTTCAAAAGACAAAGCTGACCAGCGAGTGCTGCCCTTTCTGCTTGAGTCCCGCGAGCAACGCCCCCTCCGGGGACACCTTCACCGCTACGCGGGAGTTGGACGTTTTGTCCAACAGCGCGGAGACCCGGGCAGCGAGCGGCTTGCTGAAGTTCTCGGCGGCCAGTGTTCCGAGCGCACCGCCAATTGCCATGGCGCCGAAATACGTCCGCGTGTCGTGCGATTGGGCAAAGACCGGCGCGGCCAGGCCAAGCACTGCCCCCGCCCCCGCCCCGAACTGCACTATCCTCGACTCAGCTTCGGTGTGATCGTACGGTCGAACCAGCAACAGATCTCCCGCCACCGCACCAACCGCGAACCCGGCCGTCAGCGCCCCGAACACCACCGCGTCCGACAGCCGCCTCTCGGACAGGAATGCCGCGGCCGTGGATACGCCGATCAACTCGGTCGTGACCAACGTGCCCACGTCTCCCGCGGTGACCCTGTACGGCGCATTGCGCACATAGGCGAGTCCGAGCGGATACCCAAGCGCACCCATTCCCAGCACGGCCGCCGCGGCCACCCTGCTCCCGGTTTGTTCCTTGAACATGCCCGTAGTGCCAAGGAGGCCGGCGGTCAGCGCCGCCGTGACCGTCGACCCATGCGACGTCCCGTGCGCCTCGGCGTCGGTCATGGGCTCGGCGAGGTAGAAGCCCATGACATCGCCGGCGATACCACCCGCAAGCGTGGTGAGGGCCGTTGTCCGCTCACTGGATTCGCCGGCGAGCGAATACCGCAGGAGATTTGCCGCGATCGCACCGCGTCGCGCACTGTGCCATGCGAGATGATTCTGTGCGCGCGAGATGGCGCTGCTGGTGGTCACGCTGCCTGCAATGAAGAATGTCGCGCCGGCAACGGCGAGATAGGACGCGACGGACGACGAAGGATCACTGGTGAGCATGGACGCCGCCGGTGCAAAGAGACCGACGCCGAGCAGCCCCTGATTGAGCAGGAATGTGCCGCGTACAGGCTCGGAGATCACCGTGGGCGTGTTGTCGGCCTGACGCATGGCGACGTTCGCGACACTGATGACCGCCGCAAGCTCGCGGCGCTGTGCAGCCGCGAGCGGATATCGCTCGAGCACATCGCGCTGACGTCGAACGACGAGGACGAATGCCTCATTCGTCGCGTAGAGGCGGACGTCGACATAATCGCCGGCCACCGGCCATGCGGGCGCCGACAGACGCAGGCGTGCCGCGAGCGGTGGCGTGACCACCATGATGCGCGCGGCACTATCGAAGGCGACCGGTCTCTCCAGCGCCTGCGCATGGAGCCGGTGCGCGGCGATCAGTGTGGCGACGATGAGAATGCGTTTCATCGCACCCACCACGCGCGCTTGCGGCGAACGGCCCAGAGCACCGCGGAGCGGTCGCGGGCGAGCACTGGAACAGACGTCCACGGAAGCGTGCGTCCGAACGAGCGAACAGGATGTGCGAGGTGCTGCGCGACGGGAGTCTCGTGCACGAACAATCCATCGGTGCGCAGCACACGTGCGATCTCACCGAGTGCGAGGCGGGAGCCGTCGACCCCTCCGCCCACGTGGTAACACGTCCCGAAGTCGACAACGAGATCCACACTCGATGACGCGAGCGGAATGTCACGGACGTCGCCTTCAATGAGCGTGGCATGTACTCCGTGCGCCTGTATGCGGCGTTCCGCCTCCTGGATCAACGCCGGGTCGATGTCGAGCCCGATGAGCGAGTTGGGAAGCAGCCCTGCATTGAGCACGGGCAGGGCGACGCCTCGGCCGCATCCAACCTCGAGCACGCGCCCGCCAAGAGGCAGGCCGAGCGCGAGGAGCATGGTGGGAATTTCGAGGCGCGCCTGGAGGTCGTTGCGCGCTTCGACATTGCCGAAGGGCGCGTATTGTTGGGCCGGCGGCGTGTGAATCCGGAGCGGCGGCCGGTCGTCGACCGGTTGCTTCTGGAGGAGTGCTGGCGACATGATTGCACCGTTGGTGTAGGAAGCGAGCCGTTCAGCGGCTCATTCCCTAACGCGTAACGCCACATGAAATCGGATCAGGGCGGGCCGTCGGCGGACGTCACCGGACTTCTCCTTGCCTGGGGCAAGGGCGATGCATCTGCTGGAGAGGAACTGCTTCCAGCGGTGTACGGAGAGCTGCACCGGCAGGCGCAGCGGGCCATGCGCCGGGAGAACGACGGCCATACACTTCAGGCCACGGCGCTCGTGCACGAGGCCTACCTCAAGCTCGTGGACCAGAGCCGGATCCAGTGGCGAAACCGCGCCCAATTTTTTGGCGTGGCGGCGCAGGTGATGCGCCGAATTCTCGTGGATCATGCGCGTGCGCAGCAGGCGGAGAAGCGCGGCGGGGATTTCAAGCAAGTAACGCTTGTTGGTGATGCAATAGCGGAAATGGCGCCAGAGTCAGTTCATGGTGTTGATATACTGGCGCTTAACTCTGCACTCGAAGTGCTGTCTTCCCTCGATCCGCAACAAGGCAAACTCGTGGAACTCCGGTACTTTGGCGGGCTTACCATCGAAGAAACCGCCGAAGCACTCGGTATCTCCCCCGCCACCGTCAAGCGCGAATGGGCGGTCGCGCGCGCATGGCTCAGGCGCGAGCTCTCACCCTCGTGACCCCTGAGCGCTGGGCGCAGATCAAGGACGTCGTCGCCCGTGCGCTCGAGACCGCGGATCGCACCGCATTTCTGGATTTCGCCTGTGCCGGCGATCCGGCACTTCGCACCGAGGTCGAGTCCCTGCTCGCCCACTCGGCAGGCACCGACAGCTTTCCGGTTGCTCGTCCGGCCGCCGGCGAACACACCCTCCTGGACCAGGCGCTGGGCGCACAGTACGAGATCATCCGGCCTCTCGGTCGCGGCGGAATGGGGTCCGTCTACCTCGCCCGCGAGCGCGCGCTCGAGCGATTCGTGGCGATCAAGGTGCTCCGTCCCGATCTCGCCGAGGCCGCCGAACATCGCGAGCGTTTCCGGAGGGAGGCGCGCGTGGCGGCACAGCTGTCACACCCGGGCATCCTTCCGCTCCACACCTTTGGGGAAGTGGGCGGACTGTGGTACTTCGTCATGGGCTACGTGCGCGGACCGTCGCTGGCCGACCGGCTGCGGCTCGAGGGCGCGTTGCTAGCCGGCGAAGCAGTTCGCATTCTCGCAGAAGTTGCTGATGCCCTCGAGTGTGCGCATCGCGCGGGGGTGATCCACCGCGACATCAAGCCGGCGAACATCCTGCTCGACGAGGACAGCGGACGCGCGATGCTTGCCGACTTCGGCATCTCCAAGGTGCAGGGCGCGGGCGACAGTCTCACCGCATCCGGAATGATCGTGGGAACGCCACACTTCATGTCGCCGGAGCAGGTGCGCGGCTCCGCCGTGAACGAGCGGAGCGACATCTACTCACTTGGCGCCGTTGGCTATGCGATGCTCACCGGGCGTGAGCCGTTCGCCGGCGTATCTCCCGCCGAGTTGATGCCGTGGCGTGTGTCGCACGATGCGCCGCCACTGCCCGCCTCGGTGTCGCCGGAGGTAGCGGTCATCATCACGCGGAGCATGGCGCGAGATCCGTCGCTCCGCTGGCCGTCCGCGCGCGCGTTCATGGACGCCCTGTTGCGCGCACGTGATGGTGCCCTCGCGGTATTGCCCGCGTCCATGCGCGACCTGCCCACCTTTGGTCCATACGCGCTGCTCTGGTCCATTGGATGGAGCATTCTCGCGTTCAGAAAATTCGGATCCGTTGGCGATCGGGTCATCCTGTTGCTCGTGGCGCTCGTGGTGCCCGTGGGATTTGCGCTACACCTCTGGAACAGCGAACGACCCGGGTTGTCATTCGCGGAATTGAGCCGCGTGGCGTTCTGGCCGCCCGAGTGGTGGGGGATGTGGTGGCCGCTCCGTCTGCGCCGCCCCACGGATTTGTGGGCGCGCCTGCCCTGGCAGGGGCGTGCAGTACGGCGCGTGCTGAGTGCGTTCTTCGTGCTCCTGCCCGTGATGATCCTGTTGCGGCAGCGATTTTCCCTGGATGTGGGTGAGTCTCAACCCGCGTGGTTCGTGGCTTTCGAGTCCATATTGATGGTGGGTGCCGTGATCGTGGTGGCGAGTGCGTTCTGGTGGTCGCTGTCGCGCGGGCTGTCACTGCGTGAATCCGTGCGGCTGCTGGTAGGTGCGACGGTTGATTCGCCGGGCTGGAATGAAGGCGGCGTGGTCAAGGTATTGCGCGCGGAGCCGGGCGGGGTGCGCGCGCCAGACCGTGACTCTGCGGCTGATCACGTGCGCGCAATTGGCGAGCTCGTGGCGCTGTCGTCGCCCGTGTTCGGGACCGAGGCGTTGAATGCCGCACGACGGCTGCTTGCGGATATCGAAGCCTGCGACGTGGAGATTGCGTCGCTGCGCGGTGTGGCGAGTGATGGTGAGCTGGACCGGTTGTCGGCGCAGGTGGCGTTGCTCGCCGGGCAATCGTCGGCTGCCGAGATGGTGTCGCTCGTGGAGCAGCAGCTCGATCTCGTGCGACGTATGCGTGTGCGCAGCGAGGTCGTGTCGCAGCGGCGGTCGGCGCTGCTCAACTTGATGCGTGGCTTGTGGGCCGGTGTGCAGGCTGGTGCGGTGCAACTCGTGCTCGACGAGATAACCGCAGCGCAGGCGTTCTGACATTTTGTCGTGATAGCGCCGGGCCGTTCTGAGCGCAGCGAGGGACCTGCTCTTCGGCTAACGAAAACAGGTCCTTCGTTACGCTCAGGACGACAGCGCTATCATCCCGCACGCGAAGCGGGTTTACATGACCATAAATGGAGCCGTCACCTTGACCGTTCCCCACTCGATGCGAAGCGTGCCGCCGTTGGGCGCGGGATCGATGGAGTAGGTCACCATCTCGACCGGTTTTGCCGCCTTGCCAAGTGTCATGGGAATACGAAACAGTTCGAGGTTGGGGAGGTAGGGCACACCCCACTGCTTGGGTGTGCCGAGCTTGCCAATGATGAGCTGCCAATCCTTGTCGCCGGGCTGCGTGTTGATGGTGTACGTGCCCGCAGGCAGGTGGTGCGAGCCGAACATGATGTCCTTGCTCGTGGTGATGACCGTGGCTTCGTCGGCACCGGTACGCCACGGCGCGCCAACAGGCATCATCTTGGCTTCATCTCGGCCCTTGAGTGATGGGCGGCCGTACGCAATGGAAATGGCGCTCCCGCCAATGGTCCAGTCGGACTTCACGTGCGGGCTTCCACCGCCGCCAATGCCGGTCTGGGTGGTGGTCTGGGCACCTGCCGTGGCAGCGAGCACGGTGGCAGCGAGCATGGTGGCGGCGAGGGCGAGCAGGATCGAACGTGGGCGCATGGTATCGAATGGGTGGGAGAAATGAGCTGATTGATTGTACGGCCTGACACATACCCCGCGGCAGTGGGAGGGTGTCCTCTCCGTGCGCCTGGCCGAATGCAGAGTTGCCTCGGCCCGGCACTCGCGCCAACGTTGGAGACACCTCCGCGAGACCGAAAAATGCTTCCGTTGCGCCATCTGATCGTCCTGTCCGTTCCGCTTGTCGTTGCCGCGGCCACGAGCCGCCAGGCGGCCACGGTCCATCCACCCGCAGGTCCGGATTCGCTCCTGCTGTCGTCCTACAAATGGAGAAATATCGGGCCCGATCGCGGCGGCCGCTCCATTGCCGCCACGGGCGTGAAAGGCCGCCCGAAAGAGGCATACTTCGGTGCCACGGGCGGCGGTTTGTGGAAAACCGCCGACGGTGGCGACAACTGGGCCCCCGTCACCGACGGACAGATCAAGAGTGCGTCCGTGGGCGCGGTTGCCGTGAGCGAATCCAACCCGGACGAAGTCTTCATCGGCATGGGTGAGACCTGCATTCGCGGCAACATCATGCCCGGTGATGGCGTGTACAGGAGTCTCGACGCCGGCAAGACATGGACACACGTCGGCTTCAGGGAATCGGACGGTATCTCGAAGATCCGCATCCACCCCACGAATCCCGACATCATCTTCGTCGCCTCCTTCGGCAGGTACTCGGTGCCGAGCACCGAGCGCGGTGTGTTCAAGAGCTCGGATGGTGGAAAGACGTGGAAGAAAGTCCTGTATCGCGATGACAGGACCGGCGCGATCGACATCTCCATCGACCGCACGAATCCCAACGTGATGTACGCGTCCATGTGGGAGGCGTTCCGCAAGGAATACACGATGTCGAGCGGCGGGCCCGGCAGCGGATTGTTCAAGAGCACCGACGGCGGAGAAAGCTGGAAGGAGATCACACGCAACACGGGCATGCCCGCCACGGGGCTTATCGGCCGCATTGGCGTGTCCGTGTCCGGAGCAAATCCCAACCGGGTGTACGCGCTCGTGGAGCACGACAGCGGCGGGTTGTTTCGCAGTGAAGACGCCGGCGCGACATGGGCGCTCGTCAACTCCAACCGCGCCGTGCGGCAGCGTGCCTTCTACTACACACACGTCACGGCCGATCCAAAGAATGCGGACGTCGTCTACCTGCAAAACACCACGACGTTCCGGTCTGCCGACGGCGGAAAGACCACGGTGAGCATCGACAACAACACGCATGGCGACATGCATGACCTCTGGATCGATCCGGACAACACGGCACATCTCGTGATCGCCAACGACGGTGGAGGCGCGGTCTCGACCAACACGGGCGCGGTGTGGACGGCGGAGGATTATCCAACAGCCCAGTTCTACCACGTGATCGATACGAAGCACATCCCGTATCATCTTTGCGGCTCGCAGCAGGACAACACCACGCTTTGCACGCCGTTCAACTGGAACGCTGCCGCCTTTGGCACTGGCGCACCGGCCGGCCGCGGTGGTGGTCGTGGCCGAGGTGCCGGAGCGGGCGCCGAGGCGCGTGCACTGGGGGCCGACGACATCACGCTCGGTGGAATGAACGTGTCGTATCAGGCAGGCGGTGGAGAGCCCGGCTACATCGCCACCGACCCGAACGACCCCGATCTCTTTTACGCGGGCACCAACAACGGCGGCTATCTCGACAAGTTCAACCGTCGCACGAACGTCCATCGCGAAGTGAATCCCTATCCATGGTTCTATTCGGGTGAGCCGTCCAAGGACATCAAGGAGCGCTGGCAGTGGACGTATCCGATCATCTTCTCGCCCGTTGACCCGAAGACGTTGTACGTGTCGTCGCAGCGGCTGTGGCGTACAACCAATGGCGGTCGCTCGTGGACGGCGCTGAGCGGCGATCTCACTCGGCATGATCCGGGCACGCAGGGCCATTCCGGTGGTCCGATTACCGGCGACATGAATGGCCCCGAAGTGTATGGCGTGATCTTCTCCGTTGGTCCGAGCAAGAAGAACGTCAACACGATCTGGACCGGCAGCGACGATGGCCTCGTGCACGTCACGCGCGATGGCGGCAAGTCGTGGAAGAATGTCACGCCAAAGGACATGCCGGATTTTGGCCGCGTGAGCCAGATCGACGCGTCGCCGTTCAATGACGGAGGCGCGTACGTCTCCGTGCGACGTCCGCTGCTCAACGACCTCGCACCCTACATCTTCAGGACGGGTGACTACGGCAGGACATGGACGAAGATCGTGAACGGCATTCGTGCGGATGACTACGTGCACACCGTGCGCGAGGATCCCATGGTGAAAGGATTGTTGTACGCCGGCACGCAGCACGGCATGTACATGTCGCGCGATGATGGTGCGTCGTGGCAATCGCTCTCACTCAACATGCCGGACGTGCCGGTGGCCGACCTGCTCGTGATGGGCAACGAGCTCGTGATCGCCACCCACGGCCGCGGCTTCTGGGCGCTCGACAACATCGCGCCCCTTCGCCAAGCCACGCCGGCAATCCTCGCGTCGGATGCGTATCTCTTCAAACCGCCGGTGGCGATTCGCTCGGGGCCCGCAGTCACGCTCAGCTGGCTGCTCAAGGATGCGCCGAAAGTCGCCAAGCTCGAGATTCTCGATTCAGCAGGGAGCGTGTTACGCACCTTCGAGCCGGATACCGCACGCGCCGATACGACGGCGGGCCGAGGAGGTGGTGGTGGTGGCGGACGTCGCGGTGGCGTGGGTCCGAGCCTGCCAAAGACAGCGGGCATCAGCCGTCTCACGTGGGATCTGCGCACCAAGGGCATCGCGACATTCCCGGGCATGATTCTCTGGGGCGCGGGCACGAACGGTCCCGTTGTGCCGCCGGGCAAGTACACGGCAAAGCTCACTGCCGACGGACGCGTCGCAAGCACACCCGTGGTGGTTGCGCGCAACCCGCAGATCCCCGACGTCACCGATGCCGACATGCGTGCGCAGTATGCATTCAGCAAGAAGGTGCGTGACGAAGCCAACAAGGCCAACGAGGACGTCATTGCCATTCGTCGCGTGAAGACGCAACTCGCCGATCGCCTGAAGAAAGCGGCTGACGACGCCGCGCTCAAATCATCCGGGGCCACGCTCACCAAGGATGCGTCGTCGGTGGAAGAGGACATCTACCAGGTGCGCAACCAGAGCGGACAGGATCCGCTGAACTTCCCCATCAAGGTGAATAACAGGCTCGCAAACCTGATGTCGATGGCCGAGCGCGGCGATGGGCCGCCGAACAACAACATGGGGGAGATCTTCACGATCCTCACCACGGAGTTGAAGAAGTACACGGACCGGCTCGACGTCGTGTGGAAGACGGATCTCGTCGCCGTGAACAAGGAGCTTGCGCGCCTGAAGCTTGCGCCGCTCGATCCCAACTGCGAGAAGGCCGAAGGCTGTACGGCGGTGCCCTGACGACAAATCAATAGCCGCGATCGCGGTCGACCGCCCTGGTTGGCCGCGCGCCGTGCTCGATCTCGGTCAGGCACTCGAGGAAACCCGTTACTTCTCCAGCGATGGTGTTCAGCCCGGAGCAGTGGGGCGAGATCATGATCCTGGGATGATCCCAGAGTGGAGAGTTCGCCGGCAGCGGTTCGATTTCAAAGACGTCGAGCGCAGCGCCGGCGATCCAGCCGCGATCGATGGCCTCGGGCACCAGCGCCTGATCGACGACCGCACCGCGGCCCGCGTTGATGAGCACCGTGGACGGCTTGCAGGCCCGCAGCACATCGCGCCCAACGAGGCCACGTGTCTCCGACGTCAGCGGCAGGGTGAGAATCAGCCAGTCTGCCTTCTCGGCCATTTCGGTGAGCTTCGAGACGTTTGCTACCTGCGAGAACACCTCGTCATCTCCACGACCCGTCCGTGAGACGCCCAGTACCTCGCTGCCAACGGCGCGAAACAGCCTGCCGATACGCACGCCCAGATCGCCCGTCCCAACAACTACAGTCGTAGTTCCACGAATAGGTGTGCCCCGGAGCGGCGTCCATTCGTGGTGCTTCTGCGATTCGGCGAGGGTCAGGATGTTCTGCGAGAAGGCGAATGCACGTGCCAGCGTCCATTCCGCGATCACCAATCCGAATGGCTCGGAGGTTCGCGTGAGGAGAATGTGGCGAGGCAGCTCGACCGGATATAACCAGCTGTCCACGCCGGCGCCGGTGCAGTGCACCCAGCTGACATTGCCCATCGTGGACAGTGGCGGACGCTTGAATCCCACGTAGCTGTCGGCCCAGGCGAGATCGTCTGCGGTGACGTCTGTGTGAACCTTGCTGCGGAGGTCGAGGCCGGGGCGCGCTTCTCGTAGCGCGTCCGCAAGCTCGAGGTGATGGTTGGCGCCGATGAGAACTCTCATGCGTCAAAATATGCCCGCCGCGGCCATATCGGGCGAGGAACACTGACGTCATTCAGCGCGAGCACCGCCGATGTCATCTCGCACGAGCAATCGCCCGGATGTCATCCCGCAGGGGCAATCCCCCCGGTTGTCATCCCGCACGAGTAGCAATCCCCCCGGTTGTCATCCCGCACGAGCAACGCGAGTGTCGGGAAATGCTGTGGTGTGATCGTGGCCGTCTACGATTGAGGGACGGTATTTCCCGACGCGCGCGGAGCGCGTGCGGGATGACAGTTGATAGGCGACAATGCCGATGTCACTCCGCGCGACGCCCCCGACGTGATCCCGCACGAGCAGCAATGTCCCCGGTTGCCATCCCGCATGGGCGATCCCCCCAATGTCATCCCGCACGAGCAACGCGAGTGGGTGGTATCAACCGGTCGACGCAACATACGATGCAAACCGAATGGCGGGGGTTTCCCATCCGAGCGTTTCGCGCGGACGGGTATTGAGGCGATGCGCGACGGCGTCGAGTTGGCGTTGACTGAAGTGCGAGAGCGCCGTCCCTTTGGGGAAGTACTGGCGGAGCAAGCCATTCGTGTTCTCGTTGCTGCCGCGCTGCCAGGGACTGCGGGGATCGCAGAAGAAGACGGCCACCTGCGTCGCCACGGTGAACGCCGCGTGCTGGGCCATCTCCGAGCCCCGGTCCCAGGTCAGCGACGCCTTCAGGTGGGTGGGCAGGGTCCTGATCTTCCGCGCCAACGCGCGCGCGACGCGCGTGCTGTCCTTGCTCGGCACCTTCACGAGTAGCACATAGCGCGACGACCGTTCCACCAGCGTCGCGATGTGCGACGACTGCGCGCCCGCGATCAAATCCCCCTCCCAGTGGCCGGGGACCGCCCGATCGGCACTCGCGGCGGGCCGCGCACTGATCGCGATCGCGCCGACGATCCCGCTCGGCGTGGCGCGCTGCCGGCTCGCGCGGCTATGCCGAATCGCGGGGCCGCGCCGCAGGTGCGGCGTCAGTTCCGCCCGCAGGACGCCCCGCGCTTGCACATACAAACTCTGGTAGATCGTCTCCGCGGACACCTGCATGGTCGGATCCTCGGGATACGTCTGCGTGAGCCACATGGCAATCTGTCGCGGCGACCAGTCGTGCTCCAGGTGCTCGGCGACCCGCTGGCGCAGGCGGGGGTACTGCGCCAGCCGGCACCCCTTGGGCCGCGCCGCCGCCCGCCAG
>JAQBPY010000320.1 GCA_028287285.1 Gemmatimonadota bacterium
TCCAGCGCACGATCGACAGCTTCGGACTCGAGGGCATCGACCTCCGCCGTGGCGTGGAAGACGAGAATGCGTTCGAGGCCGGCATCAACATTCGCGTCACGGCGAACGGCCTCGTGGGCCTCCTCAGGGTGATCGGCGAGGAGCGAGCCTTCAGCCCGGCCCTTTCGCGCCGGATGCTGGACATCCTCCTGGCGCAGCAGTTCAAGAGCGGCATTCCCGCCGGGCTTCCCCGCGGAGCACGAGTGGCTCACAAGACCGGCGAGATTTCCACGATCGCGCACGACGCCGGCCTCGTGTACCTGCCGGGGCGGAAGCCATATGCGCTGGCCGTCCTCACGGAATGGGAGCCCTCGGTGACGGGCAGGTCCGCCACGATCGCGGCCGCGTCGTATCTCGCGTACGCAGCGCTCATCGGGGATCGCGACTGATGGCAACCGCGACCGGCACTTTCCCACTCCGTCTCGTGGACGGCAGGCGTCTCGAGCGTCGCTACCGGGACGTCCTGCTTCCCGGCGGGATCCTCTGCGATCACGAGGGACAGGCCCGCGTGCTGCCGCGGTACTTCTACGAGATCGAATCGTGGAAGCAGGCGAGCGAGACGTATCTCGCTCCGCATTTCGCCGCCTCGGAGTTCATTCACACCGACGTTCGCGAGGCACCTGCTTTGCGAGTCTTCCCGCGATACATCCCGTGCGCCACGGTGCTCGTGGCCCTGGCACTCGAGCTCTTCCGCGACGCAGTAGGAACCTATGTCTACATCGGTGCGAACGGCGGCTACTGCTCACCTCGGCACGCTCGGGTTGGTGGCGCGTCGCCGCACTGCTGGGGTACCGCAGCGAACATCTATCGCGTGGGAGACACCTATCTCGATTCGCATGAGAGCATCTCACGCTACGCGGCAATCATTCACGACGTGATTCCGACGGTCTGGACCCGTCCGCTCGGCCCTCTTCTGGCGCGAACGGACGACCACCTTCACCTCGATCTCGGCTACGTGGTGAGCGTGCCGCGCGATGCAGGTGGTGAAACGTACAATCTCAAGTTGGCGGGCGATCCGCTATGACCAGTTCAGGCGCACCAGCGGACGAGACGGGCTGGTTCAGGAGAGGATGATGGCGACGGGGCAGGTGAAGCAACCAAGGCGCGCGGAACGTGCGGCCATTCGGGGCGGGTCCACCGCGAGCGGGACGGCGGGTAGCCTTCCGGCGATCGGCCTGGAAGCCGAGTTCACGACGGTCGTGGATGGCGTCGCACAGAAGCCGGAGGACGTGTTCGGCTCTCCGAGGCACATCGTGCGCGGACCGTTGGTCCACCGCACCGGGCGATCCTATCACCTCCCGACCGGGGGCGCACTGTACTTCGACACCGGCGTGATCGAGATCGCGACACCGATGATCGAGATCGCGCGGGGGTGCGGCGCACGCGGGACACGTTCGCTATGGGAAAGCCTTGGCTTCCTGCGCAACGAGCTCGACGCATGGGAGCTGGCGCACGGGAGGACCGTGCGACTCGTGGGCTTCAGCTCGCACTACAACGTGTCGTTCGATGTCCCCGCGAGTGAACGCAAGCATGGGCGGTCCGTCGAACAACTGGCGTATCTGCTGACGTACATTCTTGCCGCGCCGGTCATGCTGCTCGCGACGAATCGCGAATCCACGGGTGTGGGTGTGCGGCCGCGCGGGAATCGCATCGAGATCACCGCGGACTTTACGCCGGACGCAGCGCTCATGGCGGCGACCGCCACACTGATCGTTGGAATCGTTCGCGAGGTGATGACGTGGCCGAGCTATTCGCTCGCTGAGCTTGCCGCGCGCGGCATTCCGGCATTTGCGCGGTTCGTGCCGGCTCCCCACAGCTCACGCAAGGGCTGGTCGGCACGTGTCGATTGCTTTCCCGTGAATCCGTTTGCCGCGGACGTCAACGAGCACGAATGGCAGTTGCAGTCGGGAGGTACGGCGTCGCTGCGTGAAATGGCCGGCCGGACGACGCGCCTTTTCTGGGATTCGATCCGTGCGCTCGGGGATCCGCTGTCGCTCCAGCTCATCGCATCGGTGATGCGCGGTCGTGCTCCATCGCTGTTGGAACTGGATGGCCGGCCGGAGGCGTACGACGATGTGGGCCGGCTCTGCACATGGGACGACCTGGTTCCCATCACGCTGCTTCCGCGCTCGCGCTATGAGCGCGTACTCGGCCACGCCATCGCCGGTCGACGAGTGCGCATCGGTGGCGCATGGCACAAGCCCGTTGGCGTGAAGGGATGGACGCACGTGGTGTTCCGTCGCGAGCGCGACGGCGCACGCCGCGTACGGTCGCTGGACGACATGCTTGCGCACCTCGATGCATGGGACCGATCGGCCGATCGCCGTGTGCAGGAACGGCGTGTGAAGCGGGCGGTGTCTCCCGCCGTCGAGCGGCGTGAAGAAGAACGGCGCCTTGGTGAGACGGACACCCTCGAGCGCCGACGCGACAGCGACAAGCCGCACGAAACCGTCGCGAATATTCCCGTCATGCAGAGCTCGGATATGCCTGCGCCAGCGCAGGCATCACCGGCGGCGCGCGCAAAGACCGAGTCTCCTCTCGTGATCGTCTCGCGCATCTGACCGCCGCAGGCATCTGACCGCTGCACGCATCTGGCCGCTGAGCGCATAGGACAAGCGTGCGAATCACCTGCGCACGGGCACGTTGCTTGAACATCGTCGCTCGCAGATGCCCGGACCATCATCCTCACACTCCTCTACCCAACCACCGATGGCACTGCAGACACTGAGAGCCGGACGTTCGAAGCTGACGCACGCCACGCACAACGTTGCGCAACCCGAACGCATCGCCTCCGTGACGCTCGGCGCTGCACTGATTACGTACGGACTGAAGCGACGCGATGCCACCG
>JAQBPY010000021.1 GCA_028287285.1 Gemmatimonadota bacterium
CTCTTCAAATGACAACGCCGCGGCATGGTGCATGTGGTGCTGTGCGACGGGCTGATCGGGAGCGAAAGAGTTGTCCAGCAGCCGTACGGATTCTGGAAGTGTCGAACTGTGGAGGGACGATGCGGCCATCAAAATCGATGAGGGAAGCGCAAGGCTCACAAAGCGCCAGCGTAGTATCTCCCGCCCGGGCTCCTGGCGCTCGACACGGAGCCGCATCTCCCGGCCGTTCGGCTGGAGCAACGCCGAGCCTATGCGAGACAGGGCCTTAACAACACGCTCCGACTTGCTCGAGCTAACAACGAGTGAGGCCGAACGAACTCGATCATACGCCCAGGCGATGTCAGCCCCCTCGGCACGTAGATCAGCACGAATCACTTCGGCTCGCACGTGTACATGTCGCTCGGCGTCAGCCGGGTTAGCGATCCAATCTGCTTTTCCGTACAGAGCGCGATCGCGAATGGGAGCAGCGATGTATTCCGCCAGAAGCCGATCAACGAGAGCTGCACGGTCAACTCTCATCCTTGTCCATCCGGCGGATCGATCTCGCTCCAAGGGCTCGGCTCTTTGTGAAGGCGTTTATAAGTCAAGTTAATCTTTCGAAGAGCCCTCTCCAGATCCTCAGTAGTAGGTACGCTTTGGGTGCCTTTTCCACGCTGAACAGCTGCGGCTACAAACGCATCAGTCAGTAGTCGCTCGCGCTGCTCGCTCAATCGCTCGTATATATCGCCCTGTGAGTCATTAGGCGCCTCCGTCGCCCACTTACACAACTTCTTCTGAAGACCGGGCGACAGGCCGATTTCAGGACGACCCAACAGCGGAAGTACTCTCAATCTAAAATCGCGCTTCCTGCTATCTTCATCTTCGCCATTCACTGATGAAGCCTCATCGAAGATAGCGAGAAGACTTTCCCAGTCCAAACTTGGTGAGGTTGGCAGCCGGGTTGGGTCGAGAGACTCCCCGACTGCGAGACCACTCCTCTTTGCTTGAAGATAGATCCACCCGTACGCATAGCGCTCGCGTCTATATGATTCCGATTGATCATCGCGCTCTTGATCAAACATCTTCTTGAACTTCGCCAGCCATTCCGTCTGTTCGAAGAGTTCGTCGGGACGAGGATGTCTGTAGCGCGGCCACGAAAATGAGATGGGTGGATTGATCCACTCCGTCCATATCAAGCTCAGATAGGTGTTCCAGATGAGGGCGGAGTCCACGTGAAAGCCACGCGCTTCGAGCGTTTTCGTGAGCAAGCCAGGAACGAAATCGAACGCATCAGGATTGGCACTAAGCAGAACGCTAACGTCACCCGTCTCACCTAAGTGGACGAAGTCGGGACGTGCGCTTAGCAACACATCAGGAGGCCCGAATTCCCTCGATCCCAGCTGATATAGTGCCGCGATTTCGCCGGAAAGGCGAGATGCCACTCCTACTATCTTGCCCTCACGATCCGTCACGACGTCAGCGCCAGCTCGCCCCGACAGAAGGCGGCTGAGCACTTCGTAAGCAAGCTGCGGGCGTGCGACATCTGGCCGACTGGTCACGTGCTGAAAGAGCTGCTCGGCGGCTCGGAACGTGATGACACGCGGCAGTGTTAGAACACTTTCTGCCGCGCGAGCAAACGAGAGAATGGCATCACCGGCCTTGCATCCTTCTTCGTTCGTAAGTTCGTTGAGGAGCTGGTAAAAAGAGTGCGATTGATCACGCTCGTGGCGTTTCTCATCCGCTTCCGAAACCGCTTCTTTCCCATCAACCGACTCGTTAGTTATCGAAGGCAGGTCCGAGACCTGTGCCGGGTACGCCAGAAATTCAAGCAACGACAGTGCGTGAAGACGCGATTGGTTCCTCGTAGGAAATACCTTCTCAAACGCGGCGTCCGCCAACTTCTCGCCCCAAGTTTCGCGCCTTCTCCAGGCGTCGCCGCCACCGTCAGGCGAAGCCGAGTCGTGCGCTAACTCGTTTTGCTGTCCAAGGAACTCGAGCGTCAGCACATGCTGCATGTGGCGACGATCGGCGGCGATGAGGAAGAAAACTCGCGGGTGGTACAGCAGCCGTAGGGCAGGGAGCAGCTCTCTGATCCTACGCACCTGAAGGTCAACATCATCGATGATGATGACGAATACCGTTCCGGGGGAAAGGTAGTGCGGTGTTGGTAGGCAACTACCCTTTTGGTTTACTTCGTCGACAAATGACTGCCATTGTTCGTCGACACTCAGCCAGTTCTCGACCTGATCTTCACGGTCGAGGACTTGCTCGATCAATCCGGAACGAGTGGGGATCGCTGACCACCCAACCGCAGCGACACGGAACAGTTTGTGCCACGATTCCATCAGGGAATCATCAAAGTCGTCGCACTCCAGGTTTCGGGGACGTGCAAGACTGTCAAACGCCTGCGCCAGGGGTCGCCACGCCTGAACGAGCCCTGCAATCAGAGGCATCTCCGGTGGCAGGGGATCGAAATCCAAAATTCGGAGCACACGAACATATGTCGGCGCATCAGCCGTGATCCAAGGTTGCTTTTCTTTCAAGGCCTCAGTTCGTCGTTCGAAGGCGGCTCTGTCGGCAATAAGTTCGCCGCTGATTACTCCCGGCAGATTCGCGGCACGTCGCCATCGTTCCGCCATCGTTAGTAATAGAGACGTTTTACCCGTGCCGCGAGCTCCGTCAAGCAGCAACGCTCTCTGGCGCTTTTGCTGAATGCGCGCCAAGTATTGGGTTGGTCTCTCTCTCCGGTTAGCCAAGGCGTTCTGATCGGCGCCAATTGCTTCGGCGAATCTCTGCTCGATCCGAAAGATCGTAAGCAGTTCGTCGTCCGTTAGGCGGTTGAGATCTAATGGGCTGGTGTCAATGCTCGCATGCGTGGTTGTCACTGGTACTTTGCTCACACGTCCTCCGCAACCTATTGACTGTCAGATAGCAGCCGTAATGAACGGAGACACCGAATCCGAGTTGAAGATAGCGACCAACGGAAAGGCAGCCTGTTGAAGTGTAGCCAAGATCGGACTTGGTCTCGCGAATCGTAACTCATGCTGCTCCGTCAACAGGTCCCCGTTCGACCGGCTGGCGTACACGTAGTCCGCGATCACCCGATGCTCCGCATCGCGTAGAGCCCGAAATCGATGAATAAAGTACGTGTCCTCCGGCTCACCGGTTGGGCCGGGCTCGATATCCACATTGACCGCCCCTGTCATCACCTCATCGTTCGCCACCTGCAGAATCAGCAAACCGGCTGGACGCAACGCGCGGCGGCAGCGGGCGATAACGTCTTCCAGTTCGGCCATGGACTCGGCGTAGTGGATCGTCCAGGACAACGAGCAGATGACATCGTACGTCTCCAGGTCGTCAATCTCCTGCATCCGCTGGACGCGCACGCGAGCGGCGCCCACGCGCTGCGCAGCGACGTCGATCATTTCCGGAGCGGCATCGAGGCCATAGGCATCGATGCCGGCGGCGAGCGCAGCCTCCAGGAAGACGCCGGTCCCGCAGCCGACATCGAGAAGGCGGCAGTTCCGCGGCGCGACGCGCAGCGCTTCTTCGATGACGAAGGCGTGATCGTGCTTGTAGTGGCCGGGGGGCGTGTGCAGGTCGTAGCGGTGGGCGAACTCGCGAAAGAGCCGATACATCGTCAACTCTCCTGCACTACGTCTGCGTCGACCGCATCCATGGTCGTGAACGATTGGACCGCCCGCTTCGCGACGGCGGCCGCTCCTTCCGGATGTGCCTTGACCAGCGGTGCGAGGCAGTAGAGGAGGCGCTCCTTCGTCCTCCGCTGCCGGGATGACCGTGTCTCGAGGCGGTCGATTGCGTCGTACATGGAGGATTGGGCTGACCGCACCCATCGATCGAATGGAACGCCGCTCACGTTCAGCAGCTTCGCGAACGTCTGCAAACCGCTCCCGCCGCATCGGGGACACCGCACCGGACGGGCACTGTCGCGAATACCGGCGGCCCAGCCGGCATCACGACTCCGGTCTGCTTCATCGAGCACGCGCCGGTACAAGCCATCCCACCGCAGCCAAGCGGAGACTTCGGTCGGATTGCCGCCCGGTTTCAGGAACGAACCGGGGCCGGGGCGGGACCAGAAGCCGAAGAGGATCAGCTCGCGCGCCGCCAGATCGAGGCGCGCAAATGGTGTGGCGGCGTCCCACAGCTCTTCCTTCGCCAGACGCCGGAGGAACGGTTTCAGCTCGTTCTGTCGAACGCCCTTCATGACGGCGTTGGCCTCCGCGGTGAGAAACGCATCGTCATCCACCGTCCGCTTCGGGTTTGCGACCACCAGTGCGTCGTCCAGCGCGGTGACGACGCGGCGGCCGGTACACATCGGACAGCGTCCGAGGGCATCGTGCCGCGTAAAGTGGGCCGGCAGAGTGGACATCGGGCCGACGATGCCGCGCTTCAGGTCCACCAGGCGGTCTGTGGCCGTCGAGCGCAACCGTCCCTTTTCGTCCCGGAGCTCCACATACCGCGCGCCGACCGCGAAGGCGTCGCGGAGCGCCGCCAACCGTGCTTCATCGGATTCATCGGGCGGCTGGAAGCGCTCACCCGTCGCTCGAAGCTCGGCGAGGTCCTCTCCATCGGCGGCCGCCCCCACACTGTTGACGAGACGCAGCCGCTCTTTGGTCAACAGCGCCTT
>JAQBPY010000356.1 GCA_028287285.1 Gemmatimonadota bacterium
AATGCACGTCGATGAAGCCGGGCGAGATGATGAGACCCGAGCAATCAATCGTCTCCAGGGCGTTACCATCGCGGCGCACCTCGCCCACGTGGCCGCATGCCTCGATGACGCCATTGGAGATGAGGACGTCGCCAATTTCGTCGAGCTGCTGCGAGGGGTCGACGAGACGGCCGCCGCGGAGCAGCGTGGCTGGCGTCGTCATCGGCCTCCTCCACCCTTGGCGGCTTCGGCGTGTTCGGGCTTGCCACCCGACAGGAGATAGAGCACCGCCATGCGGACTGCCACGCCGTTGGTCACCTGGTTCAGGATCACACTGTGAGGGCCGTCAGCAACATCCGAGTCGATCTCGACGCCGCGGTTCATCGGGCCTGGATGGAGAATGAGCAATGGATTGGGCGCGCGCGACAATCGCTCCGACGACACGCCGAACACACGATTGTACTCGCGGAGCGAGGGAATGAAGCCCGCCGTCATCCGCTCGAGCTGCAGCCTCAGAATGTTGAGGGCATCGGCCCACTGAATGGCGTCCTCGATGTGCTCGAACACCGTCACACCAAATTCGTCGATCGCGTTGGGCAGCAGGGAACGCGGGCCGCACACCCCCACCTGCGCGCCCATCTTGAGCAGCCCCCAGATGTTGGACCGCGCGACGCGCGAGTGCAGCACATCACCACAGATGCAGACCTTGAGGCCCTCCAGCGTCTTGAAGTGATCGCGCAGGGTGAGCATGTCGAGCAGCCCCTGGGTGGGGTGCTCATGGGTGCCGTCGCCCGCATTGATCACATTCGACTCGATACGCTCGGCGAGGAATTTTGCCGCCCCCGACGCGCCGTGACGAATGACGACCATGTCGATGCGCATGGCCTCGAGGTTGCGCGCCGTGTCCACCAGCGTCTCGCCCTTGCTCACACTCGACCCCGACGACGACACGTTCACCGTATCCGCCGACAGGCGCTTCTCGGCGAACTCGAACGAGATGCGCGTGCGGGTCGAGTTCTCGAAAAAGAGATTGACGATCGTGGAGCCGCGCAGGGTGGGCACCTTTTTTATGGCGCGCTCGCTGATTTCCTTGAAGCCTTCTGCGGAATCGAGAATGAGACGGATCTGGTCGCCGGTGAGATGCTCGAGTCCGAGCAGGTCCTTGCCCAGCGCGCCCACCGTCATGCGCTTCCGGCGATGATGACCGCGTCGCGGTCGTCCAGCTCGGTGACCAGCACGTCGACACGCTGTCCCGGTCCAATCTCCACCGTCTTGCCCACGACATCCGGCTGGATGGGGAGCTCGCGACCGCCGCGATCGATCAGCACAGCCAGCGCAATGCGCCGAGGCCGGCCGAAATCAGCCAGCTCATCGAGGGCTGCGCGGATGGTACGCCCAGTGAACAGCACATCGTCGACGATGACAACGTGTTTTCCCTCGAGATTCCAGGGCAGGTTCGTGGGTCCCACCACCGGCCGCGGACCGACGGTCTGCAGATCGTCGCGGTAGAGTGTGATGTCGAGCGCCCCGCGCGGCACGTCGGTGCCTTCGCGATCCAGGATGGAGGATACGATACGCGCCGCAAGCTGAACCCCGCGGCGCTGAATTCCCACGATGATCAGGTCGTCAGTCCCGTTATTCAACTCGACGATCTCGTCGGCCATTCGACGCAGCGTGCGATCCATGGCACGTGCGTCCAGGACGACTTGGTGGCGGTCGGTCATGGCGAGCAATATGGCCGCGCGCGGCGAAAAATTGAAGCGGCATGCCGCGCCATCTCTCCCGAGCGCATCGGGCTCGCACGGGATTTTGTATCGACGACGGATCGGGTGAGATTCGAACTCACGGTACGCTTTCACGTACACACACTTTCCAGGCGTGCGCCTTAAACCACTCGGCCACCGATCCAGCTCATCCAGCATGAACCAAGCGCGCTGACGGCGCATTCCGCCGACCCAGCGCGCCCAAACGTTCCGAAATCAAACGGACAGGGTGAGATTCGAACTCACGACACCCTTGCGGGTGCGCCGGTTTTCGAGACCGGTGCTTTCAACCACTCAGCCACCTGTCCGGAACAGCCTAGTAATTTATCCGGAAACCCGGGGGGTGTCAACGAACTCGCGGCCCCGCCGCACGGCGAAAAAATCGCGCAGCAGCCCCGCCGCCTCTTCCTCACACACTCCGCCCTGCACCTCCGCCTGATGGTTCAGGCGCGGATGCCGAAGGATATCGGCGACAGAGCCGCCCATGCCGGCGCGGTCGTCCCAGGCGCCAAAAACTACCCGGTCGATGCGCGAGAGTACGACAGCACCGGCGCACATGGCGCACGGCTCGAGCGTGACGTACATGGTGCAGCCGTTCAACCGCCAGCTGCCCGCGACGCGGCTCGCGTCACGCAACGCACGTGTCTCGGCATGACCGGTTGGATCCTGATCGCGAACGGTGCGATTGTGCGCGCGGGCAATGACCTCGCCGTCGCGAACGACAATCGCACCCACGGGCACCTCACCGGCCGCCGCGGCAAGGCGCGCCTCATCGAGCGCGAGCTGCATCCACTGCACGTCGCCGGCACGATGAAACGTCACGAAACGGGTTGATTCCCCTTCGAGAAGGCCAGGGAACGTCCCTCACCCGGACCGACGACGATGTGATCACCATCTACGAACTTTCCCTCGAGGATGAGCATCGCCAGCGGATTCTGTATGAGCCGCTGAATGGCGCGCTTGAGCGGACGCGCGCCAAATGCGGGGTCGTATCCCTCCTCGGCGAGCATGCGCCTTGCCTCCGGTGAAACCTCCAGCATGAGCTTTCGGTCGCCAAGCAGCTTCTCGAAGCGCGCGAGCTGCAGGTCTACGATGTGCTCGATCTGGTCGGTGCCGAGTGGACGGAAGATGATGATGTCGTCCACGCGGTTGAGGAACTCCGGCTTGAAGTGGCCGCGAAGCACGCTCGTGACCTGGGCTTCCGTCACGGCCCAGTCGCCGCCGGTGTGTTCCAGGATGTAATGGCTGCCGATGTTCGACGTCATGATGATCACGGTGTTCCGGAAGTCCACCGTGCGGCCCTGTGAATCGGTGAGCCGTCCATCGTCGAGAATCTGGAGGAGAATGTTGAACACATCCGGATGCGCCTTCTCGATCTCGTCAAAGAGAATGACCGAGTAGGGGCGGCGACGCACCGCCTCCGTGAGCTGTCCCCCTTCTTCATACCCGACATACCCGGGCGGCGCGCCGATCAGGCGCGCAACGGCATGCTTCTCCATGTATTCCGACATGTCGATGCGCACCATCGCGGCTTCGTCGTCGAACAGGAATTCCGCGAGCGCACGCGCCGTCTCCGTCTTGCCCACCCCCGTGGGTCCGAGAAAGATGAATGAGCCAATGGGACGGTTGGGGTCCTGCAGCCCGGCGCGCGAGCGGCGCACGGCATTGGCCACTGCATTCACGGCCTCGTCCTGCCCCACCACGCGACGGGCAAGCTCCTTGTCG
>JAQBPY010000390.1 GCA_028287285.1 Gemmatimonadota bacterium
AACGTGAGCCCTGTAGGAACGCAGGTCGTGGCCGGTCGCGCGACCCACGGCTACACGCTGATACCAAAGAGCGAGGTGAACGCTCCGTTCAAGGCGGCCGCCGTGTGGATCGATGACGCGGATGCCACCATTCGCCAGTTCGAGGTCACCGAAACGAGCGGGTTGCTGCGCAAGGTCTGGCTCACGTCGTTGAAGACGAATGTGCCTGTCGATGCCAAGGCGTTCGTCTTTACCGTGCCCGCCGGCGTACGCGTGGTCACGCAGTAAGGAGCAGCTACTTCTTCACCCGCTCCGCCACCTTGCCGCCAATACACCGTCCGACAGTTCCTCCAACGCGGTTGCCAGACGGGAAGTGAATGCCGCCGTAGATTCGCGACATGCCGGCTTCGTCGGCGGCGGCGCGGAACGACGCAAACTTCCGTTCGGGATGACCCAGCGCGATGCTGGTGCTGTCCTCGAACGCAACCTCACCCAGCTGCGCGGCGATGGCGGTGGCGGCCGCCGCTGAAAGCGCGGAGTGGCCGGACATGTACTCGGGGAACGGCGGAGTGGAGATGGCCGGCTCCCAGGTGGAATCCATGACGGCGCGGATGTACGTGCGGGGACGAATGAGGTTCATGCGAAACTTGTAGCCCCACACCGTGATGAACGCGTCGGCGAGCGACAGCGACGTCACCGTCATGAGGCGTGCCGCCTGCGCGGCGGTGAGCTGTTTTTCACTCACCATCTGGCTGGCAATCGCGAGCCAGTGGCCCGTTGGCGTGCCTGATTCGCCCGGGTTGTCTGCCCAGAACAATGCCGTCGCCTTCTGGTCGGCCGTGAGATGCTTGTTGATGTCATATACGACCTTTGCCTCGTCGTACAGCGGCGTGCCTGGAATCGTGCCATAGACAGGCGCAACAGCGGCGTCGCATTCGTTCCACGACTTGAGCACGAACGGTCTTAGCTGGCCCCAAAAAGGCTCGGTCGCCCCCGCCATGTTCACCGGGGGCAATGTCCCCGAGCCAAGGCGCTTGGGGCGATTCATGATCAACTCACGATCGCTTGCATTGCCGGAGCGGCGGATGTTCGCGGGGTTGTCGAGACCAACGAACGTGCTCGCGCCGGAAAGATTTTGCGGCGCAAAGGTGAAGCCCGGCGAGTCGTTGACCCACATTCCCTGCCCAACCGGAGCAACGTACGTGCGGCCGCGCGTGCTGTCGAAGCCGTCGCCGTGCGCGTACAGGACAATCGCATATCCAATCTTGCGTCCCATGTCGAGCGACCGGGCGTGCGTCTCTTCACTGCCTGACGCAATGCGCACCCGCTCGAGCGAATCGGCGAGACGTCGCACCGTGGCGCGGGTGGTGGGCAGCCCTTCGCGCAGCAGCGAGTCCATCACCACACGCTCGGCGGCAACGGCGACCAGCGTTCCGTCGTACATCTTGCCGTCTTCGCGTGGCGGCAAGACAGGAAAGCCGTTCACCGCGCCGGCGAGCGGCGGCATGGACGGCTCGCCCGTTGCCAGACCGGAATAGAGCGCGATCGACGCATACGCGAACAGCCGTGAGCCTATGGGCGGCGAGACGCGCTCGGCGCGCACGACGCCGTACAGTGTGTGCATCCACTCGGAGACCATGCGTGGATCATTTGCTGGAACGCGATTGCAGCCAACGAGCGCAACGGTGGCGAACACCGCCAGCCGGTGAAAACGCTTACATGTCATGTCTCTTCTGAAACGGTGGTATCGGTCGTATTCCCGATGCGCACTCGATGGGTCGGGTGGACGTCAGCCGGATTCTACGCGCGGCACGAGAGCACGGGTAGGGCCTCATCGCAGGTGATACATGCCACTGTTGCAGCAGGCCGCAACAGGACAGATTACAGCATGGCGCCGCGTCCCCTGCTCAAGCTTCGCAAGCTCTGCTTTGCTCTCCCCGAAGTACACGAGGTGGAAGCGTGGAGTGCGCCGACCTTTCGCGTGAAGAACAAGCTGTTCGCGATGTTCGCCTCGGCCGACAGCAACCATTGTGGAGGACGCCCCGCGGTGTGGTGCAAGGCAGGGCCAGGCAATCAGGCCCTCATGGTGCGGCACGCGCCGGACCGCTTTTTCGTGCCGCCATACGTTGGGCCATCCGGATGGATTGGCGTGTACCTCGACGGCGACTGCGATTGGGCGGAGCTCGACGAGCTTCTTCACGATTCCTACCGGCTGGTTGCCCCGAAGAAGCTCGCCGCCCTGCTCTAGCCTGACCTACAGCTCCGCGATCTTTTTCACGTTCTCCCGATTCTCTTCCACGAGCTCCTGGATATGTGTGCCGCGCGTGCCGGCGGACGGACCGGTATCGGCCACGGCTCCCCCAAGTCGCACGTCGTCACGCAGATAGTCTTCACCCGACGGATCGATCACGAGGTCGTCGACATCAGCCGCCACCACTTTGCGGTGGCCATCCATGTCGCGCCCATTGTGCGGCTTGTTCCGTTCTGACATCTCGGCTGCTCCAGCGTTGAGTAGGCTGAACAGGAGAGGCAAATTTTACACCGCAAGGTCCTTGGCAAAGACGCCCTTGTAGCGGCTGACTTCGCTGCGCTCACGGTCGAGCTCGGGAATGTGGCGCGCAACAAAACCAAACCTGTTGAAGAACGCTTCATCATTGCTCACGGCAAAGAGCGTTGACGCGCCACGCTTCCGCGCCAGTGCCTCCGTCGCGAGCACGAGCGCGCGGCCGGCGCCCTTACCCTGCGCGGCCGGATCAACGGCAAGGGAGCGCAGCTCGGAAAGACTTGGCGCATATTCGTCGAGATGCACGCAGCCCACGACCTGTCCTTCATCCTCCGCAACGATGAAATGATCCGCGTGCGTGGACACGAAGGCCTCCGAACGCGGGAGGAGCGTACCGTCAGTGGTGAAGCTGTGGATCAGCGCCGAAATGCGGGCGGCATCGTGCTGGGTCGCTCTACGTGTACGCATGATTGGGAAGGTGGTGGCTATCTGGCGGATGTCGGCATCGCACGCGCGAATAGATCCTTCTGCGAGTGCACACCATGCAGCAGCGAGAAGGCCCGTGTCGCCGTGGGATCCTGCTGGAGCTGCCGGAGATACTCGGCCTGCGGGCCGAATACATAACGCGACGTCTGCTGCGCCACGACCCGTGAAATGATGGGCGCCGCGGAATCATAGAGCGTACGCCGGAGGTCGACACCCCGGGCCAGGAGACGCTTGTACAGGTCGTTGCGCATGGCATCGGTGACCACGAAGTCCCTGCTGGCGATGACGTGCGCCGACTTCAGTGACAGGGCATAGTCGACAAGAGCGGCGCGAAACAGCACGACCTTCTTGCCGAGTGCCGCCTGGAGCGCCTTGTCCGCTGCGGTCGCGACGCGCTGCGGTACTTCGACGTCGGGAACGATGCCGCCGCCGCCGAGCACCGTGCGGCCCGCATCTGTCCTGAATTTGGGACGGGCCGTGGTGGTGTCCTTGTTCGCCTTTGCGAGCGCATTGCTGACGTCATCGTCAGCGCCCACGCGCCGGCGATTGATGCTCCTGCCGCTGGGTGTAAACCAGAGGGCCGTGGTCAGCTTGAGGGCGCCGCGGGAAAACTTGAACAATCGCTGCGCGCTTCCCTTACCATACGTGGCCGTGCCCACGATCAGGGCACGGTCATGGTCCTGCAGCGCACCCGCCACGATCTCGCTTGCCGACGCCGAATTACTGTCGGTGAGGACGATCATGGGCATGCCTGCCCATTTCTGCGGCGCCCTGTCCGAGAGCGAAAGGTTTTCGGTGGGGGACCGGCCGCGCGTGAAGACGATGGGCTGGCCTGCGTCGAGAAAGAGATCGGACACCTTCACACCTTCGTCGAGCAGGCCGCCGGGATCTCCGCGCAAGTCGAGGATCAGCGAGCGCGCACCGGCCTTGCGCAGCGAATCGATGGCGTGCTCCAGCTCCGGTCCCGCGGAATTGCTGAAGATGGTGAGGTTGACGAAGCCGACGTCGTCGTGGACGATCATCGCGTGCTGGACGGGATTCACCTCCACCATCTTTCGCGTGAGGGTGATGGGCATGTGCTCCGCCACGCCGTCGCGTGCGATCAGGATGTGTACCTCCGTGCCCGGTGCACCGCGCAACAGCTTGGACGCCTCATCGGTGGTGAGACCTTTGGTGGTCTTCCCTTCAATGGCGACAAGGAGATCTCCCGTCTGGATTCCGGCAACTTCCGCGGGCGTTCCGGGCAACGTGCCGATAACCGTGAGTCCGTTCTCGCTCACGTCCATCTGCAGGCCAACGCCGCCATATTGCCCGCTCGTTTTTTCCTCGAAGCTGGCCTGGCGCCGCGGATCGAGAAAGATGGAATGGGGATCGTGGAGATCGCGCAGGGCGCCGTCGATGGCGCGCCGGTAAATCGTCGAATCCGGCAGCGAATCCACGTAGTCGCGGCGAATGTGCTGCGCGACTTCCTCGAACAGCCGCGTGCGGGACGCGTTGTCGGTCACTGCCGCCGGTGAGGTACCGATCCACCATGCGCCCGCAATGAGTGTCACCGTCGAGACAGCGGCAGCGAGTACCCAGCGGCCGCTCATCCGAGATCCGGCCACTTGTCGCGCAACGCGTGCACGACGCGTCCTTCGACGTCTGCTTCACTGCCCGCCGCATCGATCGCGACGATGGGACCGCATTCAGGATGGTCGGCCTGCCACTGCGTGGAACGAAAGCGCGTGAGGGCGGCCTCGACACGGTCGTGAAACGACTCCCCCATCGCCTCCATGCGATCGTGCGTCAGATCTCGGCTACCCGCACGACGCAATCCATCGCGCGCCGGATAGGACAGCAGAATCGTGATGTCCGGTGTGAGCCCAGCCGTGGCGAACCGATTCGCGTTGCGCACTTCGTTTTCCGGCAGGCCATGGCCGCCAATCTGATAAGCGTAGGTGCTGAGAAAAAACCGGTCGAGGAGGACAACCTCGCCGCGTGCAAGCGCCGGCCGTATCTCGCGCTCCACGTTCTGGGCGCGGGACGCCATGAAGAGCAACGCTTCGGCGCGGGGCTCGATGTCGGACGCGCGGTCCAGGAGCACCCGCCGGACTTCGGTGCCGAGTGGCGTGCCGCCCGGCTCGCGAAGACAGACGTGCACGATGGCCAGGGACTCGAGGCGCGACGACAGGCGCCTGAGCTGCGTCGTCTTGCCGGAGCCCTCGCCACCCTCGAAGACAATGAGACGCCCCGGACCACGCATGCCAGGATCAGCCCAGCGTGATGATCGAGCTCGTCGCGCCCTTCTCGATGCCGTCGACGATCCAGTCGTTCACCTTCGTCATGACCTTGTCGAAGTTCTCCTGCGCGGACACGAGGCGCTGGTACACGGACTGCACCTGCACCTGGCCAAGCAGCGTATCGAGCTCCTGCTCCATCTCCTGCGTGGGGCGCTCGCCCCGCTGGATCATCTGCTGCGCCTCGAGGCGGAGCTGCTCCATCTTCTTGAGCAGGTCGACGGCCTCCTTGTTCTCGCCAAGCGCATCGTTGGCGCGCTTGACCGCCTGATACTCGGAGCTCTGTCCGATGAGCCGTCCGAGCTCCTTCGCCTTGCCCTCGATCATGCCGATGTCTCCCGTAATCTGGCGGCCACGAACCGTTCGCGGCCGGTAAGGTCAAGCAACACACGCACGCTTTCGTACGCTCCATGCGATGCCAGGTGTTCCACGACCACCGCGGCTCTCCGTACGTCCACCTCGAGTGCAAGGATTCCGCCTGATGCCAGCACGGCAGCCGACGCCCGTATCAGCTCGCTCGTCGTGGCCATGCCTCCGGCACCGGAAAAGAGCGCGACGGATGGCTCCCAATCGCGAACGGCGACAGGAAGCGCATCAGCTTCGTCGTGCGCAATGTATGGTGGATTGGACACGATCGCGCGGACGTTTCGTTCGGTCACGGGTGTGAGCAGTGAGCCGTGGCGGAAGTCCACGGGAATTCCCAGCTGCACGGCATTCGCGCGCGCCACGTGGAGCGCATCCAGGGAAATGTCCGTTGCGATCACGCTTTCAAAGCGGCCTTCACTGGCCAGCGCGAGGGCGATGGCGCCGGAGCCTGTCCCGACGTCCACCGCAATACCGCCGGACGTATCGCGCGTCAGGTCCAGCACGATGTCCACGAGCACTTCCGTTTCCGGCCGCGGAATGAGGACGCGTTCGTCGACGTTCAGCGTCAGGTGCCGAAATGCGGCCTTGCCGGCGGCGTATTCCAGCGGCGCGCCGGACGCGCGCTTTTTCGCGGCGCGCTCCGCGGCATCAGACTCGTGGCGTGTTAACAGCTCGCTTGCCGAAATGGCGGGCCAGTGGCGGGGCCGGCCCTGCATGAGCGCCAGCAGGTCGCGCGCTTCGGTTCTGTCACCGATGATGCCGGTCATCGCTACGATTACCTGCGCAACCGACAAGGCAGATCCTTGCGTTACCCCGCCCTTACTCACCCAACATCTCCTCGACGTCAGCGAGCTTGAGCGCTTCGATGATCGGCTCGATGTGTCCGTCCATCACCCCCGCGAGATCGTGCGTCGTAAAGCCGATGCGGTGATCGGTGATCCGACTCTGCGGATAGTTGTACGTGCGAATCTTGGCCGAGCGGTCACCGGTACCCACCTGCGACTTCCGCATTTTCGACCGCGCCGCTTCGGCCTCGGCCACGCGTAAATCGAGTAGCCGGGCGCGAAGCACTTCCATGCCCTTGAGCTTGTTCTGCAGCTGCGATTTCTGGTCCTGCTGCGAGACGACGAGCCCCGTGGGATAGTGCGTGATGCGCACCGCGCTGTCGGTAGTGTTCACACTCTGCCCCCCTGGCCCGCTCGACCGGAAGACGTCGATGCGAAGGTCCTTGTCCTCGATCCTGACGTCGACTTCTTCGGCTTCCGGCAGCACGGCTACCGTGGCCGCGGAGGTGTGGATGCGCCCCTGGGTCTCCGTGGCCGGCACACGCTGCACACGATGTACGCCGCTCTCGAGACGCATGGCACCAAACGCGCCCGCGCCGGTGACCTTGAACACCGCCTCCTTCACGCCGCCGAGCGTGCCGTCGGAATACGAGATGTTCTCGCGCCTCCATCCGGGCTGGCGCTCGATGAACCGGGTGTACATGCGATAGAGGTCGGCCGCAAAAAGTGCCGCTTCGTCGCCGCCGGTGCCGGGCTTGATCTCGATGATCGCGTTGCGGTCGTCGAGCGGGTCATGGGGAAGCAGTGCGGGTTTGAGCTTTGTTTCCAGCTCGACGACGCGCGCTTCGAGGGACGTCACCTCCCTGGTGGCCTCGGCGGCCATTTCGGGGTCGTCCACAATGGAAACGAGCTCGCGGGCCTCGGCGAGCTCGTTCTCGACCTTGTCGAGTTGGGCCGCCAGCTCAACCACGGGCTGGAGGCGGCGGTGCTCTCGGCCCAGCTCGGCGACCTTGGTGGAGTCGCCGAATGTATCCGGGTTCGAAAGCAGCCGCTCGACCTCCGCGGCCCGGGCGAGTGCGTCGCCCAGCAGGTCGCGGAGGCTCAGGGGTCAGCTCGCCTTTTTGTCTTCCGGCTTCAGGTACTTCTGACGGAAGCGCT
>JAQBPY010000396.1 GCA_028287285.1 Gemmatimonadota bacterium
CACGGCGCGCTTCCCGGCCAGATCGTCGTCGCCGTCATTGGCGGCGGCATCACCGGTCTGACGGCGGCGTACCTGCTCAAGGCCGCCGGCAAGCGGGTGGCTGTGTTCGAGCGGGAGCACATCGGTGCGGGGGAATCGGGCAATACCAGCGCGCACCTCACCTACGTCACCGACACTTCCATTACCGAGCTGCAAAAGACATTCGGCAAGAGCGCTGCCCAGCGTGCGTGGTATGGCGGCGCGCGAGCCATCGACCTCATCGAGTCCATCGCAAGTACGGGCGGCATCTCGTGCGGCTTTCAGCGTGTGCCGGCCTTTCAATGCGCGCCGTTCTTCAACGACACGGGCGAGGGCGCGGATGCACTCGCAAGGGATGCCGCGCTGGCCAAAGAGCTCGGCTTCGACGCCACGTTTCATCAAACAGGCCCCATTGCCGGAAGGGCCTGCGTGGAATATTCGAACCAGGGCATCGTTCACCCGCTCGACTACCTCGCCGGCCTGGCACTCGCGATCGACGGTGACGGCTCGTACGTGTTCGACAAGGCGGAGTTGGCCGAAGTCCTGCAGGATCCGCTTTCCATCACGGTGAACGGCGAGACGATCGCCTGCGGTGACGTGATCATCGCGACGCACGTACCACTCACGGGAAGTACCAGCCTGCCGAGTGCGATGCTCTTCCAGACAAAAATCTATCCGTATTCGTCCTACGTACTTGGAGCGCTCATCGACGACGACGTTCTGGCGCCGGGACTCTACTTCGATACCGCCGACCCGTACTATTTCCTGCGTATCCACGATGTGCCCGAAGGACGCTATGCCGTCTTTGGCGGGAAGGATCACAAGACGGGGCAGGAGAGCGACACGGAGGCCCGCTTCAACGCGTTGCAGTCTGCGCTCGAGGCACTCATTCCCTCCGCCAGGATCGAGCGGCGCTGGTCGGGGCAGGTGATCGAGACCGACGACGGGCTGCCATTCATCGGCAAGTCGGCGGAACATCAATATATCGCCACCGGCTATGCGGGAAACGGACTGACTTTTGGCACCCTTGCGGGAATGATGCTCTACGATGCCGTCGTTGGCCGCGACAACCAGTGGCGTGAGATCTTTGATCCGAACCGCAAGGCAACCACCCTCGGCGCGATTACGGAATATCTCAGCGAGAACGCGGACTATCCATTCTACCTGATTGCCGACCGCCTGAAGCACGACAGGTCAGGCGTGGAGAATGTTCCCCAGGGAGAAGGCAGGGTGCTCGATCTGGACGGCAAACGCGTCGCCTGTCATCGCACCGCATCGGGCGACGTCATCACGGTGAGCGCCGTGTGCACGCACATGGGTTGCATCGTGCATTGGAACAACGCGGACAAAACGTGGGACTGCCCATGTCACGGCTCGCGCTTCACCCCAGATGGTCTCGTCCTTGGCGGGCCGGCCGAAATGCCATTGGAGAAGGTGGAATAGTGTGGTGTCGTCTTTCGCTCCGCTGGAGTTCATCGGTCGAATCGGAACAGATATGCGTCGTCGTTCGGACGTCCCAGCACGGCATCCCGGATGATTTCGGCGGCGAGCACGCTGAAGGTGATTCCATTGCCGCCGTACCCCAGTGCAAAATAGGCGTGCGGCCACTCCATGTGCCGGCCGATGTACGCGAGCCCGTCACGTATTTCGCCAAACGTGCCCGCCCACGAATAAGCCACGTCAAAGGCAATGGCGGGGAAGAGCTCGCGAAAGCGCGATGTCAGCGTCCTGGTCTTCTTTTCGATGCGGCGGTCGCGGCGCTTCGGATCACTAATGGCTTCATCCTCTCCCCCCACGATGATCCGGCCATCCGGCGTTGTCCTGAGATAGAGATAGGGCCTCGCATGTTCCCAGATCAGGCATCGGTCTTCACCCCATCCATTGAATGACGTGACAGGCTCGGACACCACCGCATAGGTGCTGACGAGACGCGCCACCTTCTTCCTGATGAGGGAGTGGGCCTCGTAGCCCTGCGCGAAGACCACGCTTCTCGCGCGTACCGTGCAACCGGCTGCCGTGCGGAGCGTCATTCCAATGTTCGTCGTCTCCATCTTGACCACATCCGTGCGATCGTACACTCGCACATCCCTTCTCGTTGCCGCGTCCAGCAGCGCGTGGGCAAACGCGTACGGATCAACCTGCGCCGCGTTATGCGTCAGCAGCGCCGCCGGGCGCGCGAAGGAAAACCGCTGCGCGATGTCTCGCTCGCCAAGGAGATCGAGGTCGAAGCCCAGGGTGCGGCGAAGCTCCCACTCGGTACGAAAGAGCTTTACGTCACGCGGCGATGTGGCGAGGTACAGGCTCGTTCGGCGCTCGTACCCGATGTCGGCACGAAGCTCCGTCGCAATCTCGCCGAGACGCTCCACGGCGCGCCGGCACGCGAGGTATACGTTTGAGGCATCGCGGGGGCCGAACTTGTCCGCGAGCTCGCTGAGCATGACGTTGAGCTCATACTGGAGCAGCGCGGTGGACGCCGCGGTGCTGCCATGCGCGACGTCCCGCTTGTCGAGCACGATGGTATCTACGCCAGCCTGACCAAGGTGATAGGCGATCAATGCCCCCGTGATCCCGGCACCAATGACGGCCACTTCGCACACCACGTCCGCGTCGAGCGGCGGATGCGCGTGCAGAAGGCCGTCCTTGACTGGCCAGAAGGGACTGCCGGAACGAAGATCCATGGTTCGGTTGACGTGAGGCAAAAAACAGGTTCTTCCCTGTGCTCCCTATTGTGCTTCGGGGCGCAGTGAAGAACGTGCTTCGGTTGCGTACGAGTTATGGCTTTGTAACGAGGTATTGAACAGCAGCTTGTAGGTTCCGTGTGCCTGATCGCGGTGCGGCGCACGGAAGCCGATCAACCCCACTTGGCCCTTGCCGTACGGCACGGATGGTGGCACGCTCGGTCGCTGACAAACATCCCTCTGGCAAGTCCCTCAGTCAATCACGGGCGGGCAGGACAAGTCGGGCCACGTCCGCCCCGAGAGGCACGCAGCGTGCGCATGACCATCGCATGAGCGCCGCTGACTTTTTCCCGGAACGCATCACCTTTCCTTCGCTCCGTGCGGCCGCCGCGACGTGCCGTGGCTGTCCGCTCTGGAAACTTGGCACCCAGACGGTGTTCGGCGAAGGTGCGCGCAGGCCGCGCCTCATGATCGTCGGTGAACAGCCCGGCGATCAGGAGGACCGCGAAGGGCATCCATTTGTGGGGCCGTCCGGGCTGTTGCTGGATCGGGCGCTCGAGGCCGCCGGCATCGAGCGCGGAGATGCCTATGTCACCAACGCGGTGAAGCACTTCAAGTGGGTGCCTGACTCGAAAGGTGGCAAACGCCGCATTCATGCGAAGCCGAGCACCAAGGAAGTTCGCGCGTGTCATCCGTGGCTCGATGCGGAGATCCACGTGCTCCAGCCAAAGGTCATCCTGGCACTCGGCGCCACGGCAGCGCAGTCGCTCTTTGGCCCGGCTACGAAGGTCATCGCACAGCGGGGAAGGCAACTGAAGACGGAGTTGGCGGAGATGGCGTTCGTGACCGTGCACCCGAGCGCGGTGTTGCGTGCGCCGGGTGCACTGGAAAGAAAGCAGGCGGAAAAGGAATTCGTGGCCGACCTGAAAAAGGTCGCGCGCTACCTCAGGGCGTGAGCACAACCTTGACGCAGTCGTCCTTTTCACGCTCGAACTTGTCGTACATCGCCGGAGCCTCCTCGAGCTTGGCGCGATGGGTGATGATGTCGGGTGGGTTGATCTCACCCTTCTCGATGCGCTCCAGCAAGGGCCGCATGTATTTTTGCGTGTTGCACTGGCCGCCCTTGAGCGTGAGTCCCTTCCCGAACATGATGCCGTACGGGAATTTGTCCATGAAGCCCGCATAGACCCCCACCACGCTCACCGTTCCACCTTTGCCGCACGCCTGGATAGCCTGCCGCAGCGCGGTGTCGTTGTCGAGCTGCAGCATCAGCGCCTGCTTGGCGCGCTCCACCTTTCCGTACAGCGACGTGCCGTGTGCTTCCATGCCAACCGCGTCGATGCAGCGCTCGGGGCCGCGGCCTGCCGTGAGATCCTTGAGCGCTTCGACGACGTCCTTCGTCGTCTCGTAATTCAGTGTTTCGGCACCGCCCTGTTCCGCCAGGCGCAGGCGTTTCACGTGACGATCGATGCCGATGACACGGCCCGCCCCCAGCATGAAGGCGCTGCGAATGGCGAACTGCCCAACAGGTCCACATCCCCAGACCGCTACGGTGTCGCCGGGCTCGATGTTCGCATTTTCCGCCGCCATGTAGCCGGTGGGAAAGATGTCCGACAGGAACAGCACCTGCTCGTCGTCGAGGCCGTTGGGAACCTTGATGGGCCCGAAATCGGCAAACGGGACACGAACGTATTCCGCCTGCCCGCCGGCGTAGTGGCCGTACATCTTGGTGTATCCGAACGCCGCCGCTCCCGCGTAGCCTTGCATCTCGATGGGAATGGCCGCATTGGGATTGCTGTTGTCGCACGCGGAATAGAATTCCTTGGAGCACGGCAGGCAGTCGCCGCAGGCGATATCGAACGGAACGACGATGCGATCTCCCTTCTGCAGATTGGTGACACCGCTGCCCGTTTCCACGACCTCACCCATGAACTCGTGTCCCAGGATGTCGCCGGCTTCCATGGTCGGGATGCGGCCGTTGTACAGATGGAGATCCGAGCCGCAAATTGCCGTGGACGTGATGCGGACGATCGCATCGCGGCGATTGAGTATTTTCGGATCGGGAACGGTCTGAACGCGAACGTCTTTCTTGCCTTCCCAGCAGACTGCACGCATGGAGAGACCTGTGTGTGAAGGTGATCAGCCGTTCGCGGATTCGCGGCCCGATGGTTGGCCAAGTGTCGTGGGTGCCTCGCCGGTTTCGAGGCGGCTCTTGAGCTGGCGCAACGCGGCGCTCAGTGATTCCCCAGGGTTGTCGCTGGCGTAAGAGCCAAACAGCTCCTTGGCGCTTTTCTGTTCATCGGCCGATGCTTCGACGCGCAATTCCACGCCCCGATCGCCGGCGGCCTGCGCGAAGGTCGCCTTGCCCGGAATGCCTGAAACGCTCCACTGCTGCTCCACTTCCACGAGCGGGCGCCGAATGGTCACGGAACGGCGGACAGTGTCGCCGTCCTCGTGGAATTGCGCGGTTCCGCGCGGACCGGTATTCATGTGCTGGCTCACTGAAATCCTGGTTGCGAGTATCACGGTGTTCATGCAGGACGCGAGCTGAATTGCAGACACCGGGCCACGGTGACCGACGTCAGCCGGCGCCGCTGTTATGCTTTCATCTTCGTGCACGCTTCATCGGAAGGAATGATCGATATGCCCAGGACGCTCGGCCCGGCCGCGTCGCTCGACAACCTCAAGCGCGAAGCAAAGCGATGGCATACGGCTTTGCTCGCCAGAAACGCCGACGCGGCGCGCCGCATCGCGCGCGTGATTCCGCATGTTCCGGCGCAGCCAACGCTGCGCGATGTCCAGCACGCCCTCGCCCGTGAATTCGGCTTTGTGACATGGCCCGACCTCAAGACGGCGCTTCATGCAGGGGTGTCGGCACCGCCGGCCACGCTCGTTGACCTGCTGGCCGCGGCGAATGAGGGAAATGCTGCGCGTGTGGCCGAACTGCTGGATGCAACGCCGGAGCTCGTGAACAAGCGAGGGCTGCTTCCTGGGCATATCGGACTCCGAACAGCACTTCACTTTGCCATGAACGGCGCAAATGCGGACGTCGTTGCGCTGCTGCTGGATCGCGGTGCGGATCCTGGCATCCGTGACGAAGGTGACAACGCCGTCCCGCTGCACTTTGCCGCGGAAAAGGAGAATCTGCCAATCATTGCGCTGCTCGTGGAGCATGGCTCCGAGGTGATCGGTGCGGGTGACGATCACGAGTTGGAGATTATCGGCTGGGCAACGTGCTTTGGCAGTGGCCGGAAGGATGTCGTGGACTATCTGCTCGCGCATGGTGCGCGGCACAACATTTTTTCTGCTGTTGCCGTTGGCGATGTAGAGGCGATCACGGCGAACGCCCACCACCGTGACCGTGGAATGGATCGCGCGAATAACCGGCGACGTCCGCTGCATCTCGCCGTCGTGAAGAAACGCGCCGAGTCGCTTGGTACCTTGCTGGAGCTTGGCGCCGACAGGGAAGCAACCGATGTCGCCGGGTTGACGCCGCTGGATCAGGCCGCGCTCTCCAACGAGACCGGCATGGTTGAAACACTGCTCGCGGCTGGCGCTTCTGTAAGATTGCCGTCGGCCGTTGCGCTGGAGCGTTACGACGACGTCGAGCGCCTGCTGGCTGAGGCTCCGGATGCACTGCGGCCCGGTGCCGCATGGGGAGCCCTTCTCATCCATGCCGCGGAGTGCGCCTCTCGGCAGATGATGGAGCTGCTGCTGGAGCGCGGTGCCTTCGTGAACGTGGGCGATGTGGCGGAGACGTCGACCCATGGCACCTCCGGCTATACGCCGCTGCACGCCGCCGCATTCTATGGCAATGTGGCAGCCGCCGAGCTGTTGCTGGAGCGCGGCGCAAACGTGCGGGCCCGTGACTCCAGGTATTGCGGTACCCCCGCCGGCTGGGCGGACTATCGCGGCAATATCCCCCTTCGCGATGTGATCAACACCGGCACCATCGACCTCTTCGAGGTCGTCAACTTCGGGCTGCTGCATCGTGTCGCCGACATCGTCTCGGCCACCCCCAACGAGATCAATCGCCGGTTCAGGGAATTCACGAACGGCTCGACCAATGACTGGATCGACCCGTCCTTCACGCCATTGATGCATGCGGTGAAACAGGGCAAGGCGGACGCCGTGCGCGTGCTTCTGGAACATGGTGCCGATGCGGCGTTGCGTGATTCGTCCGGACGCTCGGCGCTGGATATTGCGGCCGGCAATCCTCACATTGCACGCTTGCTCGAGCATGCAGTATCCCGGACACCGCCTCACGAACTGCCGGAGCGGCCGCTGTCAGCGTAACCGAGATAGCGTACCATCGTCACCCGGAGATCGACGTCCCCCTGGAGGCAAATTGCCTGTCGAGCCGCAAGAGGCACGCGCCTTGCCCTGGTCACATGCGCAGGTTAACCCGCCGGCAAGTTTCCCGCTGCTGATCCGCCGTCGGATTGAGCGCTGCCTCCAGGCACGTGTCCTGGCCACCCACCCAAGGCACAACGCCGTGCGACTCCCTGTCCTCGCCTCCACGCTCGCCGTCATTGGCGTGTTGATGAGCCTTGGCGCGCCGGCCATCCGTGGGCAGCAACCCGGTCCTCCGGCGTCCATCTCGCTCGATTCGCTGCTGAATACGCACATCAGCACCGCATCGAAGTACGAGCAGACGAGCGTCGAGGCGCCGGCGTCCGTTACGATCCTCACCGTCGAGGATCTTCAGAAAAATGGCTATCGCACCCTCCAGGAGGCCCTCGAGAATGTGCGCGGCTTTTACATCAGCAACGACCGGAATTATCCGTTGCTGGGCACGCGGGGGTTCAGCCGTCCCTCTGACTACAACAATCGAGTCCTCCTGCTGGTCGACGGCCATACCCTGAATGATCAGACATGGGGGGGCGCCCCCATCGGCAGCGACCTGCCCATCAACTTCGACGCGGTGGAGCGCATCGAGATCGTGCGCGGGCCGGGTTCTGCGCTGTACGGGACGAACGCCGTGTTTGCCGTCATCAACATCGTCACGAAAACGGCGCAGCGGCTCGCGGGTACCGTCGGCACCGCGCGGGTGGGCTCTGGCGGGCTGCGGGAGGCGGCGGTGGCAGGAGGATATTCCCTGGGCCAATCGAGCTCACTCGCATTCTCGGGTCTCATCAGCCGGCGCGACGGATCAGACCTCTACTATTCGCAGTTCGACAGCCCGCTAACGAACAACGGCGTTGCACACGCGCTGGACTGGGAGCACGCGGTGGGTGGGCTGGCCGCACTCACGCTGGGTGATGTCGTGGCCCATGTGGGGTATCGTTCACGCGACAAGGGTATTCCCACGGCAGCCTTTTCGACCGTATTCAACGATCCGCGGGCCATGACCGTGGATGAGACGCTGTGGGGCGATGTCACGGCCACCAGAGACGTCAGCGGTCACGTACATCTGAGTGGTCGCGCCTATGCCGACCGCTATCGGTACCGTGGGGCGTATCCGTACATCACGGATCCGGCATATTCGGACGGTGGGGGCAGTACGGACGTGGGTGCCGAAGTGATCGCCGTGTTGGAGGAAACATCACGAAACCAGGTAACGATGGGCACGGAATTTCGGCGCGTGCTGCGCTCCGAGTATTACGAGCTGCCTGCGAACGGCGTCCGCACGTCGGACAACGAGCCGACCAGCGTGTTTTCGGCCTATACTCAGGATGAGCTTCAGTTGACCTCTGCACTCCGGCTCGTGGGAGGGCTTCGGTGGGACTGGAACACCCGCAACGAGGATGCGTTCACTCCCCGGCTGGCGCTCATTTTCACACCATCCCCCTCTACCACGGTCAAGGCCCTGTACGGGAGAGCCTTTCGCGCTCCAAGTACCGCAGAAGCAGACATCACGACCACGTACTATGTGCGAAACCCCGCGTTGCAGCCGGAGCAGATGCAGACGCTCGAGCTCGACGTCGAGTATCGCGTCAACGCGGCAATCCTCGCAAGCGGCGCCCTGTACGGCTATCGGATGATCAATCTCATCGATCAGGTGCAGCGCCAGAAGACCGGCGAGATACTGTACGACAACGTCACGAGCTCGGAGGGCACCGGCGTGGAGCTGGAGGTCGACGTTCGTCCTTCCGGACCGTTGTCCGCGCACGCCTGGTACAGCGTCTCCCACGCCGACATGGCGCCGGCACGGCAACGCCTCACTAATTCGCCGGAGCAGACCGGCGTGGTGTCCGTCACCGCCAGGCATGCCGAGGTCGTGAGCACGACGCTCCTGTTCCGGTATGAGTCGGGGCGTCGCACCATCAGTGGGCCTTCCACGCAGGCCTCCACGCGCACGGACCTGAACGTGAACGTGACGCCGCCCGGATTGTCGCACGTCGAGGTCGGGCTGCGCATCACGAATCTGTTAGATGTATCTTACTCGACACCTGGAGGCCTGGAGCACGTCCAGTATGCCATCGAGCAGGATGGACGTGCGGCAGCGCTGCGGCTCACATGGCGCCTGTAAAGATAACAGGAGCGTAACCTCATGCGCCTCTCTCTCCCGATATTGCTGCTCGGCGCCTGCGTGCTCGCGTCGTCGGAGACGCACTCGCAAGAGATGGAGGTACCCGTTGCGATCCAGATTCCCATATTCCTGAAAGTGATCACCTTTGACCGGCTGCGTAAGGCGAGAGCGCCATCGGAGCTCGTGATCGGCATAGCGTATCAGCATGGCTATCGTACCTCGGTGACCGCGCGTGACGAAGCGCTCCTGTCCATTGCCAATGCCCGCGACTCGTCCTCCGCCGCCCCGATTCGGGTTGAAACAATCGACCTCGATGACGAGCGGCTGGCCGATGCACTGAAGCGGGCGCCCATTACGCTGCTCTACATTACTCCGCTGCGCGCCACCGACATCACGCTGCTGGCGGCCACGGCACGCGCGGCGCGAGTGACCACCGTGACCGGCGTGCCGCGCTATGTGGTGAACGGTCTTGCAGTGGGGGTGGAGCTGCGCGACAGGCGTCCACGGATCCTCGTGAACCTCGAGGCGTCGCGGCTCGAGGGAGCAGACCTGACATCGGAGCTGCTGAAGCTCGCCACCATCGTGAGATGAGCCGCAATCCCATCAGAAGCATTCGCGCCAAGCTGATGGTGGCGTTTGCGGCACTCGTGGCGGCCATCGCCGTCTTCGTATTCGTCTTCTTCCCCGCCCGACTCGAGCGCCAGGCCCTTGCCGCAACGGTAGCCAAAGCCAACGTCATCCGGGACATGACGGCGTACAGCCTGGGAGCAGGCCTCCTCTTCAACGACGAGGCGGCCGTTTCGGAAGTCGTGGCCGGCGTGGCCGCCGTGCGCGACGTCGCATTTCTCATCGTATGGAACGACAGCGGCCGAGTCGTGGCGCAGCGTGGGTCGATCATGCCGCCGGCCGGACGCGCGCCCGAGCGGCCGGCCAGCGAGATCAGCAGCGACGGACGAACGTATCTCATCGCCACGCCCGTGCTCAATGGAACGGTGCGCGTGGGGGCACTGAGTGCAGGCATCTCGCTCGATCCGCTGAATGCCGAAGTCGCCAGGTCGCGACACGTCGGTGCCGTCATCGGCCTGTTGATCTTCGCCATCGGGCTCGTCGCCATCTACGCCATCAGCACACTCGTGACCCGGCCACTCACGGCGGTGGCCCTCACGGTCAATCGCATTGCCGAGGGCGACCTTACCCTCCGCGCTACGGAGACGTCCGACGACGAGGTCGCCAATCTGGTGCGCGCATTCAACCACATGGTGGATACGCTCGTGGGCACACAGGCCGAGTTGGCGGTGATCAACGCGGAGCTGGAGACACGCGTGACGGCGCGCACCGCGGAGCTGACGTCAGCCATTGGTGACCTGCGCCGGTCGCAGATCGCACTCTCCGAAGGAGAGGCGGCTGCGCGCAGGACCAGCGCCCTCATGCAGTCACTCATCGACGTGGCGCCGCATGCGATCGTGGCGACTGACGTCAATTGGCTCGTCACGAAATGGAACCCGGAAGCCGAACGGTTGTTCGGATGGACGCAAGCCGAAGTGCTGGACAATCCATTGCCGTACATCCCGCCCGAGGAACAGGAATCCTTCGAGGCGCAAAAGCTCGTGGCCGCAACGCACGGCACCGGCGACGCCGTCGAAGTCACCCGGATGCGGAAGGATGGCAGCAGGTTCAGTGCCCTGCTCGGCGTCAGCGTCCTGCGCGACCATGAAGGCCAGCCCAGCGGGTATCTCGGCTTCTTCACGGATCTCACCGAGCGCAAGAAGCTGGAAGAGCAGCTGCGGCAATCGCAGAAGATGGAAGCCATGGGGCGGCTGGCCGGAGGCGTGGCGCACGATTTCAACAACGTGCTCACCATCATCATGGCCTGCTCGGAGCTCATGCTGCTCCAGGAGCGGTCTGCCGACGACCGGAGTCAGCTGGAGCACATTGCGGGCGCGGCCGCGCGTGCAGCCGCACTCACGCGCCAGCTGCTCACCTTCACGCGGCAGGAAGTCGTGCAGCTGCGGGTCATCGACGTCGGCGCCGTGGTCGGTGATCTGGAGCCCATGCTGCGCCGAGTGCTGCCGTCGAACATCGAGATGGTGAGTCGTCTCGACCGCGGCAACGGATACGTGATGGCCGATCCCACGCAGATCGAGCAGATCGTGATGAACCTCGTCGTCAACGCCGCCGACGCAATGACCAGAGGCGGGCAGCTCCGTGTCGAGCTGAAGCACATGACCGCGGGTCGCGCGCCGATAGAAGGCGGACCGCTGCCGCCAGGGCGTTACACGAGCCTGCGTATCGAGGACACGGGAACGGGAATCGACGAGGAGACGCTCGGAAAGATCTTCGAGCCTTTCTTCACGACGAAGGAGGTTGGCAAGGGCACGGGGCTAGGCCTGGCGACCGTGTATGGCATTGTCGCCGTGCTGGGCGGCGTGATCAGGGTGACCAGTACCGTCGGGCAGGGCACCACGTTCATGATCTATCTGCCCGAAACGTCCGACAGCAGCGCGAGCAGCCATTTGTCGACCGATGAGCCGATGATCGCGGGCGCAAAACGCGGCAAGATTCTTCTGGTGGAGGATGAATCCTCCGTGCGGCGCGTTGTACGGCGCTCGCTGGAGCACGCCGGCTATGTGGTCGTTGAAGCGGTCACGGGCGAAGCCGCACTCGGCCTGGCCGCGGTACTCGGGGGAGAGCTGACGGCCGTGGTGACCGACATGATGATGCCGGGCATGACCGGCCGCGCATTCGCGGAGATTCTTCGTGCCCGCTTGCCGCACCTGGGCGTGGTGTTCATGTCCGGCTACAGCGACGCCATCATCGATCCCGCAGCCATTGGCGAAGGGCGCTACGTTTTTCTCCAGAAGCCTTTCACGAGCGCGCAGATCGTGGCCGCCATCGCGACCGTTGCACTCGCCTAGGAAGAGACGCTGTTCCTCACGCCTTCAGCGACGCTTTGTCGCCACGCTCCACCAGCAGCTTCGCACTGAACCGCTGTGCCTCGGCGATGCGTTCCACCTCGATGGCAATGGCATCGACCGACTGCTGGAGACGCTCGAGACGCTCGTCGTCCGGCCGGGCGACGGCCTTAGGTTTCCTGGAGGCGGACGTGGCGACCTTGTACGAGAGAACGCCGATGAACGACAACGAGCCGACCAGCCCGACGATGATCATCGCGACGAATGCAAAGCTCTGGATATCAGAATCCATGAGGTGCTCCAATTGAAGGTCCTATGATAGCATACGCGCCGCGTGCCGCGAAGTTTCCACGCCTCTAACCTGTTGCCCCATATCGACTTACCACATAGTCAGGCAAGAAAACAACACCCTCACAGGGAGGAATCATGAGTCCCGTCCACCAGTACGAGACGTCCTACGCCACCACCGGTCTCGAGTTCGCGGGCTATCGCATCGTGAAAACGCTCGGCGTCGTTCGCGGTATCACCGTCCGCTCACGTTCCGTGCTCGGCCAGGTCGGGGTGAAGATCCAGGCATTCTTTGGGGGCAACATCACGCTGCTCGTCAATCTGTGCGAGGAAGCTCGCGCGGACGCCTTTCAGATCATGGTCTCGCACGGCGCCGAGCTCGGCGCGAACGCCGTGATCGGACTCCGCTACGACGCCACGGAGCTCATGCCGGGCATCACGGAAGTACTCTGCTATGGCACCGCCGTGGTCATCGAGCCCCTGCCGTGACGAAAGCGGTTTGCGTTCGACGGCCGATGTCTCCAGAATTGAACGCGCTGGAACGCACGTCACCATCTTTCACCCCACGCATACCATGAGCGACGCCTCCGCTTCCGATACAGCCACTCCCGTACCGCCCACCAAGCAGGCGGCCCGGTGGGAAGACTTCCTCGATATTTTCTACGCCCCGGCGTCCGTGTTTGCGCGCCGCATCAATTCCGGGTGGACCATCCCGCTGCTGGTCGTGGTCATCCTGAGCGCGCTGATCTTCGTCGCGAACACCGGTGTCATGCAACCGCTCATGGACGCGGAGTTCACGCGCGGCATGGCGGCCGCAATGAAAAAGAATCCCAGTTTCACTCCGGAAATGGCGGAAAAGGCGCGCGGAATCACGGAGAAGTTCGCCATTCTCATCGTCATCTTAGGCCTACCGGTTAGCATCTTCTGCGTCGGCGTGTTCCTGTGGGTCATCGGCAAGCTGTTCGACGCACGGCAGACGCTCTCGGCGGCGCTCATGGTTGCGGCTTACTCCTACATGCCGCGCGTCGTGGAAGGTGTCCTTGCCGGCGTGCAGGGACTCCTCATGGATCCGTCCACGCTCACGGGCCGCCTCAAGCTCTCGCTCGGCGTGGGCCGTTTTCTCGATCCCGATGGCTCGCCCGTAATGCTCGCGGCGCTCGGCCGCATCGACGTCTTCACGATCTGGATCACGATCCTGCTTGGGATCGGGCTGTCGGTCACGGGGCGGATCTCGCGACAAAAGGCGTTTTTGGCGGCCGCGCTCGTCTGGGTCCTTGGCGGGGCATTCATGGTGCTGTCGGCGATGCGGAATTCCTAGCGGAACAGTTGCCGCGGTGTACAACCCTCTGGCTGTGGATCAATACGTCTGCCTCCTCGAACCGGTCGATTCGCTGTCCGCAGAGCTGGCAGTGCGGAAAGAGATCGAAGGAATCGCGGGCGAACTGCTCGAGGAACGGATCGTCGGGCCGGCTGGAGAGGGGCATGGATGCAGTGTAAGGTTTTTGTAAGCGGCGGCCGCGACCTCAGGGCATTGTTGCAGACTCGCATCTGACCGGCCGGAACCGTACCTTATCGTCTGGTCCCGTCCCATCGCAACGGCCGATGCGGGCCCCGCTCATTGGCGTGAGCGCCTTACGGCCGATCGTACATCCCACGAAGAACTGCACAATACGGTACAGTTCTTCCCGTTCCGGTTCGGATGGCGCTACCCACCGTACTTTCCATCGCAGGCCTTTTTGCGCAATCCGGCGTCGCGATTCTCATTGCGATCGTCATGGGAGGGCTGCTCAGGCGTTACTGGCGTCCGTTCCTACGCCATTGGACGTGGAGCTGGATTGCCCTCGCGGTGCACGCCGGAGCGGGCGCCCTCGCCATTTTCCTTGGCGCCTGGCTGCCCATCAACGCACCGGCCCGCTTCTTTCTCGCACTGCTCGCGGGAATTGCCGGATACCTGCAGATCACCTGGCTGCTCCTGGGCACGGCCGAGCTCACCGTGGGGCGCTCGCTTCCAGCGAGGAAGGGACGCTGGCTCATTGCCGGCGTCGTCGTGCTCGGTGCGCTCCTCGTGGTGGCGTACTCGTGGGATCCCACGCGTGCGGACCTGCTCTTTGCCCTTCGTGTCACGGTGCGTCGTGTGGCGGCGGGCCTCGCTTTCCTGGTGGGCGGCTGGGCCATCACGCGGGCGCCGCGCATCGCGCGCGGTATTGGCCGCCGCGTCGTGATGTTCGCGTTTTTCGGGCTTGGACTGCAGCAGATTCACTTCATCGCTGCTGCATCCATGGGCGGAAAGGGATTCGGCATCTACGTCGCGAGCCTCGGGTTCGCCGACGTCGTGCTCTACGTGGCGCTCGCGCTGGGTCTCGTCATCTGGCTACTCGAAGAGGAGCGGCAGGCCACGATGGATGCGGCGGCGCGCATCGAGCGAATTGCGTATCACGATTCGCTCACCGGCCTTCCAAACCGGCAGCTCTTTCTGAACCAGCTGGGAATGGCGCTGCATCACGCCAAGCGCAACCACACCATGTGCGCGGTGCTGTTCCTGGATCTCGACCGCTTCAAGATCGTGAATGATTCCCTGGGCCACGCCGCCGGTGACACCGTGTTGCAGACCGTGGCGGAGCGGATCCGCACCACCATTCGAGGCGAGGATTCGGTTACCCGTCTTGGCGGCGACGAGTTTGCGGTGCTGGCCACGCAAGTGAACAGCGCCGACGACGCGGCGATGCTGGCGGAGCGCATCATCACCTCCGTCAAGCGTCCCATCATCGTGGACGGACAGGAGCTGTTCGTCACCACGAGCCTCGGCATCAGCCTCTATCCGAGCGATGCCGCCGATGCCGAAGGTCTCCTGAAGACGTCGGATTCCGCGATGTACCGGGCCAAGGCGCAAGGCCGGGATCTTGTGGAGCGTTACATCGCGGAAGGTGCCGAAGCAACGCTCGAGCAGCTGGGCCTGGAAACGAGTCTGCAGCGGGCCGTGGAGCTCAAGCAGCTGGTGGCCTACTACCAGCCCATTGTCCAGGCGGCGACCGGCGTGATCAGCGGCGTTGAAGCCCTGTTGCGGTGGAACCATCCGGAACGCGGGCTGTTGATGCCGTCGGCATTCATCTCCCTTGCCGAAGCCACGGGCGCCATCGTGCCCATGGGCGAGTGGGTCATGCGCGCGGCGTGCACGCAAGTGCAGGCATGGCGGCTCCGCGGCCAGACACAGTTGCGCGCCGCTGTGAATCTCTCGGTGCGGCAGCTGCAGCATGTCGATCTCGTGGCGCGGGTGGAGCAGATTCTGTCTGAAACCGGCCTACCACCGCAAAGCCTCGAGCTGGAGATCACGGAGAGCATCGCGATGCGCTCGAGCGGCCGCGCCGTGGACAATCTGCGCGCCTTGCAGGCGCATGGCGTACGCGTTTCCATCGATGATCTTGGCACGGGCTATTCGTCGCTCAGCGCGCTCCGTCTGTTTCCCATCGACTCGCTCAAGATCGACCGCAGCTTCGTTCAGGGTGTTCCGGAGAACACGAACGACAGCGCCATTGCTGCCGCGCTCATCACGCTCGGAGTGAAGCTGGGCGTGAACGTCATTGCCGAAGGAATCGAGCGGCCGGAGCAGCTGGCATACTTCGTCGACCAGCGCTGTCCGGAATGGCAGGGCTATCTGATGGTGCGCCCCGTCACAGCCGCGGAGTGCGAGGCGCTGCTATTTTCGTCCGAGCGAGCCGCTGGAGGAACGGAAGTTCCGCCCGGGTTTACCACAACGGATCGGGTAGCGTCGTCGCTGGGTGTCTAGGTAGCGACGCAGGTGCGGTGTTGTTCCCTCCAGAGCGGACTCTTCCCTGATATCTTCACGCATGCTCGCACGCCTACCTCGCTCGCTCGCGTCATGCGCGTGTGTGGCCCTGGCCACATTCGCCGCCTGCAAGGGCGACGGCGGCCTTGCTCCCAGCACCAGCCTCGACCCCATTCCCAATCCGTCAGGTCCCCGCTTTCTCGGTGACCTGATCACGCTGAACGTGAATGGCAGCGACCCATGCGAGAATCCGGTATATCACACGGTGCGCGTGGTGGCCGTGGGCGCCAAGTCGCTCATTCTCGAAGATACGCTCAACCCAAAGAACGGGTTTACCACCGCGGATTTTCAGCGTTATGCCGCTCGTTTCGACACGCTGGTCTATCCGCTGGACGTGGCGAACTTTGGCGAGCCCACGGACATCGATAAAAACGGCAAGGTCGCCATCCTGTTCACGCTCGCCGTCAATCAGCTGACGCCGGCGAAGTCCGCACAGTACGTGGGCGGATTCGCGTATTCGCGCGACCTCTTTCCAAAAACCGGCACCACGCGCGCGCAGGCATGCGCGGGCAGCAACGAAGGCGAGTATTTCTACGCCATGGCGCCGGATCCCACTGGATCCGTGAACGGAAACATCCGCACTACGGGATTCGTGGACTCCACGACGGTTGCCGTGCTCGCGCACGAGCTGCAGCACATCATCAACGCGTCGCGGCGGCTGTACGTGAACTTCGTGCCCAACTTCGAGCAGAAGTGGCTCGACGAGGGGCTGGCCCACATGGCCGAAGAGCTGCTCTTCTACCACGAGTCAGGGCTCTCGCCACGCTCCAATCTCGACGCGACCGTTCTCCGCGCCACCAACGCAGCGAAGAACGCCTACAACCTGGACCAGAGCAGCAACGCCTCGCGCCTGCGGTCGTACCTCCAGTCGCCGCAATCCAGCTCGCCGTACGCGCTCAATGATTCGCTCTCCACGCGTGGTGCGGCGGAGTCGTTTCTTCGATATGCCATCGATCGCACGAACGCGACCGATGGGTTTGCGGCCGGAGGAGGATCGAGCATATCGGGTGCGGGAAGCGTAACGCTGGTTGCCGGCGCAACATCCGGAACATGGATGGCGACGCTGGTGAACACGTCGCTCGTTGGTGGGACGTCAGCCACGTACACCATGAACACGACCTACGTGTCGTCGTCGCTGGTTCCGCAGGCACCGGTGGCGCTCGAGGCCGAGCCCACCGCGGTCACCGCCGAGGATCCGGGCACGCTGCATCGCGACATGGCGTTCGAATCGCGGCTGCGGGACAGCGAAAGGCGAGTGCTTACGCCACTCATGGCATCCGCACGCAGCTGGTACGCCGCAAGGGCGATGACGTCTCCACCCGTGTCGCCAAGCCGCGCGGTGCTGGCAAGCGGATTCGCCGATGCCGACGCCGCGCTGTGGTTCAAGCTCGTGAACGGCCCTGATACGGGCATGACGAACCTCAAGGCCGTGATCGGCGACAACATCGCCACCTATGTGCGCGACTGGTCCGTCTCCAACGCCGTTGACGATGTGGCCGAGTTGAGCACTCAGTATCAACAGCGAAGCTGGAACTGGCACAGCATCTATCCCAACCTTGGCGTCGGCGCCGGCGCGTATCCGCTCAATTTCGGCACGATCCAGGCGTCCACGTCCCTGTTCGGCTCCATCGTGGCCGGCGGCGCCGTGTACTACCGCATCAATGCAAACGCACAAGCATCCGTCACCGTGTCGATGCCGACACCAACGGCCGGTGTGAATCCGAATCTCAAGCTCATCATCGTCAGGACAAAATAGATGGAAATGCGTCTGGCACGTTTTGCGGTTTCCACACTCGCGCTGCTGGCTGTTGCCGGCTGCGGTGCGGATGGGACGACTGGTGGAAAGACGCCAGGCACGCCGGTGGCGCTGTCGGTGTCGGCCACGCCGACCACCACCGCGTCGGTTGGAGCATCCGCGGGCACCTTTACGGTAAAGGTGGTTGACGCGGCGGGCACGGGCGTGCCGGGTGTGAGCGTCACGTTCACCACCACGGGTGCAAACACGCTGAGTCCTTCATCAGCCACCACGAGCTCCTCCGGCGAAGCATCCACCCAGGTCACGCTCGGCACCGTCACGGGAACGTTTACCGTGACGGCGCGCGTCACGGGCATTACCTCAACCGCGGCGGCATCGATCACGGCCGTGGCCGGTGTGTCCGCAAAAGTCGTGGTAACGCCGGAGACGCTGCGCCTCATCAATGTGGGGGATACCGCGCGCGTTACGGCCACGTCGCAGGACCAGTACGGCAACACGATCCCCGCTTCGGGGATCACCTTTTCGGTGGTGGACGGCACGCTGGTCAGCGTGGACGCTACCGGGTTGGTACGTGTGCTCAGGCAGGGCGGCAGCACATTTGTGATATCAACGTCGGGCGGAAAATCCGATACCACGGCGGTCACGGTGCTCCCCGCGGGCTCGTCTGCCTGCACTGGTCTCGCGTCTGCGGCCACGCTCGCCGTAGGTGGATCGCAGGTGTTTACGGCGACGCAATACGGATGCGTGGCGGGCACCGCGACGGGTGCGGAGTTCGTCATCACTGCATTCAATAGCCGAGTGGATTCCACGGTGGACAATTCCACCGGGACGCGCATCCTGTACACCCAGGCCACCACCTCCCTCAGTACGAGCATTCAGGGCAACGGCCTCGGGCCAGTACCGAGTACGTCCGCAATCCCGCTCACGACGGTTACCGCGTTGCGCTCGGCAAACGGCGGCAAGAGCACTACGCCGCCGGCCCTCGACCAGCGATTCCACGTCGGGCTGCTCAGGCAGGCAAAGTCATTGTCTGCATCGCTGTTCGCAAACCATGCTCAGCGTAACGCGGTGTTCGCCGCCTCCAAATTCCCGAGTGGGCGAAAAGGGGTGACGACGGCCGTCATCCCGGCGAACGCCAGGGTCGGCGACGTGTTTTCGCTGAATGTCGGTGCCGGCTTCTGCGTGGCGCCCATCAATCATGGCGTTCGCGTCAAGGCCATTGGTACGTCGTCGATCGTGCTCGCGGACACACTCAACCCGGCCGGCTTTTCGGATGCCGACTACCAGAAGTTCGCCACGCGATTCGATACGCTGGTCTACCCGCTCGATGTGGGCGCATTCGGTGCGCCCAGTGATCTGGACGGCAACGGCAAGGTGGCCATCGTTTTTACGCGCACGGTCAATGAGCTCGTGAACTCCACGTCGGGCTATTACGTGGGCGGTTTCTTCAATCCGCGCGACCTCTTTCCCAAGGTGGCTGCGTCGTCGATAGACAACTGCGCGGGCAGCAACGAGGGCGAGATGTTCTACATGGTCGTGCCCGCGCCCGACGGCATCAACGGCGTCGTCCACACCGTGGGTCAGGTGGACAGCATCACCACCGGCATTCTTGCGCACGAGTTCCAGCACCTGATCAATGCGGGCCGTCGCTTCTACATCAACACCGACGCGCAGGACTTCGAGCAGACGTGGCTGAACGAGGGACTGAGCCATGTGGCCGAAGAGTTGTTATACTATCGCGAAAGCGGGCTGGCGCCGCGCTCCAACCTCACGGATTCGCTCATTCGCATCATCAATCGTCCCACGTATGGGAACTGGAAGGACGATGCCTCGGCGAACTTCTCGCGGCTGCTGGACTTCGTGGAGGCGCCAACGAGCAACTCTCCGTACGCCGACAACGACGATCTCGCGACGCGCGGCGCCACGTGGTCCTTTCTGCGCTATGCCGCGGACAGACTTGGGGCAACCGACGGCTCGATATGGAAGAAGTTCGGCAACTCCACCCTGGAGGGTTTCGAGACCCTGAATTTCGTTTTCGGCACGGATGCCACGCCGCTGTTCCGCGACTGGAACGTTGCCAACTTCACCGACGATTTGGGCGTCGCGGTGGACCCGAACTTCACGCACAAGAGCTGGAACTACCGCGATATCTTCACCAACACCTTCCTCAATATTCCCAGATATCCGCTCGCGGTGAACACGCTGGCAGACAACGGCAAGGTGAATCTCACGGTGCTTGGCGGCTCGGCGGGCTACGTACGCTTTTCCGTACCCGCAGGGAAGGAAGGGCTGTTGACGTTCACCTCGGGCGGCGGACTGCCCAGCGGCCAGTTCCAGTACGTGGTGGTCAGAACGAAATAGTCGCCGGTGGTTGGCGGAAGAGCAGGTTCTTCGCTGCGCTCAGGACGACAGGGCTAACTAGTGGGCAATGCTGTTCAGGTAGCTATCATCCCGTAAGAAGCGAGCGAGTGTCGGGATATACTTTCCGCATCCCGAACTCCCAGGGCGGGACAGCAGTTCCCGACAGTCGCTTCGCTCCTGCGGGATGACAGTCTAAAGTATTCTTGCGGCATGACAGTCTACAGCGCTCACTGCGTGACGACAGCGCAAAGCGAACAGCATTGTAACTAGTGGACTGTGACGCAAGTTGTAATAGCGTTTTGCGTCCTTGAGCGAAGCGAAGGGCCTGCTCTTACCACCACAAACACGTCCTTCGCTGCGCTCAGGACGAGCACTTCCACCTAATACGCTCCGCCGGGCTCGGCATCTCGTTCGAGCCACGCCAGACGAGCGCGGCATCGCCGCGCTGTTTCGAGATCTCCATGCTGGGTTGCCGCCGCGGCGCGTGCACGCATGGCCGGTGCCCTGAGTGTGATATCGAAGCCCTCGGGCTCATTCACGAGGCTGAACCAGTGGTCCGCCTCGGCCCATTTTCGCTGTGACGTGGCGTAGAGACCCAGATCAAAGCGTGCGGCGGCCGAGAGGGGAAACACGGGCTGGGCGGAAAACCGCGGGCCCCATGGATACGCCGCAATACCGCGGGGATATTTCTCGACGGTCATGTGCGGATGTTCCAGCCGCTCGAGAACCAGGATGCGCGTACGGTCCACGTCGCCGGCAGAACCCCGCAGCAGCACCGACTTGTCGGACACCGTGCTCGCACGAAGCAGTGCCGCGGCGCTCTGCGCGCGGCGCAGGTCGAGGGCCGTGTCACGCGGCAGTGCCACAAATCCCGCGCGAACCACGGTGGCATGGAGCGGTGCGATCGCGGCAAGGTTGGCGAGCGCCTCGTCCGCGGCGCGCGGCCGGCCGGCCGCTTTGCGAAATTGCGCGATGGCAAGCCAGCCCGATGTCCGTGCATCGTCGGATCGTTCGGCCGTGGTGAGTGTCAGCGCAATCTGCTCCGCCAGCCGCCAGTTGCCGGCGTACTGTGCAACACTCCACGCATTCGTCCAGATGCGGCTGGCGTCGGCCGTCACGAGCGACGCAATAGTGGCCCGAGCCGCGCGATCGTCCGAGCGTGTTGCCGCGTCGAGCAGACGGATCTCTTCTGCTCGTGCATCACCCGGCTCCGCGCGCGCTTCGATCCGAGCGTAGCGTGCGGTCGCGGTGCCGTCTCCCTCGTACGCCGCGATCCGGGTGAGATGCACCCTCGCACTCGGCGCAAGTGATGGCGCGTCCAGCACATGCTCGAACGCCGACCGCGCATCGACGAAGGAATGGCCGAGGTCTGCTGCCGTGTGAAAGCGCACCTCGCCAAGCTCATGCCACGCGTCGAGGTCGGACGGATAGTCGTCGAGAATACGACGAAGCCGCGTTTCGGCCGGCTGCGACTGGCCGGACCAGTTCTCCATGTGGGCGCGCAGGAGCTCCCTGTCGTGCAGCGTGAGAAGCCCGCCGCGAGCGACCGCCTTCCTTGCCGAAATGACCGCTTCGCGGTCCTGGCCCCCCGTGCTCCACGCAATGGCGATGCTTTGCTCGTAAAGGGCGAGCGCGAAAGTGGTATCCAGTTGCACCGCTTTCGTGAAGTCCGCCGTAGCCTCGGCGAAACGACCCGCGCGCGACTCCTGGATGCCGCTGATGTACGCCTTGAGCGCGGGCAGCGATGCCGTCGTGGAGAACGCAAGACGCATCAGTCTTGCCGCGGAATCGTGGACCTGCTGTGCGAGCAGCTGCCTCGTGAGCGAGTCCACCAGGGCAAAGAGCATGGATTCGTCGCCGCTCGCCTGCGTAGACGTGATGACGCGGCCGGTGGCGTCGCTCATCGCCGCCGTCACGTTCGCGCGTCCACCGCTCTGGAGGACCCGTCCGGACACGAAATACGCGGCGCCGAACTTCTCCGCCATGCGCTTGCCAAGTGTCGTGGCGTCCACGTGTTCGCCCTGTGCGGCGGCGTATGCGAGCACCGCATGAGGATCCACCGCATGCAGTGCTCCGGAACCGTCGAGCGTTCCGCTCAGCAGGTCCACCATGCCTTCGCGCAGGTAGCCGAACGTACCCGTTCCTTCCACGTCGAAGGGAATCACGACGAAGCGGTTCTGCACGAGGACAGCAGGCACGGGTGCCGCGGACGTCCGGTACACGATCGTTATCGCACTGACGATCATGAGCACGGCCGCAGCGGCGATGAAGGCCGGCCAATTCCTGCGCCTGGCCGAACGCACCGCAACCGGTGCTGGCCCGACGTTCAATTCGGCCTGTGGCTGTTGCACGCTCGGTTGAACGGCACGCGGCGGCAGCACGGGCACCACGCGGCAGGCGTCGGCCACTGCGCGCGTTGCCTCAGATGGCGCCGCGCCAAACTCCTTGTCGAGCCACTCGGAAAATTCAGTGTAGGCGCGCAACGCCGCGGCGTTGTCACCGGCCTGATGCAGCATCTGCATGCGCCGGCGCACGGCGCCTTCGTCATATGGCGTAAGGGCGCATGCACGCGAGCTCCAGGCGGCGGCGTCGGCATCCGAGGTGCCCACGCATTGCTCGGCGAGCGTCCAGCATGCCGCCGCGACGCGAGACCGGAGCGTGTCACGGGTGGAATCCATCCACTGGTCGAGCTCCGCGGCGCCCTTGATGTGCAGGCCGTCCAGGAACGCACCGGAATACGCGTCGACCACGTCCGCCAAACGGTTCTCGCTCAGCGCGGCTTCGAGCGTATCGACATCGGTTGTGAGCAGTGCCGCATCCACGGCGACTTCGTCGCCACGGGCAATGATTGCATCGGCGCCGAGGGCGACGCGCAGAAAGTGCAGGGAGCCGCGTAGTGCGGCACGGGCGCGCTCGTCGTCGAGCTCCGGCCAGAACAGCGCCAGGAGCCGGTCGCGCCGGTGAAAGCCGCGCGGCCGCGCGGTGGCGAGATAGATGAGGAGCGCCAGCCGCTTTGGCTGGGAGAGAAGACCCTTCAGTACGGCGCCGTCGTGATGTCGTACTTCAACTACACCGAGCGTGCGCAGCCTGATCACTGGTCTCCCCATCGAGACTTGAAGGACGCCCTGGCTTGAATTTCGTGGATTGCAGTGCGTCAGGCAACAGCGAGTGCAGCGTTGGTGATGTGCGTCACTAGCGGCAATACTGTTCGCTTTGAGCCGTCGTCATGCAGGGGCGCTTTAGACTGTCAGTGCAACAGCGCTTTTTTAGGCTGTCGTCCTGCGGGAGCATTGTAGGCTGTCATCCCGCAGGAGCATTGTAGGCTGTCATGCCGCAAGAATACCTTTGACTGTCATCCCGCAGGAGCGTAGCGACTGTCGGGAGCTGCTGCCCCGTCCTGGAAGTTCGGGGTGTGGAAAGTACAAAGAACTGTTCTTCCAACGCGAGATCGTCAACGCACCACTAACCGCAGCACGTCACCGAGTACCCCGGCCGCCGTTACTTCCACACCGGCACCAGGCCCCGACACCACGAGAGGCCGGTCGCGATATCGCGCCGTCGTGAACACAAAGAGATTGTCCGTGCCGTCGAGCGAGGCGAGCGCACTCCCCGCTGGCACACTCACGAGCCCCACGCGGACACCGCCGCGCGTTGCACGCGCTGTGTATCGCAGTACTTCGCCGCGCGCACGCGCGTCGCTCACGCGTTGCTCCCACAGTGCATCGCACGTGGGAAGCGCGGCAAGGAACTCGGCGCGCGACACACCCTGCAGTGACTCCGGCACCAGCGACTCGAGGCTGACGTCTGCCATCTCACCCGTGTAGCCGAGTATTCTCGCGAGGATGATTCCCTTGCGGGCCACGTCGAGCCCGGACAGGTCGTCGCGAGGGTCCGGTTCGGTGTAGCCGCGCGACATCGCATCGAGCACTGCCTCCGAGAAGCTGCGGCCGCGTCCCATCTCGCTGAAGAGAAAGCCCATGGTGCCCGAGGGCGAGCTGTCCACGCTGTCCACGCGATCGCCCGACGCATGCAACTGCTGCAAGGTGTCGATCACGGGCAGGCCTGCGCCCACGGTGGCTTCATGCAGCACGCGACGTCCGCTCGCCCGCGCGTCCTGAAGAATCGTGCGAGCATCGGCGAGTGCGGCGGCGAGCGGCGCCTTGTTTGCCAGCACGAGATCCACGCCGTGCGCCACGGCAACCGCGAGCGCGCGGCCCGTGTCTCCACTGGCAACGTCGATCAGGATGGGCCGGTTGAGCGCGTGCTGCGCCATGAGCGTGACCGCTTCGTGCGCAGTTGCTGCCTTGCCTGACGGCGCATCCTTCAGCGTGCCGCCCGACTGCTTGCGCTGCAGCACCGCGGCAAACTGCTTGGGAGTCATGCCGCGCGGATGAAACACATATCCGCTCGTGTCGATCATGCCGACCACACGAATGGACGGTCCTTTGTGTCGTGTGAGCAAGCCAAGCTGCGTCACGATTTCTTGTGCAACGCGGCCCATGCCGAGAAGGATGACGTCTGTGGGCTCTGCACGCCGTCCCGCCTTTCCGCCGCCAACCTTGTCGAGCCGAAATGCCGCATGCACGGCACGAACGGCCTCGGGCGCCTCGCTCTCGCTCACCACGAACGAGATGTTCCGCTCCGACGAGCCCTGGGCGATGGCAATCACGTTGACGCTGGCATCCGCAATGGCGCCGAAAATGCGTGCGGCGATGCCGGGCGTGTGCGCCATGCCGGATCCCACCACGGCGATCGTGGCCAGCCCGGACTGTACAATGACGTCTTCCACTTCGCGACGCGCGAGCTCCTCGGCAAACGCGGTGCGCAACAACTCACCCACTTCATCCGATCGATCTGCCGGCACGCTGAAGCAGATGGATTGCTCCGACGACGCCTGCGAGATCATCGACACCGAAATGTGCGCGGCCGCCAACGCGCCAAAGACGCGCGCGGCAACACCAGGCACACCCAGCATGCCGGTGCCGCTCACGGCGACGAGCGCCTGCGCCGATACGCCGGAAATTGCCCGTACCGGGGCTCCGCGCGACACCCGCCCCACGATGATCGTGGTTCCGGATGCCGATGGATCGGCGAAGGGCCGCAGGCGGAGGGTGGTGCCTTGCCGAAGCGGGAGCAGCGTGCGCGGGTGAAGCACCTTGGCGCCGTAGTACGCGAGCTCGGACGCCTCGCGCGCGTCGAGCACGGGAACGACCCGTGCGCCTGGGACGATCCGGGGATCTGCCGTCATCAGTCCGGGAACGTCCTTCCACAAGATCACCTCGCGCGCGTCGAGCGCCCGCGCAAGCACGGCCGCGCTGAGGTCCGATCCGCCGCGGCCCAGCGTTACCACCGTGCCGTCGTTTCCTGCACCGATGAACCCCGGCACGATGACCGTTTTTCCCAGCGCGAACAGCCCGTGAAGGGTGCTCATGGCCGCCGCGTCCGTGCGCGCAAGGTCGGGCGCAGCGTTGCCATGGCGGCCGTCCGTCTGGATCAACAGCGTCCCATCCACCACCACGGCGGCAATAGTTTGCGCATCAAGCATTTCGCGGACGATGTTTGCGGCTGTCCGTTCACCGAAGGCGAGTACGGCATCGGTGAGCGCGACGGGTGCGTCGGCGGCAGCGATGAGTCTGAGCTGCGAAACCAGTGCGTCGCAGGCGGCGTCGATACTTGTGCGCAACTCGGCAATTCGGGGCGGGTTCAGTCCGTCCGCCACCTCGAGATGACGCACCCGAAGCTGGTGGACGACGCCCTCGGCAGCCTCCACGTTATTGCTCGACGCGTGAACTATTGCCGCGAGCAGTTGATCCGTGACGCTCTGGAGGGCCGAGGTGACCACGACGCAGCGCTGCTTCGTTCCCTCCGTCAGCAGCAATGCACCGACGTTGGCAATTGCCGAGGCATCGGCGAGTGCGGCGCCACCAAACTTGTGGACTACAACTGGTAAGGTCATGTGACCGATGTGGGTGACCACGCAAAATAGCGCGGAAAGTCATCAGGTCGAACCTTTGGGCGTGGTGCCGACCGCGCCGGCCCAGGGGCCGACGTCCGCTTCATTCCTGCGCGAGCGATTCGCCAAGTGTTACGGATATTCTCCGAGCGCTGCTTCAATTTCCTGCTTGCGCTGGTCACCTTTCACGCGTGAGTGATTTTGCCGCCATCTGGACTCCGAGCGATGCGGACATCGCGCGCGCGCAGGTAACGCGCTTCATCCGCGATGCCGTTCAGCCGCTGGGCGGTGAGGCCGCGTTGGTTGCGGACAGTCCGGGCCTCTATGCGTGGTCGGTGGCGCACCCCGAGGATTTCTGGACTGCGGTGTGGTCGTACTGCGGCGTCATCGCTTCGCAGCGGTGGAAATCGGTGCTGGTTGGTGGTGATCGCATGGCGCCGCCGGATGCCGTGCTCGGCCCGCGATGGTTCACCGGAGCAACGTTGAACTTCGCGGAAAACTTGTTGCGTCGTCGTGACCACGAAGAGGCACTCGTCCTCTGGACCGAGCGTGGGCGAGATCGCGCTCTGAGCTTTGCGGAGCTCGCTGAATCCGTGGCAAGGTTTGCGGAATTTCTGCGCCGGTCCGGAGTCGGCGTTGGCGACCGTGTGGCTGGCTTCCTGCCAAATATCCCCGAAGCCGTCGTGGCCATGCTTGCCACAGCGTCGATTGGAGCGCTCTGGTCGTCGTGCTCGCCGGATTTCGGCCCGCTGGGCGTCGTTGATCGCTTCGGGCAAATTGCGCCCCGCGTTCTCATCACGGCGGACGGCTACCGGTATGGTGGCAAGGTGCACGACAGCCTTGCACGTGTGCGGGAGTTCCTGCCCGCGCTGCCGAGTGTCGAGCGGGTGGTCGTGGTACCGAACCTCGATGCCGACGCGGCCACGGACATCGGCGTGATGTGGCGGGATGCGCTCGCCGAAGGGGATGGAGCAGCGTTGCGCTTCGAGCAGTTGCCGTTCGATCATCCGTTGTACGTGATGTATTCGTCCGGAACCACCGGGCTGCCAAAGTGCATGGTCCACGGTGCTGGTGGCACGCTTCTCCAGCACCTCAAGGAGTTGGTGCTGCACACGGATCTCACCCGTAACGATCGCATCTTCTACTTCACGACCTGTGGATGGATGATGTGGAACTGGATGGTGTCGTCCCTCGCGGTGGGAGGCACGGTCGTGCTGTACGACGGCGCGCCCATTCTGCGAGGACGCATGCCGCTGTGGGATCTCGTTGCCACCGAACAAGTGAGCGTGTTCGGCACGAGTGCGAAGTGGTTGGCACTCACCGAGAAGGAGGGCGCCGTTCCACAGCTATCGCATGACCTGTCGTCGCTTCGCACCATTCTTTCAACGGGCAGCCCGTTGGCAGAGCACAGCTTCGACTACGTGTACGAGAAGGTCAAGCGCGACGTCCGGCTGTGCAGCATCAGCGGCGGCACGGACATCATCTCCTGCTTTGCACTCGGCGACCCTACGCGTCCCGTGTATCGCGGCGAGTTGCAGGCCCGCGGCTTTGGCATGAAGGTGGAGGTGTGGAGTGACGGCGGGCATTCACTCCAAGGCGAGCCGGGCGAGCTGGTGTGCACGGCGCCGTTTCCCAGCATGCCTGTCTCCTTCTGGAATGATCCCGACAAGGCGAAGTATCACGCCGCGTACTTCGACATGTATCCCAACGTGTGGCGGCACGGCGACTGGGCCGAGCTCACCGGGCGCGGCGGGCTCGTGATTTACGGGCGGAGTGATGCCACCCTCAACCCGGGCGGCGTGCGCATCGGCACCGCCGAAATCTACCGGCAGGTGGAGCAGCTGCC
>JAQBPY010000022.1 GCA_028287285.1 Gemmatimonadota bacterium
CTTCGCGATGATCGGTGACGTGAAGGCGACGTATCCGAACGTCAAGGTCGTTGCGACGACGCTGCGTGAGGTGCACTCGACGAGTCACCACAGCTGGGCGGCGGTCGCGTGGATCGACGGCAAGACCTATGTATCGCCGACGACGGAGCTCAACATCATCGATCGCGTCGGCGGCGGCGATGGGTTTGCGTCGGGCTTCTTCTATGGACTGCTCGCGGGCGTGGAGCCGCAGGAGGCGGTGAACCTCGGGTGGGCGCACGGTGCACTGCTCACGACCTTTCCGGGCGACACCAGCATGGCGACGCTGGAGCAGGTGCAGGCGTTCGCGAAGGGCGGCTCGGCGCGCATCCAGCGGTAGGAACAGCGACCGCGAAGGATTCTACTGTGTGAGGACGTGCTCGAAGAGCGCGAAGGTGGCCTGCGCGGCGTGAATGATGGCGTCGCGCTCGCCGGGACTTGATGCATCGGCATCCCCGAGCGCGCTGAGGAACTGTCGCCACATCGCCGCCGTCCTGTTGCCGTAGCCGGTGAAGTAGGCGAGCCCTGCATCGGCGGTCAGGCCATGGCGGCGGACCGGTTCGGACGTCTGGAGTGTCCGCAGGATGTGCTGGCCACCCAGGGTGGACCCCTCGACGACATAGAGTGCGCCCCACGCCGCCGCTGGCGTGGCCAACGTGAAGGGCGCGTCGCGGCTCACGTCGCCCGGATTGGTCGCCAATAGCGATGCAGTGCGCGCGCGGTCGCGCTGGAGCAACGGCTCCTTGCGCCGTTCGTCGAGTGTCACGCCCATTCGCGCCAATGCGGGCGTCACGGCTCGAGCGCCGACTCGACGGCGCGATGGGCCACGAGGTAGCGGCCGAGCAGGTCGTGGTAGGCGGGGAGTTCGAGTCCCGGCGTGAGCACGGGGATTCCCGCGTCCAGTCGCTCGTGTGCATCGCGGGTGGCGTCACGCAGGGCGACCACGATCGCGGGGAGCGTCCAGGTGCTGGCGGGTGGAGACATCATGCGGCAGGGCTCAGCGTGAATGTCGAGTGATCATCCGGAGTCTCTGGGCACACGCGCGGCGGTCGATATCGCTGGGCGTAGGCGGCGCACACACGGGAATGGTACTCGGTGGGTCAGTCCGGAATACCTTGACCACCCGCCCAGCACGACCTATACTGCGCTCATGATGAATCTCGCCGGCCTCAACCGAAATCTCGGAAATAATCCGGACTCCAACGGGAGAGCTGGTTAGCGCACGCGTGTCTCGGCACGAGGGTTCGAAGCGCTCACCAGGCCAGACTGGTGAGCGTTCTTGTTTTGATGGGGTGTAGGTCAACTGGCAGACCGCCTGACTGTTAATCAGGAAGTTGCAGGTTCGAGTCCTGCCGCCCCAGTTTTTATATGTTACTGTAGCACGAGGGCTTACAGACTAATTGGATTGTCCTGTTTGCGAGGATAATTCTGGCAGGTACCCACCAGGTACCCACGGGAGCTAGCGCTATCCCCCGCGCGCAGTCCCAAGGTCGCTGGACTAGTCGTCCTCTCGATGAGCCACGGCAGGGACGGGCAGGCGCATTTCGGTCACCTGTCGGAGTATGCGGAAATACTGCGCCCGACTGTAGGTCGGATTTCCGCCGCTCGCATCTAGGTCTTCGAGAATTTGGCTCAGCGGAGTTCGCCCAGGCTCGGTGTCTCGGCTGGGTCTTGCTGCTAGTCGTATGGTGCCGCCACTCGGTGCATCGCCAAGCAGATTTCTGAGGCGATCCAACTCATCCATCCGATGCGAGAGGGCTTGCACAAGTAGACCCTGGTTTGCGGGTTCAGTCTCTCCGGCGATCAGAGTTCCAAGAGAGGCAAAGTCTTGTCGCAGCCCGTTCGAAATGCGGGCTATCGCATCCTGCCGAGCCTTGTCAGCAACGCACTGGGTGAGTTACCGAATACCAAATTCGATCAATTCGCGGAGCATCGCATCCCCCTCTACCGCGACGCGAGGAGTTTCCTCTCCGGGCGGGGTCTCGCGCGCCAAGGATGCTTCCAACACGCGGACAAGGTATGCAGCAACGTCTGCGCTAAGCGCCTCTCGCGAACGTGATTGGGAACGATAGGTAGGCTGCTCCGGGTCGCCATCGCCTAGTAGCAGCCAGTCAACCGAAACATTGGTGACCCGCGCAATAGAGACGAAGTGCATCGCGCTAATACTTGTCGTTCCCGAGGTCCATCCGGAAACCGTGGTGGTTGCCACTCCGAGAGCTCGCGCAAATGCGGAGCAGCGGTCGCCCCTGTCCTTCATGAGGATTACCAGCCGGTTCGCTACGCCGGGGTGGGCACGCTCGCCGGGGTTCAATTGCGCACCACGATGCGTCTCCTTTTTCATGCCCAAGAATAGGTGACCCGTCTTATGGACCGCAATTCCTGGAGATGCTAATTTGCAACTGTCGGGCGTATCCGAATCACCTCGATCTAACACGAGCGGCTTCGGCCCCCCCCAACCAGGAACAAGATGCCATCTCTTGACCCGCGCCAACCGCTCTTGGATACACGTGTCGCAGCACGCCGTGTCGGTCTTGCCAGGCAGACCCTCGCGAAGATGCGTACCGAGGGCGGCGGACCTCCCTACCTCAAGCTGGGGTCTCGCGTCTTCTATCCCGCGGACCAGCTAGCAGCGTGGATTGACTCGCATCCGCTGCGCTACTCCACCTCCCAAGCGGCGTAAGCACGGGAACTTTCCTCAGCAGGATGCCCTAGGGCCATAGGCCACGCATCCGAGAGGAAAGGCAAGACCGCGATGTGCCCATAACAAGGCTCCACCCGGAGCCTTGTATGCGGACGCATTGGCCGGAATGACCTCCCCATCTCAACACTGACCGCGCGACATGCAGAAGAATCGCATGCGGGAACAACTCGGAGAGCATTTTGCCTCCTTCAACTGGGCGCACGTCTGCACGCTGACACCCAAGGTGCACGACTGCACGCCGAGATCTCTGGCGCGCGAATTCGAACGCGGATTCATTCGGCGACTCGAACGATCAGCACAACGTCGCGTATGCTGGGTCCGGGCACTCGAACGCAGCCCGGGTGGTATCTTTCATCTACACGCGCTGGTCGCCGGTACCCAGTGCCTTCAGGAGAAGGCCATCGAGCGGAAGTGGAAGCTCGGTTTGGCGCACGTGAGGCGATACGACCGCACGCGAGGTGCGGCGTGGTACATCGTCAAATCATACGGTGATGAACGAGCCACGTGGGAATCCCTTGAAGTCTCGCGCCACATGCCGCCCGTGTGGTTCGACTCTCGATCCGACCAGAGTAGGGCAGCATAGATAGTCAGCGAGCCGCGCTGTGTATCCCGCCTCCACGCCGCTCTCCAAGACCGTCGCGAATGCCTATGCATGTGTCCTTGGTGAGTCAGCGCCGTAGCAACGCGACTGCGCAGCTCACCCTACTTGCCACTCGATTTCGTATCAAATATCGGTATGGGCGGCTTCGGTTCAGGATGTCATGGGGTGGGGCGTAAGTCGTCCAGTCGTGTGCAGGTTGAGCGAATGCAGTGCCTTCGCGTGCGTGACGTCCTAGCGAGCGTGCGTATCGCCAATTGTCCAGCAGATACTGTTCTCCTGGACGTCGTGCGTTGGGGCCGATTGAGCCTCGTGTCGCGGCATCAGCACTACGGGGGGCTGCTTTGGAGCTTTTGCTGCCCTTGGTGCGAACGTGCGTGCCGCGTTCTCTATCGCGGCAACCTTAACGGCGGGTCCGCAGCGGTGGCGTGTCGCCGCTGCCACAACCTACGGTATAGATCGCAAAGCTTATCCCTGGCCGCACGGTGGGAATGGCGTGCGACCAAAATTGTGGCGCGGCTCGGAGGCGAAGCTTACGACGGATTGCTGTACAAGCCGAGAGGCATGCACACCGCGACGTTCAACCGGTTGGTGGAGGAGGTGCAACTCAATAACGCGGCGGCTGGGTATCGGATCCGCGGCATCTTCGGACTGCCATAGAACCGTTTATCACTCCGCTGGCAGTGCGTTGCGGGCCCTTTCATCGACTGCTTCGATCGCATGGCGGACGGCCGAGGAAACACGAAAGCCGCCGATCAAGTCGCTGAGACGCTTGCCGCGAAAACCCCTTTGGCTTGCTGCATACAGCCGCATCGCCTCTCGCTGCCACTCTGTTTCGCCGCTCTCGAGATACTGGCGCCAGAAGCTGCCAAGTGCGAACCAGATGAACGACGCGTGGACGAAGAAATGCACTCTCAGCGGTCGTCCGGTCCACGGTGATTCGACGACGCTTTCTTGAAGGTTCGGTGTATCGTACAGCCGGGCATCGCCGGTCGCGATCTCGATCATGAACACATACGAATGGATCGACTCGTGTAAGATCGCGTCGGCGAGATATGGAACGCTCGCCTCGTCCGCCTGCGGATTGACCATGACTGCGCGTCCCACGACGCGCGGCTCACTGTAGGAACCCGGATCATCCGGGGCGGTGGCGTCCCGACGCAGGGCGAGCTCGCGAAGAAAGGTCTCGACGAGCTTCGACGCATTGGTGGAGGTCGAGGTGATGAGCCGGTTAGCCTCGCGCACTCGACGGATGCAAACATCGCGATCCTCGGGCATGATGACTGACAGTCCATCCTTCCCGGCTTCGTCGACGTCTATCACGAACGATTCGCCGCGATCTGGCGAGACCGCGCGCCTCCGAACAATCTCCTGGGCTTTGGACAGCAGTTGCCACAGTCGTGTGCGCCCGAGCGGTCTCGTATCGCCGAAGAGCAGTTCACGACAGAGGCTTGGGGACCACAGCGCCTCGTCGAACTCGCCCGCCGACAGTGCCGAGACGAGAGCAGAGGAATCGCCTGCCGCTCCGGCGGCTTCGATTGCCGCTGTGCGCAGCCGAGAGATGTGACCTCGCCGCAGCTCCGGAACTCCGCAGGCTTCGAGTCCTGACTCCCAGCCAAACAAGCGCACTGCGTCGAGGTATTCGTTATTCATCGCTTCCGGGCCCATACGTTGTTCGTCTCCTCAAGAAAGCGATCGCCCGCAGGCGTTAGGAACGCGCGCCCATCGTTGATCGTTCGCCTCGCCGACCGAAGCCGCGACAGCGTGTCTGCCAATTCCAACCGGACTCTTTCGGGCCGCAGGAGGTCGACTCGCTGCATTTCGCGATAGAGCGCCGCGATGTATGCAAGGGCATGATACGCGACGAGGACAGAGCGCAGCGTCCGGGGTTCGGTCCTGAGAGGAGACTTAAATGACGCCGGTGATTCGCGAGTTAACGGTGCAGCACAATCAGCGAGGTCGAGGTACTTGTGCGCGGCCTCGTGAACAAGTCCCTCGAACACGAAGTCAGGATCATCCAGCGCGATCCACACTACCCCGGGAACGCGCGGATCCGAGGAGCTGCTGCGTCGACTCCGGCCTTGATGCGGGACAATCGTCGATACTACACCGCGCGCCCAGTCTAGAACCTCAGGCAGCGCCGCGCTCGCCTGCCGGAGCCGCACGTTGACATCGTCTGCGTTCCGCCGCGCTCTCAAATGGCTATCGTCGGGACCGACGAGCACCTCGCCTGTGACCAATGAAAATGCACTGACGTCTGCGGCGATCGATGATTGCGGCGGTCCCAAGTGGCGCCGAATTTCTGACGCCTTGTGCCGGCCTTCCGCGAGGGCGACCCCGCCGGACGGCAGCCAGACGCTCGTTGGGCGATGCACCTCGACCTCTGCCTCAAGATCTGGCTCGTGACGGAGCACCAAAATCGATAGCGCAAGCGCACGTACGCGCGAGTCCTCGGACCCGACTTCCGTTGCATTGGCAAACGGAGCGCACAGCCAGTCGGCGCATTCGTGCAGGCGCCAGACCGTTCGCGTGCGCACGCGCTCGTCGACGTCCTGCCAGCCGAAATCGTGATTGAGAAAATCAGCCAGCTCTGCGTACCACACTTGCTTCGACGGGCGCCAATGCCAAGCGCTCGTCCATGCTCCCGCGTGGGAGGACGTCTCAAGTGATTGGTCGTAAAACTGCACGATCCTCCCGGATCCAGTCGCGCCAGCATTCCTCATCGGGCGTGAGAAAACCCGAATTCGTACGCGCCTCGAGCTCGGAGTCGACGCCGAGCAGGCGCATGAGCCGGCGATCGTTTTGTTCCTCGGCGAGGGCGAGGATCCGTTTCGCGGCCGGTCCGTCGTGCCGGGAGCTGCTTCGCAGCCAGGAGAGGTTGTAGTAAACGCTGACGTAGCTTCGTAGCTTGTCCGACCGATTCGGCGAACGCGAGTGCACGAGCCCATTGTGCATCACGATCACATCGCCGCGACGCGCGAAGATTAGATGCTCCTCGGCGTGCGCTTCGGTCCGGTCGGCGGGCGCGATAGTGACGGCTGCGCGATGCGAGCCGACGATCACACGCAGCGGACCGTTCTTCTCATCGAGGTCCTGGAGATACATGAGCATGTTAATCCCCAGAGGTCGCTCGTAGACGCCCGATCGCGGCACCTGCGACCAAGGATCACGGTGCCAATGTAGCTTTGCCTGCCGAGCTTCTTCAGCCGACTCCCGAGCCGGCGGCCAGCTGACCAGCGTCAGGCCGTCGAGCTGCACGAACGGGCCCATCGTCATTTCAGCCATGTCGAGCAAGTGCGGATTGGCGATGGTTCTGAGCGCGAGCGCCGTGTGGGTCTCGATGAAGTTGCCGACAGTGCGCTTAGCCTCATCATCCACAGCGAGCTGTTGCGCGATCGCGTGCCACTCGGCCACCACTACGGGCGGATGCGCTGCTCGGATGATCGTGAAACCGTCGCGGCACAGTTCCTCAAAGTGGTCTCGTACGTTCATCGACAATTCTCTCCGCCGCGGGCTATGCGATCCCGAGCGCCCGCGCGTCTTTCAGGGACATCGTCGCGCCCTCATGGTTCAGAAACACATCGGAGGCAACGCGGTCCCACACGTGATCGAGTATCTGTTGAAGGTCCGCGCAGTATGCGCTCGGGTTTTCATATCCGCGCGCGTCGGACCAGCGATGCGATAGGTGTCCACCGCCACAGGCGGACCGATGACGGCATGATTCGCACGCGCTCGCGAGCTTCAGAGCGCTCGAATACGCCTCCTGCCAGGTAGGCTCACGACAGACGTCGACGATGGCATTCGAACGCACGTTCGCGGAGGTTGTCGTGCGTGCCGCTCCACCGATGCGAAGCACATCATTCGGCTCCAGGGAACCATTGGTACCCAACGAAATCGTGTGGAGCGGACCGTACCCCATGGAATCACTGTTCGTATCCAGACCAAGCACGCCACGCATCAAAGAATAGAGATAGCGGATACGGACTCCCCTGCCGAGGTATCGATCGTACCACGCATCGAAAAGGTGGATGTAGTAGCCGGCGATGGACACGATAGTGTCATCATTGTTAAGATCCGGCGGCAGAACGTCGAATCTCGTGCACCCCAGCGAGTCAGTCATAAACTCAAGAAGGTCGATCGGATCGGACGTCGGATCACAGACGGCGATCACCGACGGGGTGATGCCGTGATCGCAAAGCGTGCGATACCCGCGCACCGCATCCGCATGGCTCCCGAGTCCCCGGCGCGTAAGTCGGGCGCGGTCGTGCATCGCCTCAGTTCCGTCGATGCTGACAGCGACCTCTACGCCGTGCTTTTGAAATGCACGAGCCCACTCCGGGGTGACGAGCGTCCCATTGGTTGTGATCGAGAACTCCATCTTGCAGCCGCGAGCTTGGCCGATCTCTGCGAGAAGCTGGACCAGACGTTCGAATCGACGCAGCGGAAACAGCAGGGGCTCGCCGCCGTGAAAGATGCAGTTGAACGAGCTGAGTTTGTGGCAAGCGATATGTTCCGCCAGTCGCTCGACGAGCGCGTACTCGACATCCACCTGCATAACCGAGGGAGTTTCGTACACCGTGCCATCGCGGAACCAATAGCAGTAGGTGCACGCAAGATTGCACCGCGACGCCAGCTTGATGAGCAGGTACCCGGGGATGGGGTAAGAAGATGCGTCCGCGGCACCCTCATGGATCGGCTGAAGGTCAAAGTGCCGGGGCACCCGACTGTCTGCCACCCTCGACATCGCTAATTGCGGTCGAACTTATTGAAGCAGCGATCGAACTTGTTGAAACAGCGATCGAACTTGTTGAAGCACCGGTCGAATCCGGGATCGCTCTTCGTCTCAGTCGACTCGTCGTCGCGAGGGATCGCATTCGAGCGTAGTTCGCGCAGGATGTCCTGCAGTTCGGCTTTCGTGGACACCAGGCTGCTGTCGCCCGCTGCACTGTCCATCGAGTCGCCAGTGACGTCGCCACGCATCAGAAGCACCTCTCATGTCTAACAGGGGTATCGAATGACGGCGGACCGGAGCGCCGGCAGGCCAGAATAACACGCGCTTGCATGCGGCGCCAGACCCCTCGCAACGGCGGATATGCGACCAGACCGAATAAGATTTTCTAATAATTCGCCAATGACCGGTCCACAAGATAGAACTTAGTTATCCGGAGCGTCTCATGTACAGCGCAAACGACGCTTATTGGAATTGTGTTGCTGAGCGTAGCCATGCTATACGCCTTGCGGGTTGGGAGCGAATCCCAGATGAGTTACTTAATTGCGCATCGGCTTCACCGCGTCCCAGCGGTCGCTTGAGACCCAAACACCTGAAATTGGGAACTCCTCAATAGGATTGAGTAACGACGCGGCACTTAAGTGATGCTCGTGTCAGTGGCCTCTTCGAGGCAGGCGATACCGGAACCATCCAATTGGCGTTGCCAGTTGAAAGGAACGACGGAAACCTAGGGTAGGAAGAACTCTGTGGTTGATGTCGAAGATCCGACTGGCGAGGGAGCAAAGGGTAGTTAACCGATGCTCGCGGTCGTCGCCTGCGTGGCTACATAGCGACGAATTGCACTCTCCAAATGCCGACACACATCTCTTGCGACGAAACGGGGGCAACGGGGCCAAACCTCCTCGACGCTAGCCAGCCGTACTTCGCTTATGCGGCTGTGGCAATCGCTCCTGAGGCGGCCGACGAACTAGTGAAAGGTCTTATCAAACGATACCGCCCCCAAGGTCGCGAACTGAAGGGACGCTATCTGGTCACGTCCAGTCCGGGACGGAAACTGGTTTCCGCGCTACTGACTGAATGTGGCAAGGATGCAATGGTATCTGTCTGGGAGAAGCGATTCGCACTTGCAACCCAATTTTTCGAACATGTATTTGAGCCTGTGTTGGCGAAGCAGAATTCGATGTTCTATCGAATTGGCTTCCATAAATTCGTCAGCAATCTGCTATACGTGTCATTTGCTGCCAGTACGCCGCGCGCCATCCATACCATGGAAGCGTTCCAGCGTATTGTACGCGCGCGCGGAAACGAACCGCTCACCAACCTATTTGCGGATCAAAACTCCCTCCTGCCGAGTGCCGAGGAGCTTCACGACATTGAAGTGTTTGTGGCTTGTCACCGCCAAGCGATTGCTGATTACATCGATACGCGGTCGGAAACGGATCCAGTCTACCGATGGTCTCTCGACTCATCCGTAAGCGCGATCTGGTCTCTCTTAATGTCGTGGAGCGAGCGGCTTGACCCCGAGCCACTCATAGTCACCTGCGATGAGCTAAAAGCTCTCCACGAGATGCGCGAGCGGTTCGATTTGATGATTGGGCGAACCGACCGGCCAGTCGTCACCTATCCTACCGGTGACCACTCACCGATTTTTAATCTCGCGGAACCGCTGCGATTTGCGAAATCACATGACGAAGCAGGAATTCAAGTCGCCGATGTGGTCGCTGCCGCCGCGGCGCATGCGTTCCGGAATATGGACGCTTCACACAGCAGGGAATGGTTGCGGCTCTTGGGCGGAAACCTTCAGGCCATTATCCCGGATGTGAGACTCATCAACCTGAGCACGCGCGAGGGAGCCATCAACGCAGTTGTACTGAAGGAACTGGTGGACCGGAGTGTCAAGCACGTCGATCTCTTCGAAGGGATGGGCGAATTCATTCGAACGGCCTACCTAGAGTTTCCTAGCTATCATCAGAGGATCTCCGATGCCAACCTATAGAACGAATGTTCCGGAGACGCCAAGGATGTGTGCAGCGCTCCGCCAATAGAGTAGCGGTCGGCCATCGGGCTGCGCCCGCAGCACAGGTGACCCCGCCTTTCTTGAATTGCTTGCGTCCGTAAAGAATGCGCGCGACCACGGTGAGTCAGTAGAGTAGAGCGAAGTAGTGCACGCGCACCTGTTCGTCGAAGATTAACGCCGCCGGGACCGGACTCACGGACCTTACGAACGAACTCTGGCAAGGCGCCGTGCCTCTTCGGGGTCCGCCCTCCGCTATGGCCGCCTTGCCCTAGCCCGCGAGCGCAGCGACCCTCTCGCACGTCTGACTGAGACCGCCTACGCGAGAACGCCTCGCATTTCCTCAACGAAGCGATGCTCCTCGGAGAGCATATCACCAGCGGCGAGATTGAAACGAAGTAGATGTACGCGAATGCCTCCCGAGGTGACCCCGACGACAGACGCTAAGGTTTGGTCCGCGATGGCAGGACACACCAACGCTGCGCGTTTTGACTGTGTGGCCTCGCAGTATGACAGCACTTCGTATCGGTCTTGCTCTGATGGAGCCAGCTTGTACTTGGCGTCGGCGACTCCAATCACAGCCGCCCCACGCCGAAAGTATACGTCTGGCTTTATGGGATAGCTCGCGCCCTGGCGAAAGAGCCTAAGCTGTTCCCGATTGCCGTCGTGGACGGTACAGAGAAGGGCGCCTTGGTGTTCGAGGCAAATAGCCCGCACGTATGCCTCGAAGATGCTTGCGGCATCCACGACAAGCGTCTCGAACTCGACGCGGCCAATTTGCTCAAGGATGACGACGCTGCGAGACGCGATCAGGTACGCAAGCCACAACGCAGGCTCATAGTGGCGATGTGACTGCGGCAGCGAGCGAATTACTGCCTCCGCACTGCGGGCGATCTCATGGTCGTCGATCGCAGTCTGCTCTACTCCAGTAAGCGGCAAGAGGAGGTGGCGAAACCCTGAAGCCAGTATGCGATCCTCTCTGCGCCCAGATCTCTCAAAATGCCTCAACAGCCGGTGTATGGTGTGCTTGAGAATGCGGTTCGCAGTGTTGTCCGCGGTGAGTTCCGTGCGGACGAAGCTATGGCGAAAACGTACGCCCCGCGCGTAGTGACGTTCGATCGAACGGGCGATCTCAATGCGGCCGCCCCAACGCGGATCGTCGTTGTGGCTTACGTAGCGCTTCAGCACTCCTCGCTCAGCGACGTCCTCAAGCGCGCGCAAGAAGACCGCGGCGTATAGAGACTCTGGGTCGTCAGCGCGGCCTTCGACAGCAGCGTAGCCGCGACTAAGCCCCTCCAGGACCTTTGGTGCAATCCCTGCGCGCCAAGCCATCCACATTAGGTTCGTGACCGGCGCCACAGTCTGACTGTTAATCAGGAAGTTGCAGGTTCGAGTCCTGCCGCCCCAGTCGTTGGAATCATGCGCGAGCCGCCCAGAGATGGGCGGTTTTCGTTTTTCGGTGCCTCAGGTTCAACCGATCCGCCGCCCGCCTTTCAGCCTCGCCAGCCGGATGCGCGCATCAGCGACGGCGGCCGGCAACTTCATGCGCAGGCACGCTCGCGGCGAACGCGGCGACGAATCGCTGATAGGCGGCGATGGCAGCCACGCGATCGCCGAGCGTCTCCCGCGAACGCCCGATCCAGTATGGCGCCAACTGCGACATGAACTGCTCCTCAT
>JAQBPY010000032.1 GCA_028287285.1 Gemmatimonadota bacterium
TGACTGTGCTCTTCCTCAACTTTGCATCCGGGCTCAACCTCTACTACGCCGTACAGAATATCGCGGCCATTCCGCAGCAGTGGCTCCTTGGGCGCGAGCGAGCGAAGTCGGCCCCGGTCAGTGTGTCAGCTCCCAAATGAGCGACGTAGGGGCTCGAGAACCGGGCTGGAAGGGGGCGCACCACTCTTGTGGCGCGCCCCCTGCGCATAGGAGCTCCGTGAAGATCACATATATCGGCCACGCGACCCTGCTACTCGACATCGCGGGTATGAAGATCCTGACGGATCCCAACTTTGAGAGCTCGCTGGGCAGGCTTTTACCGCGCGTGTCTGCACCAGGTGTGGCGTTGGACAAGCTGCCAGTGCTCGATGCGTTGCTGCTCACGCATGCGCATGCCGACCATCTGTCATTCAGGACGCTCGACCGGCTACCACGGAACATTCCGCTCTATGCGCCAGGCCCGGTGGTAAAGTGGCTGGTGCAGAAGGGATATGGGCATGCTACGCCTCTCGACCCTGGAGAAAGTGTTCAGATGGGCAAGGTTCGAATTCATGCGGGCAAATCGGTGCATCAGGGAAATCGCTACGGCTTTGACCGGTGGCGTAATGCAACCAATATGTACGTCATTGAAAGTCCGGACGAGAGCATTTTCTTTGCAGGTGACACGGCACTGACCGAGAGCACGCATCACCTGGTGGAGCGCGTGTTATGGAATGGCGGGCGAGAGCTCGATGTCGCGCTCTTGCCCATTGGCTGGGCGCCATCCTGGAAGCCAGGGTTCAGGCGCGGGCATCTCACCAGTGATGACGCGCTGGAATTGTTCAGGACACTACGTGCACGGGCGCTTTTTCCGTATCATTGGGGCACCTTTCGCCATGTGACAGCAAGTGCATACGACGCGATCAACCGTTTGCGGGCCAGGCTCGAAGGATTTGCCGGACGAGAGCACGTGCACATCGTGGAGCCGGGTGAGTCACTCCTCGTGGACGATGCGGGCTTGTGCCGGATAGAGGCACGCCGGCCACTTTAGGCAGTACCACCCTCAATGCCAGCGTGCTGGGTGACGACCGCACCATCGCGGCCATCGCAACGGCATCAGGGCGAGGAGCGCTGGCCATTGTTCGCGCCAGCGGGCCCGGCGTACAGGCACTCGCCGCCGCACTGCTCACACCCGTGCCCGTGCGTGCTCGGCGCGCCACCCATGCGGTTCTGCGGGATGCCGACGGCACGGTGATCGATGATGTCGTCGCCACGCTGTTCTTCGGGCCACATTCGTTTACCGGCGAAGATGTGCTCGAGATAGGAACGCACGGCGGCGCTGTTGTTCCAGCGGCGGTGCTGTCCGCGGCAATCCGTGCCGGTGCGCGAGAAGCGGAGCCTGGGGAGTTTACGCGCCGTGCCGTTCTCAATGGAAAGCTCGATCTGCTGCAGGCGGAAGCCATTGGCGACGTGATCGACGCACGAAGCTCCGCCGCACTGCGGCTGGCGCGACGACAGCTGGATGGTGGCTTGTCGGAGCGCGTTGTCCAGCTTCGCGCCCAGGTGCTGGCGCTCGAGGCGCTGCTCGCCTACGACATTGATTTTCCTGAAGAGGATGATGGGCCGGTTCCACGGGCGCGCATCATGGAGAAGGCCGAACAGACGCTTGGCGCGCTCGAGATGCTGCTGTCGACGGGAGCACATGGCGCACTCGTGCACGCCGGTGCGCTCGTGGTTCTTGCAGGCGCACCGAACGTGGGCAAGTCGTCGCTCTTCAATGCGCTGCTTGGCGAGGCGCGGGCGATTGTCACGGAAATTCCCGGCACAACGAGGGACGCCATCGAGGCGGTGCTCGATCTCCCGGGATGGCCATTGCGTCTGGTGGATACGGCGGGGATGCGCGACACGAACGACCCCGTTGAGCAGATGGGCATCGACGTTGCCGCACGCTACCTGGGTCGTGCGTCCATTGTGCTGGCATGCGTGGATTCCGCGGCGTCGGCAAGTGCGGTAGCCGTGTTGCGCGCACACACGAATGCCAGCGTGATCACTGTGCGCACCAAGGGTGATTTAGTACCAAATCAATACGAATTCGACGCAGACGTCGTTGTCAGTGCACAAAGTGGTCTTGGTCTGACCGCGCTCCTCGAGATGATCGAAGCACGGCTGGCAACAGAACATGGCCTGGTGACAACGGATGCCCCGGTACTCACGCGCGCTCGACACCGGGTGGCGGTGGATGAGGCATGTCGTGAGCTCGAGGCGTTCCTGAGGACGTGGCGCGACGAAGGCATGCCGGCGTCCGTCGCGGCTACACACGTACGCTCCGCGGCAGATGCGCTCAGTGAGCTCATTGGTGCCGTGTACGTGGACGATGTGCTGGACGTGGTGTTCCGGAGCTTTTGCGTGGGGAAGTAGCTCGCGGAGTACGAACGCTACGCCGTTGCGGCTGCATCTCGTGCGAGTTGGGCCAGCTCCGTTGCGCTTGCACGTACGGCCCACGCGATGCCACGTTCGGACACGGCCGCCTCGGCCATGCGGGTGCCCAGATAGTAGCCGCTGCGTTCGGGCAGCACATACCGGTCAACTGTGCGCGCTTCGTCGCTCATGCCGCCGGAGAGATAGCGCAGCCTGAGGCCCAGTCCGGCGCGATCGAGATCTTCACTCACGGCGCGCGCGACGATCGCCTCGAGCTCGCGCACGCGTGCGTATTGCCGTCGTGCGAAGCCAAAATACTCCCAGGCCGCATGACCGGGGCTGATCATCTGCGATACATGCACGGCGAGACCTTCATTCAGCAGCAGCTCGCGCAGGGACGCCTCACGGCCCGTGTCCCAGTACGAGTAGTTGCCGCCAGCCGCATCCACCAGGCTGCGCATCTCACTGCGGCTGCCGGGCGACGTGTACCGGATGGTGTGCGCGACCTCGTGTGCGAGCCATAGCGGAATCAGCTCGGGATCGAGGCCGAGTCCCTGTGTTTCCTGATTTGCCACAGAGGTAAAGTGCTCGAGGCAGACAAAGGCAACACCACGCCCGTCAATGACGAGCTCACCGGCATTTGCGGCACCCACGCCTACCATGAGCACGATGTCGACGTCGACGTCCTGCGCGAGCAGCCGGGCACATTGCTCGGCCGTGGAGCGTGCGAGAGCGACGACGTCCGTTCGTTCGAGCATCTCACGCAGATCTGTTCGATCGGCGAGCACCGTTGGACGAACCACGTCGGCAAAGTGCGGCCCATCCGGATCTACGACGTAGTTGTGCCAGTAGGGGGCGAGAATACGGCGGTGCGTTTCGAAGTAGCGCTGATAGGCGGCGACGCGGTCTGTGCTATTGAGAACGGCAAAAAAATCAGGCAGCAGGTTGATCAGCATTCGACCGGAGAGCTACCTGACAGAGAGCGGCGGGAGGCCCGTCACGCGTACGGGTGCGCCAGACACGAGCGCATTGGACGCGGAATGATAGCGGCGGCCGGTGGGGGGAACAAGAGACGACATCGCGCAATTCTTGAATGGAACGTGCGATGCATCACGTTGGAGGGGCGTAGACGCACCCAGACACAGTATGACGCGAAACTCTGTCCGGCCGCCGTCGACTGGCACGCTTCTTTCCTTTGTACTTCCCGTGAGCCGTTCCCGGCAGCCGGAGAGAACGATGACAACGCTCCAACAGATCGAGCTACGCTGTCCCATCTGTGACACGCGCTTCAAGTCGCAGCAGGTCATTTCCACCAACTCGTTTGGCGGAAAGCGCACGGATTTTCACGAGCGTGCCGCCGGGACACAGCCGCTGCCGTACCTGATTCACATGTGCAACCGCTGTGGCTACTCCGGCGCGGAGCGCGACTTTACTGAGGATGCAGATGTTTCTCCCGTGCTCAAGGAGCATGTGTGGAGTGAGCTCGCACCGGCACTGTCGGCAGTGGCCATTTCCGGATCAGAGAAATACGAAGCGGCGGCGAAGGTTGCCGAATGGCAGGGGCTCGACACACGCCATGTCGCCGACCTGTTGCTGCGCGCGGCGTGGTGTTGCGTGGATGAGAACGACGTGGAAGCTGAGCGCTTCTACCGCCGCAAGTCTGCATGGAAGTTCGAGGAAGCGCTATCGAGCTACGATGGCGTCGTGCGCGAAGAGCGTGCCGTGCTGACCTATCTCGTGGGCGAGCTGTGGCGACGCGCAGGCGATGACCGGCAGTCACACGACTGGTTCAACCGTGTGGTATCCGAAATCGCCGATCCCGGCAGTCAGCAATGGATTCTCGACGCCGCGCGCCAGCAGCGCGATTGTCCGAGAGAGTGGTTCGGCTGACCTAACGCGTTCCGAACAACCGGTCACCGGCGTCGCCGAGTCCGGGCAGGATGTACCCCTGCTCGTTGAGCTCGCGGTCGAGTGCCGCGCAATAGACCGTGACATCCGGGTGCGCGTCTGCGAGCCGCTTCACGCCCTCCGGTGCGGCAACCAGGCACAGGAACCGGATGCGAGTGGCTCCCGCACGCTTCAGTGAGGATACAGCCGCCGCGGCGCTTCCGCCCGTGGCGAGCATGGGATCGAGCAGAAAGAAATCGCGCTCGGAGGCATCTCCGGGCACCTTGAAGTAGTAGTCCACCGGTTCGAGCGTATCATGATCGCGATACAGGCCGATGTGCCCCACGCGTGCCGACGGCACGAGCCGCGCCACGCCCTCCACCATTCCCAGGCCCGCGCGAAGGATGGGCACGAGCGTGAGCTTCTTTCCGCTCACCCGCTTGCCCGTCATCCGTTCGAGCGGTGTCTCCACGACGGCAGGCTCGAGTGTCAACTCACTCGTGGCCTCATAGGCAATCAACGTTGCGATTTCGTCGACCAGCTCCTTGAAGATCTTCGTGGGCGTGGAACGGTCACGAAGCAGCGAGAGCTTGTGCTGCACGAGCGGATGCGACGCAACACGAAGCGTGGGAAAGGCAGGGGTGGTGTCCATGCGGCGGAAGCTACTAACTTCGCGCGCATGAAAGAATACCAGGCTGTGATGCTGCGCTTGTCTCGGCACGCACGCGACGATGAAGATGCCCTGACGGACCTGCTGAACGAGAGAAGCCGAAGCGGATGGCGGCCGGCGATGATATCGCAGGACGATCACCGGCTCACCGTCGTGTTCGAACGTCCCAGTGATGGCGAGGGGTGACCTGAGCGGCTGCCGCCGCGCCCTTCGCGCCCGGGGCCGCGCCGACTAGCTTCCGGGCGATGCCCACTCGTCGTTCGCTTCCGGCACGCGTCGTGTTGGCGTTCCTCAGTCTCGTGCTGTTTGGCTGGCTCACGTCCCTCGTGGCGGTGCTGTTCTGGGAGCGGCACGACCAGACGCGTCCCGCGAGCGCCATCGTCGTGCTGGGCGCTGCGCAGTACGTGGGCCATCCATCACCGGTATTACGCGCCCGCCTCGATCATGCCATCATGTTGTGGCACCGGGGCCTCGCGCCCACGCTCATTGTGACCGGAGGCCGTGGAGCGGGTGATACAACCAGCGAAGCTGCCGTGAGCCAGCGTTATGCCCTGCAACATGGAGTCCCTGTTGGCGCCATCCTCCTCGAGAGCAAGGGCCGCACGACGAGCCAGTCCATGGACGGCGTCGCCCTGCTGCTGGGCACGAGCAAGCGAAAGGACGTGCTGCTCGTGAGCGATCCGTTCCACATGTTCCGGGTAATCATCCTGGCGCGGCGCCACGGCCTCGAGCCCTATGCATCTCCCACGCAGACCAGCCCTATTGCCGCCAGCCGCGCGGAACGATGGAAATACGCCCTGGGCGAATCCATCAAGGCACCGTTCGCCTTCATCTACGAGAGCAGCCGATGAGACATCGAAAATTAGTAGCATTAGTAGCATTGTGTATATTAATTGGCGCAGCCGGCGTACAGGCGCAGAGCGTGCCCAGGCTTGCCTATGAAAAAACGACGCTCGCCAACGGGCTCGAGGTCATTTTCCACGAAGACCACTCCACGCCCATCGTGGTGGTCGACACGTGGTACAAGGTGGGGTCGGCCAATGAAAAGCCCGGCCGAACCGGGTTTGCGCACCTGTTCGAGCACATCATGTTCATGGGCTCGCAGAACGTGCCCGTGGGTGCGTTCGACAAATGGCTGGAAGCGGCCGGTGCGAACAACAACGGTTCCACCACCAACGATCGGACCAACTACTACGAGTCCATGCCGTCCAATGCGCTGCCACTGGCGCTCTGGTTGGATGCGGATCGCATGGGCAAACTGATCCCGGTGATGGATCAGGCAAAGGTCGATCTCCAGCGCGACGTGGTCAAGAACGAGCGGCGCCAGAGCTACGACAATGTGCCGTATGGGACAGCCAACGAGACGATTGCTGCCGTGCTCTACCCACCCAACCACCCCTATCACTGGCCGGTCATTGGCTCGATGACGGACTTGAGTGCCGCGTCACTCGATGATGTGAAGGAGTTCTTCCGCACCTACTACGCGCCCAACAACGCCACCCTCGTCATCGCCGGCGACTTCAACCGCGATTCTGCCGTTACGTGGGTGCAGCGGTACTTCGGCTCTATCCCGCGCGGGCCCGCTCTTCCGCCGCGTCCGTTCGCACTTCCGCCAGTTGTGGCGCGCGACACTTTCCTGGTCATCGAAGACAAGGTGACGCTCCCGCGCCTGTACGAGACATGGGCCGGTGGAAAGTTCTATGCACCAGACGATGCGCCGCTTGATGTATTGGGCGACGTCCTGGCCGGCGACAAGAATTCGCGCCTCTACAAGCGCCTGGTCTTCGACATGCAGGTGGCCCAGGATGTATCTGCCGGAAACAACAGTACGAGACTCGATGGCTACTTTCGCATTGTCGTGACACCAAAGCCGGGCCAGACACCAACCCATATGGCAGAGATCGTCGCCGAGGAAATCGCGAAGGTCGTAAAGGATGGAGTCACGCCACGGGAGCTCGCTCGGGCACTCAACACCCGTCGAGCGTCGTTTCTGGATGGTATGGCGTCGGTGCTGGGGAAGGCAGACCTGCTCGCCCAATACAACTACTACACAGGCACGCCTGACTACTCGCAGCAGGACGCCGCGCGGTATGACCGCGTGACCGCCACCGACATTCAGCGGGTTGCTGCACAATATCTCACCAAACCCAAGGTCGTGCTCACCGTGGTGCCCGAAGGAAAGAAAGAGCTGATGGTTACGGGAGGCGTCAAGTGATGCGGCGTTCCCTCCTTCTTGGCGTCTTTGCCGCCAGTGCCTGTGGCACACCCGTGGTCACCACTCCCGTACCGGTTGCGCCTGTTGTAGCGACGTCGCAGGTGGACCTCACCAAGCCGCCCACGCTCGGGCCGCCGCCCGCGCTCTCGGTTCCGCCCATTGTAACCCGCCAGCTCGCCAACGGGCTCAAGATCATCGTCGTTGAACAGCACGAACTGCCACTGGCCGACGTGGTGCTCGAGATCAAGACAGGCGGTGAAGCGGATCCGCAGGGAAAACCGGGAACGGCAGCGATTACGTCGGCAATGCTGCTGGAAGGCACCGCCACACGGACTGCCCTCCAGATCGACGACCAGCAGGCGTTTCTGGGTGTCAGCATCAGCGCGCGCAGCGGCTGGGAGCAATCGCCCATTTCGCTGCACACCACAACGGCGCAGCTCGACAGCGCCATGGCACTGCTCGCAGACGTTGCATTGCATCCGTCGTTTCCCGTTGCGGACCTGGAGCGTGTTCGGAAGGCGCGGTTGACGTCGCTGCAACAGCTCCGCGACCGGGGTCCCGCAATCGCCGACCGTGCATACGCCGCCGCACTCTATGGCAGCGAGCATCCGTATGGCCGTCCGCTGGCCGGTACGGAGGCCTCCGTCGCATCCATCGCGCGTGAGGATCTCCAGAAGTTCTACGCCACGTATTACAGGCCGAACAATGCAACGCTGCTGGTCGTGGGTGACGTAACGCCGGACGACGTGGAACGCCGAGCGCAGGCACTTTTTGGAGCGTGGACGAGTGCATCGGTGCCAGCGGTAACAACCGCCACCGCGAATACGGCAAAGACCACGACGCTGGTGCTCATCGACAAGCCAGGTGCTGCGCAATCGTCATTCCGGCTTGGTGGAATTGGTGCGGCGAGGTCGACGAGGGATTATTTCGCGCTCCAGGTGCTGAACACGCTGCTGGGTGGATCTTTTACCAGCCGGTTGAATCAGAACCTCCGCGAAGAGCACGGCTACACCTACGGTGCGAGCTCCGGATTCAGTCTGCGCAAATCAGCGGGACCCTTTACCGCCAGCGCTGAAATCGTCACCGCCAAAACGGACTCGGCGCTCATGCAGTTCATGAAAGAGCTCGCATCCATTCGCGACACCGTTCCGGCCGATGAGCTCGCGAAGGCGAAGCGCTACCTGCAACTGGGTCTGCCGGAGAACTTCGAGACCACGGGCGGTATTGCCGGTGAGTTGCTCCCGCTCGCCACCTATGACGTTCCGCTCGACTTCTACAACACGGCGGTGCAGCGTATTGGCGCCGTCACACAGGCCGACGTGATGCGTGTTGCGCGGCAGTACATCGATCTCAATACGCTCACCCTCGTGATCGTGGGCGACCGAAAGATAATCGAGCCAGGACTGCGGGCAATGAAGCCGGGCGAGATCATCATCCGTGAAACGCGCGACGTACTGGGCGCGCCACCGACCCCATGACCATCCTGACCTGATGCACATACCGATCGAGACCTTTCGTCTCCCCAACGGGCTGCTCTGCGTGCTGTCCGAGGACCATACCGCACCACTCGTCGCGGTCAATCTTTGGTATCACGTAGGCTCGGCAAATGAGCGCGCGGGGCGTACGGGGTTTGCCCACCTGTTCGAGCACATGCTCTTTCAAGGCTCGGCGAATGTCGGGTCGAACGAGCATTTCGAGTTCATTCAGCGTGCCGGCGGCACGCTCAACGGATCCACCTGGCTCGATCGCACCAATTACTACGAAACCGTTCCGTCCAACCAGCTCGAGCTCACTCTGTGGCTCGAGGCGAACCGCATGGGCTATCTGCTGCCGGCCATGACGCAGGCCAAGCTCGACACCCAACGCGACGTGGTGCAGAACGAACGCCGCTGGTCCGTGGACAACCAACCGTACGGCACATGGTGGGAGCGGCTGCCGGCACTCTGTTTTCCGCCGCAGCACCCCTTTCACCACTCGCTCATTGGATCGTTTGCCGATCTGGATGCGGCGAGCCTCGAAGACATCTCGCTCTTCTTCTCCACGTATTACACGCCCGACAATGCAGTGCTCTCCATTGCCGGGGATTTTGATCCGGCCGAAGCGCGCGCGATGATCGAGCGGCACTTTGGCGGCATTCCCCGCGGCGCGGGCAAGCCACCGCTGCCGGAAATGTCGCTGCCCGAAACGTTCGGGGGCGCGCTGCGCGAAGTCGTGGCCGATGACGTGATGCTGCCGCGGCTCTTTCTTGCCGTTCGCTCGCCGGCCTTTGGCACGAACGAGTTTTACGCGGCGAGCGTGTGCGGCGCGATACTCGGGCTCCGGAAAGGCAGCCGGCTGCACAAGGCACTCGTGCGGGAGCAACAGGTTGCGGCCGAAGCAACGGCCTTTACCTATGACCTCGCCAAGGGAGCGGATCTGCTCGTGCTCGATGTCACGGCGCGCCCGGAAACGACAGTCGAGCAGCTCGAAGCTGCCGTCGCGGAGCAGCTGGATCTGTTGATCGAAAACGGAGTGACGAATGATGAAATCGCCCGTGCCGTCACGCTCATCGAAACCGCAATGGTGGAAGCCTTGCAGTCGGCCGGCGATCGTGCGGACAAGCTGTCCATGTTCGCTACGTACTTTGGTGATCCTACTGTGGTGAACGAGCAATCTGCCCGCTACCAGGCCGTAACGACAGAACAGGTCAATGCCTTTGCGAGAAAGCGCCTCGTGCCCGAGAACAGGGCGAGCCTGATCTACGTGCCCCGTGAAGGACAGGAAGCCAACGAATCGAGCGACCTCGCGATGGCGGAGGCACCATGACGGCCGGCGCAGTGGCCAGCGCGCCCACGGAGAAGCCGTTACCTGCCGCACCACGCGATTACCATTTCCCGCACTTTGAGCAGCGCACGCTTGCCAACGGCATTCGTGTCGTTGTTGCACCCGTATCAAAGCTGCCGCTCGTGACGGTGCTCGCGCTCGTCGAAGCCGGGGCGTCCGTGGAGCAGCCAGGCAAACATGGTGTTGCCGCGCTCACCGCGCGCGCGTTGCTCGAGGGTGCCGCCGGCCGTGACGGCGTGGAGCTCACGGACCGGTTCGAGCGCATTGGCGCGTCCGTCGACGCGCACGCCGATTGGGACGTCGCCGCAGTGTCCCTGACGGCGATGAGCACCCATCTCGCGGATGCACTTGGACTCGTGCGCGATCTCCTGCGCACGCCCACGTTCCCGGAGCGCGAAGTACAACGCCTGAAGGAAGAGCGGCTCACGGACCTGTTGCAGCTGCAGGCCGAGCCGCGTGGTCTTGCCGACGAGCAGTTCTCGCACGCCGTATACGACAGCTCGGCGCGGTATGCGGCTCCGGAAGCGGGCGACGCGCGCAGTGTTCGCGCCCTCACGCGCGACGACGTGATGTCATTCTACACTGCGCGCTATCTGCCGGGCGGTGTGACGCTGATCTTTTCGGGCGACGTGACCACGGACGCCGCCGTTGCACTCACGGAATCCCTCTTCGGCGATTGGACGGGCGACATGCCCGCCGCAGCACCGGCGGGCATCGACGCCGTACAGTCGGGCAAGCTCGTGCGCGTGGTCGCAAAGGCCGATGCGCCGCAATCGGAAGTGCGTGTGGGACATGTAGGGCTCCCGCGCAACAATCCGAACTACTTTGACACGATGGTCATGAACGCGGTGCTTGGCGGGCTCTTTTCGTCACGCATCAACCTCAACCTGCGCGAGGTGCATGGGTACACCTACGGTGCATCGTCGGCGTTTGACTGGCGACGGGCGAACGGACCCTTCGTGGTGCATACGGCGGTCAAGAGCGACGTCACCGGACCGGCGGTCAGCGAGATCCTGCTCGAGATCGATCGCATGCGCACGGACGCCATCAGCGAGGACGAGCTCTCGCTCGCAACGAGCTACCTGGACGGTGTATTTCCCATTCGCTACGAGACGACCATAGCCATTGCCGAGGCGCTCGCGAACATGATCGTGCACGAGTTGCCGAATGATTTCTTTGATGTCTACCGCTCCCGGGTGCGAGCCGTGACCACGCAGGGGGTGCTTGCGGCCGCAAAGAGCCATCTCAAACCCGATCAATTGCGGATCGTCGTTGTTGGGGATCCGGCACAAATCACGGAACAGCTGACAGTCGTCACCGGTGTGACACCAGAAGTGGTTACGGCCGAGGAGATCGCTTGACGGCACCAAAGCAGGGCCCGAAGGTGGTAACGTCAGAGGACCTGCGCGCCACCAAGCGCGCGACCATCACGGACGCGCAGGTGGACACCATCGAGGTCTACGCGGGAAAGATCTTCACACTCAACCGCGACACGGTGCGTTTCCCGGATGGATCAACCGGTGAGCTGCACATCGCGCGGCACCCGGGGGCGTCGGCGGTCATTCCGTTTCTGAGCGGCCCGTTGGGCGATGAACCGCAGGTATTGATGATCCGGCAATACCGGTATGCTGTCGGAGGCTACATCTACGAGATCCCCGCAGGGCGGCTGGACTGTGACGAGACGCCCATGGAGTGTGCCGCCCGCGAGCTCAAGGAAGAGACCGGCTGTACGGCGGATCACATCGAGCCGCTCACGAGCATGCTCACCACGCCAGGATTCACGGATGAGGTCATCCATCTCTTCATGGCCACCGGGCTCACCCATGGCGAGCCCAACCGTGAAGCGGATGAGTTCGTCGAGTTGGTGGTGATGCGGCTCTCCGAGGCGCTGGAAAAGATCTCGACTGGGGAGATCATTGACGGAAAGACCGCGCTGGCCTTGCTGTTCGCGGCAGGATTCAAGACGTAGACAAGCATCTCTGCCAGAACGACAACCTCTCTGCCTCCGGCTGTGTCAAAAGTGGACACTGGCCGGGGGCAGTTTCACTTTATGTACCCAAAAGAGGACGGCCGCGAACTGCCCGGAATTGAGACACAGGGGGAAATTGCCTGTAAGTGTCTGTACATCAAGCACTTACGAAATGTTCTCTAATTGATGGAACTCGGCACCACTCCTGCTTTTAATGAGGCCGAGAGCAGATGAATCGAATCCTGAATGTTGAGCGTACCCTGTTTCAGGGGACCTGGAGGATATGACAATGGCTACCATCGCAACGAAGCGAATCGCCGACCGTGCACCGACCATCCGCGAGCAGCTGCACGCCATGGACGATGCGGACATCGTCACGTCCTTCCTGGGCGGGGAAGAGCGCGCATTCCAGGAACTCGTGGAACGCTACCAGACGCGTCTCCTCAACTTCATCTATCGCACCATCGGTGACCGCGAAAAGGCTGAGGACCTCGTGCAGGAGGTGTTCATCCGCGTGTACCGCCACCTGCATCGCTTCGACCGCTCGAAGAAGTTCTCAACGTGGGCATACACGATCGCGTCGAACCTGGCCAAGAACGAGCTGCGCAACCGCTCGCGCAATCCGCTGGTGCTGTTCCAGACGATTCAAGGCAACTGGGATGACGACGAGCGCCCGCTGCAGTTCGAGGACACCACGGCACGCCCGGATGACCTGTTCCGCAAGCGCCACCTGCGCGAGCTGGTGGAAGACACGGTCGCGAAGCTCCCGGAGCACCACCGCCAGGTATTCGTGCTCCGTGAGCTGGAAGGCAAGTCGTACGAGGAGATCGCGGAAATCACGGACTGCAACCTGGGAACGGTGAAATCGCGGCTGAACCGGGCACGGAACGCGTTCGCAGAGATTATTGAGCCATTTGTGGACTAGGCGGTGGGTCGGTCAGTCGGTCAGTCGGTCAGTCGGTCGGTCAGTCACGGTCGGGTGCCAAATGGTATCCCGGCCGTCTTGCCGTCAGACTCACCGACTGACCGACTCACCGACTCACCGACTACCTTGGGAACAGCCTACCCCACCCGCGTGTACGGAGGGCAGCAGAACGCAGCCCCTATCCAGTAGCCAGCCTCATGAATTGTCGGGAGTTCCGGCGCAAGCACGACGCATACATCGACGACACGCTCAGCGGCGTTGATCTCGATGGCATGGCCAATCACCGCCGGCTGTGTGATGCATGCTCCCAGCTCGATACGCGCGTTCGCCGGGCCTTGCTGCTCGCCCGGAACATGCCAACCATTCAGCCGTCGTCGGACTTTGCGGGGCGGCTCCAGGCACGGCTGACCGAGGAGCGTGCCTCACTGCAGCTGGCAAAACAGCTCCACAGCGTGGAAGACGGGCTCCGTGCGCGCCCGCTCTCGGTGAGCACATATGCGATCATCGCGGCGGGTGTCCTCGCCGCCGCCGGCCTCGCCGGTGCGGCCACTCGCATCCGCGCGCATGACAATGTCATCCTGCTCACGCCCGTGATTGCCTCCATGCCGGAGCCTGAGCGCGCTGGCCTCACGGTGCCCACACTGGTTGCGGCGATGCCGGCCGGAATGCCCATCTGGCCTGCGGTGTTCGTCGCCCAGCAGGCGCCGTGGCACTTCGCCAGCGATACCACCGGGCCATAGACGGGAAATCGACGCCGCGGGGCCGTATATTCCTCGCATGGCGTCTGCCGGAGAGAAAACGCTGCAAGCTGCGCTGAAAAAGCGCGAATTCGACCCCGTCTACTACTTCTACGGGGACGATGATTTTCTCAAGGACGGCAAGGTCAGGGAAATCGTCGACGTCGCCGTGGATCCCGCGACGCGAGACTTCAACTTCGACCAGCGCCGAGGCGCGGAGCTGGACGCCGAGGCGCTCGATTCGTTGTTGAGCACTCCGCCCATGCTCGCCGAACGCCGCATCGCGATCATTCGCGACGTGGACAAGCTCAAGAAAGACGCCCGCAAGTTTCTTGACGGCTACCTGAAGCGGCCGGCCACGGACATGCTCCTGCTGCTCGTGTCGCCGTGTGGCATCAAGGCCGACAAGGGTCTCACCGACCACTCCACGTCCGTTGAATTCGCACCGCTCAGCGGCGATCGCGTGGCCAGGTGGGTGACGTATCACGTGGAGACGGTGCTCGAGCGATCGATAGCGCCAGGCGCAGTCTCGCTCCTGGTGGAAGCCGCGGGAGACGAACTCGCACAGCTTGCCGTCGAGCTGGAAAAGCTCGCGAGCTTCTCCGATGGAGAGATCACCGAACAGGCGGTATCGGCGGTCGTGGGCGTTCGGCGGGGAGAAACAGCGGGCGATCTCCTCGACGCCATTGGCGCGCGCGATGCTGCACGAGCGCTCGAGCTGTTGCCCGGCGTGCTGCAACAGCCAAAGGTGAATGCCGTTACGCTCGTGATGAGCCTCGCGACGCAGATGCTGGCCTTTGCCTACGGCGAAGCGGCACGCGCCCGCGGCGTGCCGGCGCGAAATCTCTACAACGAATACATGAACCTTCTCAAGGAGACGGGTGCGTTTCCCGGTCGTCCATGGGGAGAGGCCGTCAATGCGTGGTCGAAACACTCCGAGCAGTGGACGGCGGAACAGCTCGACAGCGCACTCGCTACTCTCCTTACAGCCGACGAGCAGTTGAAGGACACGAGAGTCTCGTCGGACGAGCAGATGCTCACCTCCCTCGTGCTCGCGCTGTGCGGTGCCGGCGCAGCTCGGCGAGCGGCGTGAACGAATCAACTTTCCCAGTCTCAATGCGACGTCTTCTCCTGTTGTGTCTGTTGGCATGCTCTGCGCCTCTCCTGCATGCGCAGGCCCCAGCCGCCACCGCCTCTCCCCGCGACTCCATCTTCCGGCGCGCTCGGCGCATGGTGGGCGAAGGCAATGGCGTTGCCGGGCGTGCGCTCGTGGACTCGCTGCTGCGGCTCGAGGTGGAGGGCACCACGGCGTATGGCGATGCGCTCTACTGGCGCGGTGCGCTCGCGGAAACGGCACAGGAGGCGGAGCGCGACTATCGTCGCGTGATCGTGGAGTATCCGCTGTCGTACTATGCCGACGACGCGCTGCTGGCCATTGCCGAGTTGGAGCAGGCACGCGGTGACCGCGCGGGGGCGTTGCAGCACATGCTGCGCTTCGTCCGTGAGCATCCGGTGAGCGCCATGCGCAGCACCGCGGCGCTTGCCGCCGCGGGCCTCGCGTTCGACCAGCGCGATACGCGAACGGGCTGTGCGATGATCACGGAGGCGCGGGCGTCGGCCGCCGCAAAGGACGTGGAGCAGAAGAACAAGATCGACTACTATGCGTCGCGGTACGCCTGCTCCGCGGTTGATGCACAGGCGGCCACGCAGGTAGCTGTTACGCCACCGCGCGATACCGTCATGCCGCCGCCTGTTGTTCCAGCACCCGTCAAGATCACAAAGCCCGTAAAGCCGCCGGCTGTAAAAACTCCAGTCGAAAAGAAACCGGCCGGAGTGGAAACCCCCGTCGTCGAGTCGCCGCCTGTTGTCGAGAAACCGGTCGCGGAAAAGCCGGTGCCGGCGGCAAAGCCACACGGCATCTACACCATACAGCTCGCGGCATTCAATACGCAGGCTGAAGCGGAGCGGCTGGTGGCAGCGCTCGCAAAGCGCGATGTGCCGGCGCGCGTAAGTGGAACATCGAAGCCCTTCCGGGTGCGGCTCGATTTCTATCCAACACGCGCCGCCGCGGCGGCAGAAGTGGCCGCGCTCAAGGCACGCGGCATCATTTCATTCGTTACGACCGAGGAGCCGCCACCGCAGGCGAAGACGCCGTGAGTGGTGCCGTTGCCACTCCGCTGATGCAGCAGTACCGGGAGATCAAGGGACGGCATCCGAATGCCATTCTCTTTTTCCGGATGGGTGACTTCTACGAAATGTTCTACGAAGATGCCGAGACGGCGTCCCGTGTGTTAGGGTTGACGTTGACGTCGCGCAACAATGGCGGCGCAGCTGAAGTGCCGCTCGCCGGCGTTCCTGTAAAGGCCGGACCGGACTACATTCGCCGGCTCGTGCAGCATGGGTACCGGGTGTCCGTGTGCGAGCAGGTGGAAGATCCCAAGGTCGCAAAAGGCATCGTCCGCCGAGAAGTGGTGGAGACGATATCACCCGGCGTGGCGTTCGCGGATGACCTGCTCGACGGCACGCGCAACAATTTTGTCGTCGCCGTTGGCGCTGTCGTCGGCAATGTCGTGGGCATTGCGGCGGCGGATGTCTCGACGGGTGAATTTCGGCTGGCGGTAACGGCGCGCGCAGAGATCGACACCATGCTTGCACGCTTCGCCCCCCGTGAGGTGCTGCTCCCGCGCGGCGCGGATGCACTGCCGCATACGTCCGCACTCGACGGCGTGCTCGTGACCGAGCGCGACGCCTGGGAATTCGACGAGCCCATGGCCCGCGAAGACCTTGCTCGGCACTTTAGCATGCGTGGGCTCGATGGGCTGGGGCTCGAAGCAATTGATGGGCCGGCCATTGCCGCTGCCGGTGCGTTGCTCCGCTACCTGAAGGAGATGCAGCCCGCCGGTGTGCCGCAGCTTGCGCGTCCCACCGTGGAGCGTGCGGGCGGCGTGATGCCGCTCGACGAAATGACACGTCGGAATCTCGAGCTGGTGGAATCGCTGCGCGGCGTGGATACGAGCGGCACGCTGCTCGCCGTGCTGGATCGCACCATGACACCGATGGGGGCACGCCTGCTCCGGCAGTGGTTGCTCGCGCCGCTAGTAGACCGGGCACGCATCGACCTCCGTCTCGACGCCGTTGCCGCGCTCGTGAATGACGCCGGCGCACGCGATGCGCTGCGGACGTCGCTCGACGGGGTGCGAGACGTCGAACGTCTTGGCAGCAAGGCAGCGGCAGGGCGTGCGACACCGCGAGAGCTTGGCGCACTGGGCGCATCGCTCACGCGGTTGCCGGATGTGGAAGCGGCTGTAAGGCGGCTGCATGGTGCCGGCGTCATCGAACAACTCATGACGCGCTGGGAAGGCTGCGCGGACATGGCGACGTCCGTACGCACCACGCTCGTGGAACGGCCGCCGCTTACGCTGGGCGACGAAGCGACCATTGCTGCCGGCGTGGACGAGGAGCTCGACACCCTGCGCACATTGCGCGACGGCGGCAAGGACGCCATTGCCGCGATTCAGACCGAGGAGCGCGCGCGCACCGGCATCACGTCGCTCAAGGTCGGCTACAACCGTGTGTTCGGCTACTTCATCGAAGTCACCAATACCCACAAGGATCTCATTCCGCCGGATTACCAGCGCCGGCAAACCCTTACGGGTGCCGAACGGTATGTCACGCCGGCGTTGAAGGAGTACGAGGAAAAGGTGTTGACGGCCGCCGAGCGTATCGAGGTGCGGGAGCGGATGTTGTTCGACGCACTCCGTGCGGCCATTGGCCGCGAGATCGAGCGTATTCAATGTTCCGCGCGCATTCTCTCGGAGCTCGATGTGCTGGCGACGTTGGCTGACGTCGCCGCGCGCGAGGGGTATGTACGCCCCACCCTCACCGATGGCTTCGACCTCACCATCCAGGCGGGCCGGCATCCCGTGGTCGAACGGATGATGCCGCGTGACAAGTTCATTCCCAACGATGTGACACTCGTCGAAGATGCGCGCCTCGTGATCCTCACGGGGCCCAACATGGCGGGCAAGAGCACGATCCTGCGGCAGATCGGCCTGATCGTGCTCATGGCGCAAACGGGCAGTTTTGTTCCCGCGTCGGCTGCGACGATTGGCGTGTGCGACCGTGTCTTTACGCGCGTGGGTGCGAGCGACAACCTCGTGCGCGGGCAGTCGACGTTCATGGTGGAAATGGCGGAAACGAGTGCGATCCTGCATTCGGCTACACGCCGGAGCCTGGTGCTCTTGGACGAGATCGGGCGCGGCACGAGCACGTACGATGGCGTGTCCATTGCCTGGGCGGTGAGCGAGCACTTGCATGACGCCATTGGCTGCAAGACCGTGTTCGCCACGCACTATCACGAGCTCGTGCAGCTCGCAGACGAATTAGTAGCAGTAAGGAACTATAATGTGGGCGTGCGGGAAGTCGGCGACCAGATTCTCTTTCTGCACCGACTGATGCCCGGTGGTGCGGATCGCAGTTACGGCATTGAAGTGGGCAAGCTCGCGGGGTTGCCGGCGCCGGTGATTGCGCGTGCACGGACGGTGCTCGCGTTGCTCGAGGGTGAGGCGGAGCACCTCGTGCCGGCGCTCGCACCAAACGCGAAACGCGCGAAGCCCGCACCACCTGTCGACCAGCTCGGCCTTTTTGCCGTGGTGCCAACGCACATTGCCGTGGAACGGCTCAAGGGCACGGACGTGAACGCACTCACACCGCTGGCGGCGCTGCAACTCGTTGCCGAATTGATCGAGCAGGCGAAAGCGTGAAGCGTATCGTTGCCGTTGCCCTGCTGAGTGCTGCCGCGTGCAAGGACACCGACGGCACGCAGCGCATGGCGCAAGCATTTCAGGGGCACGCCGAGCGTCCGGACGAAGTGCCAAAGGTGCTCAACACCGAGCTGCCCTTTCACTATCCGGTTGCGCTCTATGAGCGGCGCGTGCAGGCCAATGTCACGTTGCGGCTGTTCATCGACACGAATGGCCGTACCCAGGCAGACTCGACTCGCATCGAAGCGACGAGTGGATATCCCGGACTGGATTCCGCGGCGCTCAAGGGGTCGCGCGAGCTGCGGTTCGTGCCGGCCAAGCTGCGTGGCGAGCCCATGGCGACCACCGTGCTCTTTCCCGTTTACTTCCGTCACCCCGAAGCACATGCGCTGCCGGGTGACACGATCCTGAACAAACTTTCACACGCTCCATGAGCCACAACAACGCGAAGCCGTACGACAACGTGCTGGGCCTCATTGGCTGGACGCCGCTCATCCGGCTCAACCGGGTAACGCGCGGCATCCGCACGCCTGTATATGGCAAGGCGGACTTCTTCAATCCCGGCGGCTCGGTAAAAGACCGCATCGGCATGCCCATCATCGAGGCGGCCGAGCGAGCGGGGAAGCTCAAGCCCGGCGGCACCATTGTAGAAGGCACGAGCGGCAACACCGGCGTGGGGCTCGCGGTGGCCGCGGCGCTCAAGGGCTACAAGTGCATCTTCACGATGCCGGACAAGATGTCGCAGGAAAAAGTGCGGCTCCTCAAGGCCTTTGGCGCGGAGGTGATCATCACGCCCACGGCGGTGGCGTATGACCATCCGGACAACTACGTGATGATGGCCAAGCGCATCGCCGAGTCGACCCCGAATGCGATTCTGGCGAACCAGTTCTACAACCAGGCCAACCCGGATGCGCACTACGCCACTACCGGCCCCGAGCTCTGGGAGCAGACGGACGGAAAGATTACGCACTTCGTGGCGTCGGCCGGAACGGGCGGGACGCTCACCGGGGTGGGGCGATACCTCAAGGAGAAGAACCCTAAAATCAGGATCATCTCCGGAGATCCGGTGGGGTCGATTCTGGCCGAGCTGTGGCGGAGCAAGGGTGAGAACAAGCAGGTGGGGGCGCCCTACAAGATTGAGGGGGTGGGCCAAGACAAGCTTCCGGCGACGTTGGATCTGTCGCTGGTGGACGATTATCGGACAGTGAGCGACCGTGATTCCTTCGCAATGGCCCGCCGCCTCACGCGCGACGAGGGATTGTTCGTGGGTGGGTCGTCCGGGCTGAACACGCACGTCGCGCTGCAGGTCGCTCGTGAAGTGGATGACCCCGAGGCACTCGTGGTGACCTTCCTGTGCGACACCGGCGAGCGCTACCTGTCCAAGCTCTACAACGACGAGTGGATGCGCGAAAACCAGCTCCTCGAGCCGGACAGGGTCACGCTTGGCGACCTGCTGGAGCACAAGGGCGATGGTGCGCCGGGGGCCGTGGTGAGTGCCGTGCCGGGCCAGCTGGTGCGCCAAGCGCTGGGGCTCATGCGTCTCCACAACGTGTCGCAGCTTCCCGTGCTCGAGGGGAACGAGTGCATTGGCAGCGTCACGGAGTATGCGCTCACACAGCGTGGGCTCGAGAGCTCGCGCTTCCTGGATGCGGTCGTCAGCGAGGTGATGGACGAGCCTTTCCCGGTGATCGACGCGTCGCAACACGTGGAGTCGGTCCAGAAGCTGCTATCAAAGGCGACGCCGGCGGTGATCGTGCGTCAGGATGGGGCGATTGCGGGGATCGTGACGCGGTCGGACATGCTGGCGTATCTCATGAATAGGTAGGTGGGCGGGCGGTCAGTCAGTCGGTCAGTCGGTCAGTCGGTCAGTTCTCGATGTCATCCCGCAGGAGCGAAGCGAGTGTCGGGAGATACTCACCTTGGCCAGGGGGCACGTCTGGCCACCATCGCAGGTCGGCTATCTCCCGACATTCGTTCGCGTTGCTCACTCCTGCGGGATGACATCGAGATCCGACTAACTGACCGACTGACCGACTGACCGACTGACCGACCGACCGACCGACCGACCGACCGACCGACCGACTGACCGACCGACTGACCGACTGACCGCTCGTCTCACAAAACCACTCAGACAGGAAGCACGGTGCGCATAACAGTACTGATGGGCGGGACCTCGTCCGAGCGTGATGTTTCGCTGGCCTCGGGGCTGCGCATCGCGCAGGCACTGCGCACGCGAGGACACTCGGTGAGTACCGTCGACACCGCCAAGGGCGCGCTGAGCGAGGACGAGGAGACACGGATGCTCGCCGGGGGCGTCGTCAAACAGACTCCGCCCACGCCGGAAGAGCTGGCGCGCATGAGCTCCGAGTCCGTCGCGGACACCGCGGCGCGGCTGCCCAGGCGCGGTGAGTGCGACGTCGCCTTTCTCGCGCTGCACGGCGGCCGCGGCGAAGACGGCACCGTGCAGGCGATGCTCGACCTTGCCGGCGTGCCGTACACCGGCAGCGGCCACCTGCCCAGCGCGCTCGCCATGGACAAGGATCTCTCCAAGCACCTCATGCGTGCCGCGGGGGTGCAGACGGCGAACTGGATCATGGCCACCGATCCCCTTGCGTACCCCAACGAAGCCGACGTCGAAGGAACGTTGGGGTTTCCCCTTATCGTCAAACCCTCCAAGCAGGGCTCCACGGTTGGACTCTCGCTCGTGCGCTCGCGCGCGGAGCTCGCACCGGCCATCACCGAAGCATTCAAGCACGACGACGAAGTGATGCTCGAGCAGTTCATCGCCGGGCGCGAGTTCACGGTGAGCATCCTGGGCAGCGACGCGCTTCCGGTTGGCGAGATCATCCCGAAAAAGGAGATCTACGACTACGAGTGCAAGTACACGGCAGGCATGGCGGAGGAGATCTTTCCCGCCGCCCTCTCGGCGGCCGAGGCGGCAGCCGTGCAGGATGCGGCAAAACGTACCTTCGCGGCCCTCAAGCTCAGCGGCTGCGCACGCATTGATTTTCGCATGGCGGCCGACGGCGGCTTTTACTGTCTCGAGGCCAATACATTACCGGGCATGACTGCAACGAGTCTCGTTCCCCAGGCCGCCGCTGCCGCTGGGATCACCTTCCCCGAGCTGTGCGAGCGCATCGCACTGCTCGCGCTCGCATCGGGCGCATGAGCAAGGACGCCGTGAGGCTGCCCGGTCTCAGCGCTGCACTGGCAGGCATCCCGGCCGGACTGCAGACCATCGGGCCATGGTCGGGACGCCGCCAGCTGTTCGTGAAATTTGCCGGAGAAGCCGAGACCGCCACGATTTATTCGGCGGCGGCGCTTCAGGGCGAGCTCAAGCGGCTTACGGCGCGGTCGAAGTACCACTCGGTGGCGATCATTGGGCGCGATGCGCTCGTCGAAGCGGAGTTCTTGATCGCGGTATTCCAGCAGAACTGCCCGGACAGCCAGAACAACCAGAACAGCCAAAACCGTCCGCTGCCCGTGATGCTCGATCATGACGGCCAGCGCCCGTCAGCTCTCGAGGCGCTTCTGCCGACACTTTCACTCGTGCAGGTCACGCTGGACGGGCGCGAAGGTGCGGCGTCCATTGAGCGGACCTGTGCGACGATCGACCTGGCGGCGCAGGCGCCCGTGGATCACGCCGTGGCGATCATGGCGGTGTCGAACACCAGTGACGCCCCGCTTTTGCGGATCGTCGAGCAGGTACACAAGGCCAGCGCGGGCACCCAGATCGTGGTGCATCCACCGGCAGAGCTGGCAATGGAGCACGACCGGCGCTGGGTGTTGTGGCTGGAGCAGGCAATGGCCGTGCACGGCGACGTCCGCGTCCTGCCGCGGTGGCCGGTGGCCGCTGCGTGGGGTCAGGATTCCGGAACCCGCAACGCACGATCCGGTTAGTACGTTCTAAGGAAGTGGCCGCAGGGCGCGGGCACGTTCGTCAGCTTCGGTTCAGCATTTGCTCACAGCATCGCGATGTCGATTCCCCTCCAGTTCGACGAGCACGAAACGCCACGCATGACGCAGGGCGTTCGTGTGCTGCTCGCGATCAACGTCGCCGGGCTGTTCCTGCAGTGGACGCTCGTCAGCGCCGCCGACGCCTTCGCGGTGCTGGGTTTCCAGGACCAGAGCCTCCAGAAGACACTGTGGAGCGCACTTACCTACATGTTCGTGCATCCGGGGTTTCCGCTCCTGGCGCTCAATATGTATGGGCTCGTGCTCTTTGGCCCTCGGCTCGAAGCGGCCATGGGGACGCGCGCCTTCACGCTCTACTATTTGTGGTGTGGCTTGGGCGGAGCGATGTTCCACCTGCTGTTCGTGCGCAGTGGCATTCTCGTGGGTGCATCGGCGGCCGTGTTCGGGGTGATGTTCGCGTACTGGCAGCAATGGCCGCGCGACGAGGTGGCCATCCTGGGTGTGATGCCCATTCGTGCCTGGACGCTGGTCTTACTGCTGCTGGTGGCGAATCTGGTGCTGGGCCTCCTGGGCGCCGCCGATCCCGCCACGGGCGGGGACCGCCTGACCTACCTGGCGCACATGGGCGGGCTGGCGTTCGGGTGGCTGTACTTCCATACGCCGCCGGCCACGAGCCTGGACCGTCTGCGGCAGCGCATCTCGCCGGCGCCGGACTACCCCGAGGAAACACCCCCGCGGGCCATCCCGCGTACCTTGCCGCGCGCGCGGGCCCAGCGGGACGAAGTGGACGAGATCGTGGCCAAGAGCAAGGCGGTCGCGGCGCAGAAGCGGCCAGTGGCCCGGGCGACGATCACGCCGGTGCGGTCATCGCGCGAGGCGCGGGCGGCGGAGCTGGATCGGGTGCTGGACAAGATCTCGTCGACGGGGCTGGACTCGCTGTCGAATGACGAGCGGGCGGTCCTCGACGAAATGGCCAGGCGGCTGCGCGGGGAAGGCTAAGAGCCTCAACAGATATACTGAGGTACCTGTATTTAGCCCAGGCTCCAGCCCATGCTCGGGTTCGGGGCCGAAAGCGCGAGCTGGCCGCCGGAAGCTCATTCCTTTTCCGCTGGCCGCTGGAACAAGCTGGTAGCTGGCGGCTCATAGCTCACAGCTCAAAAAAAGAGCCCCCTGGACTTGCCAGGGGGCAGTACCGCCAGGCCGTTCTCCCGGCGGCAACGGCCGACCCAGAGGGGACCGGCACCACGCCATTATAAGATAGTTTTCATCTATGCGCCATAGTCAATTTGACCGCAAAGCGGCTAATTTTCGCGCATGCCACGACCAGACCTGCTCGAGACCTTCCCCAACCCCTGTCCGGGGCGGCCGTACGAGATCGCGATGGAGTGCCCCGAGTTCACGTCGCTCTGTCCGCTGGGCGGTATTGAAGGTGATGCGGGCGACCTGAAACAGCTCGAGGGGGGGGCGCCGGACTTTGCCACGATGCACATCGTCTATGTGCCTGGCGACGTGTGCGTGGAGCTCAAGAGTCTCAAGCTCTACCTGTGGAGCTTCCGGAATGACGGCATCTTCTATGAACGTGCCGTCAACCGCATCCTGGACGACCTCTCCGCCGTGGTGAAGCCGGCGTGGATGGAGGTCAAGGGGGATTTCAACATCCGCGGCGGGATCAAGAGCGTGATTACGGCGCACGTCGGTGCTCGCACTGGGTGACGCGGGTGCAGGATCGCGGGGTCATTCATTAGTTAGAGCAACCAATTCTCGCGGGCGTCAGCGTGTGCATTCCGCCGCCGGCGTGTGACCCATCGGTTACGATCCTCTCTTGCTCCAGCACGCTCCGGTAGCCTAGCTTTTGGCACCTTCCTTCTCCTCCCAGAGAGTCTTCATGCAGAAAATCCGAACGCTATTCGGCTTCGCGGCCGTTCTTGCGCTCCTCGCCATTCCCGCGTCGGCGGTGCACGCACAGGGCGTGACCACCGGCGCCATTACCGGCACCGTGACCGATGCCACCGGAGCCGTTATCGAAGCGGCGCAGGTTCAGGTGCGCAACACGACGACCGGATACAACGTCGGCACCACCACGCGCTCGTCGGGCCTCTTCATCATTCAGGGTATCGAGCCGAACTCGAACTACCGCATCACGGTGCGCCGCATCGGCTACGCGCCGATGACGCGCGACGGCATCACGATCTCCCTCGGCCAGACCCGCCGAGAGGATTTCAAGCTCATTCGTGAAGTGCAGCAGCTTGGCGAAGTGTCGGTGACCGCGTCCACCACGGATGCCGTGATCAACACCTCCAAGTCCGGCACGAGTACGACGCTGTCGGATTCGGCGCTGCATCGCCTGCCCACGCTGAACCGCAACTTTTCCGATTTCGTGCAGCTCGTTCCACAGGTCTCCACGACCACGGGCTTTTTGTCCGGCGGCGGCGTGAACCTTCGCCAGAACAGCATCCAGATCGACGGCGCGCAGTCGAGCGACGTTTTCGGGCTTGGCACCACGGGCCAGCCGGGCTCCTCGGCGAATGCGAAGTCGATTCCGCTGGACGCCGTGAAGGAATACCAGGTGCTGCTGTCGCCATTCGATGTGCGGCAGGGAAGCTTTGGCGGCTTGCTCATCAACGCCGTGACCAAGAGCGGCACGAATGATTTCCATGGTGAGATCGGCAGCGACTTCCGCAACCAGAACTTCACGCGGACGTCAACGATCAACACGAACTTCAACCAGAAGCACTATCGCGCATCAGTTGGTGGGCCAATCATCAAGGACAAACTGTTCTTCTTTGGCGCCGGCGAAATCCAGCAGCGCCAGTTGCCCGCCACGGGCTCGTTCATTGGCGCGCCGGACCAGTATGTGTCGCAGCAGTCCGTCGATTCCGTGAACAAGCTGCTGTCCGGCTACGGTCTTGCGAGTGCCGGCACGGGAGAGCAGATCACCAAGCAGAACCCAAACAAGAACGCGTTCCTCCGGTTCGATGCGTACCTGCCGATGAACACACGGCTCGTCGTGCGCGACAACTATGCGTCGGCTGACAATACGGTGTTCTCGCGCGGGTTTGCGACGGTCGCGAACCCGAACTTCAACCTGACGTCCAACCGTTACGAGTTGAGCAACAAGTCCAACAGCGCGGTTGCCGAGCTGCTCACGAACTTCTCGAGCGGCATGTACAACGAGTTCCTGGCCAACTACGCAACGATCAAGGACTTTCGCACGGTGCCGGTGCAGTTCCCGCAGATCACCGTTCGCGGCGTGACACGCACGGACAACGCGACCACCAAGACCAATTTCCTTGCCGGTACGGAATCATCGTCGCAGGGCAACACGCTCGACCAGCGTACGGTGGAGCTCACGGACAACCTGACGATCCCGCACGGGTCGCACGCGTTCACGATTGGTGGAAAGGCGCTGTACTACCGCTCCATCAACCTGTTCGCCGCCAACTCGCTCGGCTCCTGGACGTTCAGCAGCCTCGACTCGCTGTCCAAGGGACTGGCCTCCAACTATGTCGTGAGCGCGCCGGCCCCGACAGATCCTGAAAAGGGCCTGGCAACGATCAATGCCGTGACGTATGCGGCATACATTGAAGACGCGTGGCAGGTGACACCGGTGCTTTCGCTGAACTTCGGCGTTCGCATCGACAAGCCGGTGTTCTCCGACACGCCGCCGCTCAACGCCTCGGTGCTCACGGAGTACAACCGTGAGACGAGCAGCGTGCCGCACGAGCCGCAGATCTCGCCGCGCTTCGGCTTCAACTGGGACGTGACGGGCAACCAGAAGAACCAGCTCCGCGGTGGTGTTGGCTCCTTTACGGGACCAGCGCCGTTCGTGTACCTCTCCAACGCGTACGGCAACTCAGGGCTGAGTGGCTTTGCCGCGCTGACCTGCACGGGTGTCACGACGGGTACGACGTCGCTGGCCGTTCCGGCGTTCAACGCCGCGAACATTGCCGCGCCGCCCACGTCCTGTGCCCCCTTTGGTGCTAAGACGGGCGCGACGCTGGCTCTTGGCTCCGCAGTGAACACGATCGACCCGAACTTCAAGAGCCCGAAGTACCTGAAGGCGACGCTGGGTTACGACCACCGCTTTGCGAATGGTCTCGTGAGCACGGTAGAAGGCCTGTACTCGCGGTCGCAGAACAACGCGTTCTACCGTAATCTCGCCCTCGCTGGCCCGCAGGGCGTGGACGTCCACGGTCGCGTACTCTATGGCACACTCACGGCAACCGGCGGCACGGCGGCGGTCAAGGGCAGCCGTCAGGCGGTGCTCGACCTCACCAACTCATCGGGCGACTACACGTACAGCGTCACCGGCCAGCTCCAGAAGTCGTTCTCGGACAACTTCGAGGGATCGCTCGCCTATACGCACCAGGTGTCGAAGGACGTGGTGTCCGTCACGAGCAGCACGGCAGGGTCGAACTACCGGTACCAGCGTGACGTGAGCGGCAATCTCGACGACATGAGCCTTGGCCGCTCCAAGTACGACCAGCCGCACCGCATCATCGCGACCGGCACGTACCGCTTCAAGTCGTTCACGGATGTATCGTTCATCTACACCGGCGGTTCGGGCGCACCGTATGACTACGTCTACGGAATCGTCAGCGGCACCGGTGCCGGCGACGCGAACGCCGACGGCCAGACGCAGAACGACCTGGTGTACATCCCAAAGACCGGCACGGACCAGAACGAGATCCTGTTCACGGGCTTCAACGGCACCGCGGCGCAGCAGGCAACGGCAGCGAACATGGCGCAGTCGTTCGAGAACTTCATCAAGAACACGCCCTGCCTGAATGAAGCACGCGGCACGATCATGACGCGGAACGCCTGCCGCAATCCCTGGGTGAACGAAGTGGACGTGGCCGTTGGCCAGTCGCTGGGCAAGATTGCAGGCAAGCAGTTCGAGAACCTGCAGCTGCGCCTCGACGTGATCAACTTTGGCAACCTGCTGAACAAGAACTGGGGCAAGCAGCAGTTCTCGGATCAGGGTGCGACGTGCGGCCAGATCTGCAGTGCGACGATCCTGCTGACGCAGAGCGGCAACTTGCTGCCGACGGGCACGCCGGCGGGTGGCAACAGCAACCTGGCGCGTGGCATCTATACTTTCGATCCGTTATTTTCGGCGTACAACTCGAACAACATCAGTTCGCTGTACACGATTCAGGCATCGATCCGGTACAGCTTCTAAGAACCGGCGTTGCAAACGAACGGCCCCCGCAGCATTGCTGCGGGGGCCTGTTTTGCGTTTATGGAGGAGGTCGTGGTGGCTCGCGCTGCCACACGCTGTTCCCAGATAGCATTTGTTTCGCGGGCAACGATTTACGACGTGCCGCAGTTCCGCTCCAGGGAAAGAAGCTGTCGATCCGCCGGCTGCTAACGCACACGTCGGGCATCCACGACTATACCTCGTCGGCATGGTGATCGAGAAGGCGTCGGAACAGAAATACGCGGACTATCTCGCCGCGCAGTTCTTCAAGCCCCTTGGCCTGCGGCAGATGTCGTACTGTCCATCGAGAACTGCTGATCCCGCATTTGCGCTCGGGTACAGCAAGGTTACGGCTTCGGCCTCGTGCCAGCGTCGTGGTCTTCACGAACTACGATGGCAAATCGTCCCAGCGGCTAGTGCAGAATCTCCTGTTTGGTGGTGCTCGACGTGTATTCGCATACCACGGACGTCTCTTCCAGTATGGTGATGTCACGATAGATTACGATATCGTTGTACGATATCTCTATCGATGGAGTATCTGTGGACGTGGTCACGATTTCCCCAAAATTCCAGGTCGTCATTCCCCGGGACATCCGGGAACGCCTCGGCCTCGAGCCCGGACAGAAGGTGCAGGCACTCGCCTACGAGAACCGTATCGAATTCATCCCCGTTCGTGCGCTGAAAAGCATGCGTGGTTTTCTGCAGGGGATCGATACGTCCGTGCGCCGAGACCGCGATCGCGTATGATTGCCCCGGCGAAGCGCTCCGGTCCCAACGTCGTCGACTCCTCGGCGTGGCTCGAGTATTTCGCCGATGGCGCCGGTGCATCGCACTTTGCCGCCCCGATCGAAACGGTAGGACGTTTGATCGTCCCCGCCATCTGCCTACTGGAGGTATTCAAGGTCGTCCTGCGACAGCGCGGGGAGAGTGATGCGCTCCAGGCGGCGGCCCTGATGCAACAAGGGACGGTGATCGATCTTGATGCCACGCTGGCCCTCGCGGCCGCCACGCTTGGCGCGGCGCACAAGCTGCCGTTGGCCGATAGTATCGTCTACGCCACCGCGAGGCGTGTCGGCGGCGTAGTCTGGACGCAGGATGCTGATTTCGACGGCTTGCCCGAGGTCGCGTATTTTCCGAAATCCCCACGCTCATCGTGATCGCGGGGCGTTGCTAACGTGGCGCCAGTGCACGCTGGCGAATGCGAAGGACGCCGCCAGCGCTACGTGATCGTCCGTCTCGGTCGCTCAGTGTAGCGGCGGCTGGCCTCCGACGCCCATTGTCCAGCATGCCCGCCGCTGTCATGGTAATGAACACACTTACACCGTGGATAAAACGATCGCGGATAGCATGGCCCCCGCCGTGATGATGAGCCCCACGCGCTTCGCGTGATCCGTGAGAGACATACCATCGTCCGGGGAGGATTGCGTAGACATAGGTGATACTTACGCAGGTAGGAGGACCAGGTCCCCGCAGCAGTGCTGCGGGGGCCTGTTTTGCGTTTGTCATCGTCGCGCTGAAATGATGACGGGGTGCGCTGGAACGATGACGCTTTCGCCATGCGCGGAGGCGAGACTACCTGCGTGGTTCAGCGGGACCAGCCGTAGCGTGAGCGGAGAACGCTGACTGGGGCAGTACAGAGCGAATCGAGCGAAGGAACGACGCGCCACACACCGGATGGCCAACCAGCAAGTGCCTGGACCGGCGGCCGGTGTCCTTCATCGAGGACCTGCATCATGAGCGAAGCGGTGACCGGCGCGGACTTTGGCGCCATGACGGACCAGGAATCGAGCGCCACATACGGGGGAGATGGCCCGTTCTCGAACGCAGCGGGCTGGTTTGTGGGCTACGCCTACACGTGCACAATGCAGGCTATCGCCATCAACGCGAACGCCAGCCGCGGACAGGCCTCGATGTACATCGAAGGCTACGGCTGGTTCTAGTCCAGACAGCCTCAATCATTCAACCGGAGAGTACATCATGACCGACAATCCCGAATTTGCAGTACTGAGCGACGAAGACAGCGCCGCCATCGAAGGCGGCTTTGGTATTCCGTGGATGATCGTCATCGGAGCGATCAGTTCGGCGATCTCCGAATGCATCAAGTATTCGGCGGACTTCGTTCAGGGTGTTCGTCAAGGCGCAGAAGACGCCAGGTGACCTGCAGCATCTGCGGTGGCGGCATCGATCCGATGCCGCCACCGCCGTCCATCTCATGGAGCTGACTGTGATGAACAGAAGGACAGGTGTCGTGACCGCGATATTCATGGCATTGATCGCCTCGGGAGTGCTTTCGGTCGTGGTGCTCGCCTGGATCTTCATGCCCCCGGCCTATGGTCTGGCGTACGAGGTCCTGTTCATTAGCATCGCGGCCTTCTTCTGGGCTGGCCAACAGGGCGCGGTATTCCTGAATGCACCGCTCCGTTTACGAGCATGCACGAACATCACCCTCACCGCGGGTCTCGTCTTCGCCGGATGCAGCATGGCAGAACACTACTGGATCCCGAGACAGAACTTCGCCCTTGTCGGCCACGCCGCATCATCACCATGGGGAATATCGTCCTTGCTTCTTTCAATCAGTCTTGGCGCGCCACTCGCTGAGGAAGCCGTCTTCAGGGGGATGCTGCTGCGCGAGCTGCGTCGCTCCTTGAGCGACCGGGCGAGCATATGTCTCAGCGCAGCAGCATTTACCGCGCTTCACCTCGATCCAACACGCGCACCGGAGCAGTTCGTCGCCGGAGTGCTGCTGGCTGTTGTAGTCATCAGGACGGGTCGACTATGGCTTGCAGTAGCCATGCACAGTGCAATGAACCTGGGTGGACTCCTCGAGAGCGGTGTGCTGAGGATCACGCCGTATGGCGCGATGATTCCAGCTGTTGGTGCAACAGTCGCGATTGCCGCAGGAATCACGCTCTGGCGGGTGCTCCGCTCCACTGATTGGAGTATACCATCCACACCCATGTAACCCAAAAAAATGCCATCCCTCCCTCCCGTCGGCATTTCCGCCATTGGTGTTGACGACTCGATCGAAGCACTATTTACCGAGCATGGCACCATGTCTCGCGGGGTCTATCTGGCCACGCTGGTTACCACGTGTGTGGCCATAACCGTCGCGGCGGTGACCAACATCGACCTCACCATCCGTGCGCCGGCCACATTCGCCGCAAATATCGACCGCCAAACGCTGCACGCCGCCTCCGACGGCATGGTCGAGCGCATCGCCATTTCCATTGGCAGCAGAGTGCATGCAGGCGACACGCTCGCAATTCTCTCCCCAGAGACGGCCAGACGCGCACTCGACGCATCAACGAGTGCACTCGCAATGCAGCGTCGCCGCAAAGCCGATCTGCAGATACTTCTCGGGCGAGACGTCGATGGGGCATCGCCTTACGACGTGCTGCAGCTCGAACAGAGCAGAGCGGCGGCGCGTGCTGCCGACGTCGAATGGCGACAAGGCACGGTGCAAGTCACGCGCGCCGACAAGACGCGTGAACGCCAGGCCAGACTGATGGAGAAGGGCTTTGCCATTCCCGCCGAGTTGGAAGCGGCGGACTTCGAGCTCGCGCGCGCACGGGAAGATCGTGCGCTGGCGCTCGAGCATCGCCGCTCGGCATGGGCCGAAGAATTGGCGACCACACGCCAGCACATCACCGACCTGCAACGCGACGTGGCTGCGCGAAGCAGCGAACGCGCCGCGCGATACATTACCGCCCCGGTAAGCGGCACCATCGAGGAGATCATGCCGCTCACCGCCGGCAGCCAGGTGCGCACCGGCGACGCCATCGCCACGATCTCGCCGGACGGCGCGCTCGTCGCCAACGCACTCGTCTCACCGAGAGACGTGGGGTACCTCCACGCTGGAATGCCGGCGCGGGTCCTGGTAGAAGGATACGACGTCCTCGAGTGGGGAGCGGCCGACGCCGTCGTCACATTCGTCGCCCACGACTACACGCTGGCTGATGGGCATCCCGTATTCCGCGTTCGTCTCACACCGACGCGCCCAACGCTCCGACGCGCAAATGGCGCCACCGCGTATCTTGGCAAGGGACTTCACGGGCAAGTCCGCTTCCTCCTTGGCAAAAGGCGCATCGCACACCTGCTGACGCGCCGAGCCCGCGAGTGGTTCGATCCGGCCACGGGGCAATGATGCGCCGCGTGCCCAGGATCAGGCAGCACGATGCGAGCGACTGTGGCGTTGCGTGTCTGGCGAGCATCGCCCGATACCACAAGCAGCGCATACCACTCGCTCGGCTCCGACAATACGCGCAGACCGACAAGGCCGGCACGTCGCTGCTCGGTCTTACCCATGCCGCGCAGCAGATCGGCTATTCGGCAAAAGGAGTCCGCGCGACACCGGAATCGTTGCAGCATGCGCCTACACCCGCCATCGCACATGTCGTGCTCGCGAATGGTGGACATCATTTCGTCGTTGTCGAGCGAGTGAACGAAAGCGAAGCCCATCTCATGGATCCGGATGGTGGCGAACGTCGCACCGAAACGCGTGCGACGTTCGACGCACGATGGAGTGGTGCCTTGTTGCTGCTCGCGCGAAATCCCAACGGCTCGTCGGCGGAAACTGTCACGGGGCGCGCCGAACGGGTGTGGCGCCTGGTGAAACCACATAAGAGCGCATTGGCCCAGGCGCTCGCCGGAGCGCTCGTGTACACGCTGCTCGGCCTCGCGACGTCGATCTACGTGCAGCAGATCGTGGACTCCGTGCTCGCCGATGGACGCGTTGGTCCACTGCACGTGATGACCGCCGCCATGCTTGCCATCGTGGTCGCGCAAACGGTCATTGGCGGGCTGCGCTCCGCTCTCATGACGCACGTCGGCCAGCACATCGACGCCGCCCTGATACTTGGCTATTACAGACACTTGCTCGCGCTGCCGCTTGGCTTCTTTGACCGGATGCGCGTGGGGGAGCTGACGTCCCGCATCACCGACGCCGTCAAGATTCGTGCGTTCGTGGGAGACGTCATCGTCGACGCCGTGGCGAACGTCCTCGTGATTGCGGCCAGTACTGCGATGATGTTCACCTACGACTGGCGGCTCGCCGCCTGGACAGTTGGCACCCTGCCCCTTTACGCGGCGCTTTACGCCATCGGCTCACGTGTGAACCGGCGGCAGCAGCGTGCGCTCATGGAGCGCGGGGCCGCACTCGAATCGCAGATCGTGGAATCGCTGTCGGCCATGGGCACGGTAAAACGATTTGGCCTCGAGGAGCATGCATCGCTTGGCACCGAAGCGAAGTTCGTGCGTCTCTTCCGGAGCGCGGGCGAGGCGGCGCAGACGTCCATCTGGCTGGGGAGCACAGGAGCGTTCGTCAGCAGGGTGGCGACAATCGGACTGTTGTGGATCGGCGCCTCGCGCGCGCTCGCGCAGGAGGTGAGTGCCGGCCAGCTGATGTCCTGTTATGCGCTCCTTGGATTTCTTGCGGGGCCGGTGTTGTCACTCGTCGGATTCAGCCGAGTGGTGGAGGAAGCACGATCGGCTAGCGAACGGTTGTTCGAGATCATGGAGCTCGAGACGGAGACGCGCGTGGAGCCCGTTGCGCTGAACGTCGAACAGACGGGCGACGTCCGCTTCGAGCACGTGAGCTTCAGATATGGTGGTCGAGGGGCCGCGTTGGCGGATGTGTCGCTGGTGTGTGGACGTGGGCGTGTGACAGCCATCGTGGGCGAGAGTGGATCGGGCAAGAGCACCGTCGCCGCGCTTGTGCAGCGACTGTATTCGCTGGATCAGGGGCGCATTACCATTGGTGGGCAGGACATTGCCAATGTGGAGCTCGCGAGCCTGCGCCGGCATGTGGCCGTGGTGCCGCAGACGATCGACCTGTTTGCCGGCACCATCCTGGAGAACCTCGCCCTGGGTGATCCGTCTCCGGATGTGGCCCGGATTGTTTCGTTATGCACAGACGTTGGATTGCGGGAGACCATCGAGCGCATGCCGCAGTCGTGGATGACGCAGGTGGGTGAGCGTGGGACCGCCCTGTCAGGTGGCGAGCGGCAGCGGCTGGCCCTCGTCCGCGCGCTGTACCGCGCGCCTGGCGTGCTCATTCTGGACGAGGCGACATCTGCGCTCGACAGTGTGAACGAGCAGTTCGTGCTGGACGTGATGCACCGCGCCGCGGAGCAGGGCACCACGGTCATCGTCATTGCGCACCGGTTGAGCACCATTGCAGCGGCGCATCATATCGTGGTCATGGCGCGCGGGAGTGTCGTCGAGGAAGGCGACCACGACCATCTGTTCGCCATGGGTGGGGTGTATGGGACGTTATGGGCCCACCAGCACCCGGCGCCGCCGAGGCCATTGGCGATGGCGGGGTGAGGATATTTGGTGTATATGTTTGTACGCAATTGCCACCGGCCCATGGGATATGCTGGTGCCGCCATTCACCTTCACGCACCGGATCATGAAGAAAGGAGCTGCACATTTGCCTGTGTCACTCGCCGTACTGGTCGCGACTGCGCTGGTGGCCGGCTGCGCACCGGCGCAGAAGGAAGACACGGTGGCGAGCCCGGTAATCAGCGTGACGCGACCGGGTGGCGAGCTGCCGACCGGAGAGATGGGCCCGGGCCGCAGCACGTCGTACGACCGGGCGACCGATGATCATACCATTGTTGCCAAGTACGTGGCCCCTGTTCCTGCCATTTGGGCGGCCATGCTCAGCACCTTCAACGACCGGAAGGTGAACCTGACGCTGCTGGATCGGGCGGCGGGCCGGATGGGAGACACGTCCATGGTGCTGATGCGGCAGTGGAATGGGCAGTCGATGGCCGCCTACCTGAACTGCGGATCGAGCATGACTGGCCCGCGGGCGAACGATGAGCGGATTCACGCCGTGCTGCTGGCGCAGATGAGCCGGTTGCGGGCGGATACCGTGGCGGTGGCTGTCCACTTTTCGGCCACGTCGCAGCCTATTGCCTCAGGCAATACGGGGACATTCGGTCAGTGTTCGAGCACGGCGCGGGCGGAGGAGGAGGTGTTGCGGGGGATCACGACTCGGCTGAAGCTGGGCGGGATGTAGGCCGGGGGGTACACCAGCCGGGCCGGGGTCGCTAAACTATTGGTCGGTATGCTGATAGTGGGGCCAGGTAGCTCAGTTGGTAGAGCAACGGACTGAAAATCCGTGTGTCGTCGGTTCGATTCCGACCCTGGCCATACGCGGAAACAGTTGTGAAATATAGAGTTACAAATGAGAACGGTCACCCAGAGATGGTGGCCGTTTGTCGTAATAGTCCCGAAAAAGTCCCCAAGTTAGAGCAGTCTGCCAATTGCCCCGCGAAACAGGACATCAATCACAATCCTGACCTCAGCCCTCATATCACTGAACCGGAGCATTTGGATAGATCCGTTCACTCAGCCAGATAGCCTGCCGTGGACCTGCCCGCACTGCTCAGCGGCGAAGCTTCGCGTCGTGGCAAAACCCTGTACGAAGGGGAGACGCGGGGATCCGGAGACGCCCACACTGAAGACGGTTGGGGGTCAGAGTGGATAGACGGCCGCCTTTCATGCATGCCTGATTGCTCCAACTGTTCTGGTAAAATCGCACTCGCGGGTACGTACACGGTGCGCGACGAACGAGGGTACGCCTACGGCGATGAGGTTGGTGGCTATGTCAAGTATTACAAGCCCAGTATTTCACAGATGCGTCCCACATAATAGAAGTTCCGGGTGACGTGCCCGAATCCGTGCGAGGAGAGGTCACCCAGTCTTTTCAGCTATTCTGGTGCGATCCACTGGCGTGCGCCAATAAGATCCGCATTGTGATTGAAGCACTCCTCACCGCGCAGCGAGTTAATCATTCCACCGACGGTCCAAGAACAGGAAAGCCGCATAGAATGCTCAAGCTGCATCATCGGATCGAGCTGTCGTGAAGAAAAATGGTCAGCTAGCCGACAAACTCATGGCTATAAAATGGGTCGGCAATGCTGGCAGTCATGCTGACGTCGTAGCCGAGAATGACCTTCTGGATGCATATGATATTCTTTGCTTCGTCCTTGATGAGCTATATGTCAAACGAAGCAAGAGAATAGGAGCGCTCGCACGACTATAAATCGTCGCGAGGGCCGCGCTCCAAAAGACATCCAAAACGATCGTGGGTCCTCCCTTACTGCAAACCAATATCACGATACGACAACCCTAGCGTTACACTTGACAGATGTGTAAATGAAAACGGTCGAATCTCTTCGGTAGATCGGCCGAGAAGACCGCAACAACCCAGGCAATGGCAAATCGAAGATGGCCACCTTTGATTCAACCAAGACAGCGCTGAGCAAACTGCTCGAACAGATTGTCCATGGTGAAATACAACTGCCTGACTTCCAGCGGGGTTGGGTCTGGGATGATTCGCACATACGATCACTATTAGTCAGTATCGCACGCTCCTTCCCGATAGGCAGCGTGATGCTTTTGGAAACAGGTGGGGCTGCGCGGTTCCAGATACGGCTTGTTGAAGGGGTGGAGCTTTCAACAAGCCAGAACGTTCTTGTAGAAAACCTCATCCTCGACGGCCAACAGCGTCTTACGTCTCTCACGCAGGTGCTAAAGCTTACGGCACCTGTAAGTACACGGGATGACAAGGGGAAAGAGGTACGCAGACTCTACTACATTGATATCGAAAAGGCCCTCTCCGGTAGCGGCTATCTCGACGAAGCGATAGTCGCGGTGGATGAGAGGCGAACACTACGTGCGAATTTCGGTAGAGATGTCATCCTCGATCTTACCTCAAGAGACAAGGAATTTGAGGCCTTCTGTTTTCCATGCAATCAGATTCTAAATTCCGATGAATGGGAAGAAGGTTTGATGGCGCACGATGCAGCAAAGTTCGCGCGCTATATGGAATTTCGAAGACGTGTTCTGAATGCCTTCCGGGAATATCAGATACCCGTTATTGAGCTGAAGAAGGAGACCAGTAAAGAAGCTGTGTGTCTCGTTTTTGAAAAAGTCAATACGGGTGGAGTTCCGCTCTCTGTTTTTGAACTCGCGACAGCAACCTACGCTGCCGATGGATTCAATCTTCGAGATGATTGGTATGGAAGAACAACCGCCAAAATACCAGGCAGACATCGGCAGTTCGCAGCGAAACCACTCCTGCGCGATATTCAACCGACCGAGTTCCTTCAAGGCCTGTCGCTTCTGTTCACCCTTGAACAGCGACGTGCAGACGTGGCCGCCGGCAAAGGAGGCAAGGAGATTACCGCCGTAAGTGCGAAGCGTGAACACGTCCTTGCCTTACCACTCGATGCGTACATGAAATGGGCGGACAAGTTGATGAACGGTTTTTTTAGAGCCGATCAATTTCTACGCATGGAGGGTTTCTATCACCCAAAGTTTTTGCCATACCGTAGCCAGCTCATCCCGCTAGCTACCACAATGGTTCACTTGGGGGACAGGTGGTTAGAGCCTGTTGTAAAACAAAAACTGGCTCGGTGGTATTGGAGTGGAGTTCTCGGCGAACTGTATGGTGGAGCAGTAGAGACAAGAATTGCACTAGATCTACAAAATGTCCTCGCGTGGATCGATGATTCTGATGCTCCAGAACCAATAACAGTGTCTGCCGCAGGCTTTCAGCCCTCACGACTCGACACGCTTCGGACGCGCACGAGTGCGGCGTATCGCGGGATCTATGTACTGCTCCAACGGCAAGGATCAAAGGATTTCTTCTGGAAAGCACGTATGGTCGATCTCGATCGAGATGAAATTAAGATCGACATACATCACATCTTTCCCAAGGACTGGTGTGGCGCTCACGGCATTGTACCAAGAGTTTTCAACTCTATCATAAATAAGACGGCGATTTCCTATAAGGCCAATCGGATGATTGGTGGAAAGGCACCGTCAAAGTATCTCCAGCAGATTCAAACACACGCACAGGTACAAATATCAGAAAGAGAGCAGGATGAAATTCTTGAGTCCCATCTAATTGCTCCGAGTCTCCTGAGAGCAGACGACTTCACCGGGTTTATGGATGCGCGGAAGCTGGCCTTACTTGAAGTCATCGCATCTGCAATGGGGAAAGCAATACTTCTAATCGGCGGCGATGCTCCGATCGAGGATGACGACGAGGAGGACTCGGATGAGTAGCCGATGAATTCTCGTGAATACTGAGAAGCTGTAGGGCAGCAAACAGAAGCAGACATCTCGTTTGAAATGGAGGGGTCCTTTTAGTGGAGATAACAGGAGTCGTGAGCTGGGATCAGGCCGCTGCAGCGAGCGGGTTGTGCGGTGAAGTAAGCCGCGTTTGGGGTGCGGTCTTCGAGGCTAGAATGGGGACGACACGTATTGTAGAAGCCGAGATTCCGGCTGATTCCGGCTGATTCCGGCTGATCCCGGCGGAGACCGAATCGTAGGCGTGCAGGTACACCTCCTCGTACTTGAGCGAGCGCTAGAGCCGTTCGACGAAGACGTTGTCCCACCAACAGCCTTTGCGTCCATGCTGATCCGGATGCCGTGATCCAAGAAAAGTCCGATGAAGCGCCCTACTGGTAAATTGCGCTTGATCGGTGTTGAAGATCTCCGGGCACCCGAAGCGCGCCAGCGCGTCCTCGACGGCGGCGATACAGAACGCACGGTCGAGCGTGATCGAGACGCGCCAGCTCAGGACGCGCCGGCTCGCCCAGTCGAGCACCGCGGCGAGATAGACAACGCCGTGTGCCGTCGGGATGTACGTGATGTCCATCGCCCACACCGCATTCGGACGGGTGATGGTCCATGCCGCCACAAGTACGGGTACACCGGATGGGCGCGATGCCGACGGCTGGTGCCCGGTTGCGGGCAGATCGCGGCGATACCCATGTGGAGCATCCGCGTCCCGATGCGACGTCGGCCGACGCCTGAGACTCGCCCCGCAGCAAGAGGCGCAACATCCGCGCGCCGGCGAAGGGAAAGCCGAGGTGCAGTGCGCCGATCGCGCGCATCAGCGCGAGGTCGTAGTCGCCCATCGGGCGTGGGACAGAGTATCCCCCGGCTGGCGCCGAGCGCGTCAGCCTGCCGGGTGATCGAGAGCGCATGCGTGCGATCGATCATCACGTGGCGCTCAGCAGGCCGGCCTTGCTGAGCGCGTGTTCTAAAAATCATCATCGAGCGCCAGCTCGCCAATCTTCGCGTAGTGTTTTGACATCCACGACCGGTTCCGTGGGCACGCCGCCCCCGAATACGGTGGCGGTCCCGTTCAGCAACTGGTCTTTTCACGCGGTGATCTGCGGGATGGACATCGAATCGCTTGGCCAACTCGGCGAGGATTCCTTCGTTCCGCACGGCGGCCAAGGCGGCCTTGGCTTTGAAGGCGGCGGCATGATTGCGATGGGCACGTCTCGGCATGGTGCAACTCCCTGATGCTGGCGAACAATGTCGCCGATGGAGCGCCCTTGTCTAGTTATCCAATCTGTTCAGAATCGTGATACCACTTTCTTCGTCAATGTGGCGAGACCGTTGTCCTCTGAGGACGGAGCGTTTCCAAGGCGCCGGTCCAGATCCCGAAGAAGGTCGAACCTGCGCTGCCTCGGACGTTATGTCAATAATAGAGCGCCGTTAAGTCCTTACTTGACGTCCACTGTGTCGAACGGACGGGAATACTGTCCGACGCGCTTTACTCAGAACTCGCGCACAGTGCATCGGCCGCCAATTGCAGAGTGGCCTTCATCACCTCTCTACTGTCACCAAGCGAGAACATCTGATCGACACTTCTAATGGCACGACGATAGAGCCCTTCGATTGAGGCGATGGCGGCTTCAGGTGAGTGTGTGCGCGCGAAGTCACGACCAATCTCTATCAGTAAGCCGAGCCATAAATCGGCTGAGATCGGGGTATCGAGAATCTCGATTGAACCCTCATAGGACACCCATTCTTCGACAGAATCCTGCCACGCCTGCGAGCCCAATACGACAGATCCGTTACAGGTGTGAGCGTAGAGCCGGAGATCTGAATCTTGACGCCAGCTACCGGCTTTCAGGCATTCAACCGAGGCGGTACGTCCCTCCACCGCAAAGCCGTCATGTTGGTGACACGGATGGGCGAGCAGAATCAAACAATCACCAGTATCATTGCGGACGAGGGGCGCAGTCGGAGCTTTTGCTGAGACATTGATCGTACGTACAACAAATGGCGAGCGAGCCAGCGCCTCAGCCAACACAGCCACGGCGTCACGGCCAAACCGTGGGACCTGAGCAACCGCGATAACTACCTCCGGGACATTACTCATCTCGATTAGCGCTCAAATTTGCGCGGAGCCATGCACGTATGTACTTCTTGCCACGCGGCCGAAGCTTGAGCACATCATCAAGCAATTCTGCTAGCGAAAACGAGTCGGGTCCGCTCAGGACCTTTGCGGTCAAATCGCGCGACTCACGAATGTGATTCGCAAACGTCTCGGCGATAGAACGCTCGAATTCAATATCACCCACCATCTCATGCTCCAGGTCCGGCGTGCCTACTATGTTCAAATCACCATCGTCGACATTGATACCGAAGACCTCATCCATCATATCGACAAGGCCATCGTGCTTTTCGTAATGCTTAGCGTCAATGTCAGCAAGCTCTCCAGAAACGCGCCCGGCAGCAGTCTGGGTAGTATAAAGAACGAGCCGAAGGCTCTTATTGATGCGCCGGGCCCGCTGAAGTATCTCTAAGCCTGATTCTTCACCAAGATTTAGGTCGGCGATGAGCACATCCAACACACCGTCTCTCACCCATCCGATGGCGTCTTGTGCCTTTGCCGTTAGCATGAGATGGGCAGGGCTATGGTGCGCTTCGTTCAGTCGGCTCATGAGTTGTCGCATGACGTGATTGTCGTCGATAAAGCCGATGCGTCTTACTATGGTCATGCCGCCTGCACTCATGACTGCTCCTTGCATGAAGTCTTTGCAAACTGGATGGTGAATCGCGTTCCCCGTGTCGGAGTCGCGATTGGCCAAGCAGGGCTCGTGACGCTCACCGACCCACCGTTAACTCGGAGCAGTTCCGTGACAATCGCCAATCCGTGACCTCGATTGCCGCGTCCACGAGTCGATACCCCCAACGAAAACATGGTATCACGTACGCGGTCGGCTACGCCCTCTCCGTTGTCTAGCACAGAGAGCTCGACGATTTGACTGTTCCCATCAGACTGGCGAACGGCGCGAGTAGTGACGATAACTTCTCTGTCAAGATCAGGCGGATTCGCCGCCAAGGCATCGAGCGCATTCCGCAGAAGGTTTCCGATAATCTGAATGATTTCTGCGCTGTTACAGCTAATGCAGCACTTGCCAGAATACCGCACGATCCAATCGGTGATACTCGCCTCGGCTACGCGTGCATATTTCACGCTAGCAAGCGCTCGTTCCGCTAAAACGTTCAAGTTGGCAATGCGATGCGGTAGAGGCATCGGCGCAACAGGTAGTGGTGAGGGCAAGTTGCTTTCCAGCACTTCCGCCTCCGCGGCGGTAATTATGACATGAAGGCGATGGAGAACGCCTTCAATTTCATACAGATGCGGCTGCATGGGTGTCTTATTCCTCAGCGCAGCAAAGACTAGCCGGAGGGTAACGCCAATTTCAGCGAGGGGCGTGCCGGCCTCGTGGCTTAACCGCCCAAGGATGTTACGCGTGTGCTCAAGCTTTCCTCGTTCCACGTTGAGCGATTGTGAAGAAGCGAGAAAGAGCGAAAACAGCCCGGTCGCGATCAGAATCTTTGCGACGAGCCCGCCGAAGTAGCCGATACTCAGACCGACACGTGCTAGCCCCGGCATGTCCGATGAAATGATCAAGCCTATGGGCTGAATCACGCCGTACAAGATGAGCCCGATGGGGAGCAGCCGAATGAATTCCGCATGACGCCAGTGCGAAACTGGCCATCCAAGCGGTTTCAAGGGCAACTGAGTCGCCGCAATTAACCGATCGTAAATCTTGTATAGACATCCGATAGCGAACGCCTCGAACAGCACTACCAAAACGTCAAGCCAGCCAGGCAGCGACATGCCAGCAGGTCCTCGCAAGGACCACATGGCAAGGCCGGCGAAGGATAGTGCGATTACAAGCAGAAGCCTCGCATAGCGCTCAAACACGCGTGAAGCTGCGATGACCCAGCAAACACTCGCCGCGAGGCTCAATCCTCGCTCTATCAACGACGTTCCGTTGATCGACTCGACTGCCATATAGCTGAGG
>JAQBPY010000050.1 GCA_028287285.1 Gemmatimonadota bacterium
TGCCGACGAACCTGTACGGCGAAGGAGACAACTTCGAGGGGCAGAACAGTCACGTGATGCCGGCGCTCATCCGGCGCTTTCACGACGCGAAGCTGGCGGGTGATCCGCAGGTGGTGGTGTGGGGCTCTGGTACGCCGCGCCGAGAGTTCCTGCACGTCGATGACATGGCGGACGCGACAATCCACATGATGAACGTGTGGGGCGAGCCCGGCGCGGATGGCGAGATCGTGGGTGGTCCGGATGCAGTGAACGAGATCGTCAATATCGGGTATGGGGACGACATCTCGATCGGCGAGCTTGCGACGATGGTTCGAGAAGTGGTTGGTTATCCTGGCGAGCTCATTTTCGATCGGACCAAGCCGGACGGGACGCCGAGAAAGCTGCTGGATTCGTCGCGGCTGCATTTCACGGGATGGGCGCCGAGCGTCGGCATCAGGGAGGGCATCGAGCGGACGTATGCGTGGTTTCTCGCCCATCAGGCAGACGCGCGACTTGGTACTTAGGCGGAGGTTGCGCTTCTCGCTCTAGGTGAAACTGCGAAGCACCGCTTGTTCCCAGTTGCGAGTGCCATGCGCACGATCGTACAGGTCAACGGAAGCGCGCCGCGCATTTGCTCCGAGCTCGCGCAGGCGGACCGGGTCATTCTTCAACTGCCTGATGGCGTTCACGACACCCTCCCCGTCATCTTCTCCGACCAACACACCGCAACGTGCGCTGGTGATCACCGCGGCAACGTCGCTCTCGGGGCTTCCGACGAAGAGGACTGGGCGGCCGCTCGCGAGGATTCCGTACGTCTTGCTCGGTACGAGCGTGCCAACCACGCGCGTGTCTTCCGTGACGACCGACACGGATGCTGCCGAGAGCGAATAGGCCAGCACCTCGCGGTCAACGTAGCCAAGGAATCTCACGTTCCCGAGGCCGGCCGTCGCAGCCTTTACCTCGGGAAGACGATGGCCGCCGCCGATGAAGACGAAGACGATGTCGGGCTCGCCCTTAAGGGCTCGTGCGGCATAAACCAAGGCATCGAACCGGTGCGCGCGGCCGGCATTGCCGGAGTAGAGCACGACGAATTTTCCTACCAACCCGTTCGCCGCCACGAACGGATTGTCTGCACTTGCCATCGGCGTGATGGCGCGCGAGTCCGACCAGTTTTGCACGACGGCGATACGCTCACCATGCGCTCCGGCCCCAGCGATCGACTTCGCCATTTGCCCTCCGAGAACGATCACGAGCTCGGCGTGCGAATTGAGCCACCCGGATACTGCGAGGAGCGCGCGATAGAGGATGCCTTGGCTGTCCATCACGTCGAGTGCCGCGGCGACTTGGGGAAAAAGGTCCTGCACCCAATAGACGACCTTTCCGCGCTTGATGCGTCCCGCGAGCAGCGCGACGCTGATGATGAACGGGGGATCCGAGAGAGCCACGTAGACGTCGTGACGTGGCCTGCTCACGCCCTGCACAGCGGAGCCAAGGAAGTACGTCAGGTAGTCGAGCAGCCGCCCGGCTATGCGGCCTCGACCAAACCGCGTTCCGACGATGCGCCGGATATGCACGCCATTGTGTTCTTCTGAGATCGGAAGATCGGCGGCTCCGGCATGGTAGTCGGATTGGCTGGTGACGACGGTGACTTGCCAACCTTTGACCACCAGGTCCTCAGCGAGGTCCGTGAGCATCTGGCCGGTTGCGGCGACATCGGGCCAGTAGAATCGGTTGAAAAAGAGAATAGAGTGAGGTGGGGCGTCCATAGTTGTTCGAGTCATCTCGCAACATACTGACATCGACGGTATTCATGGTACCACTCCCGCTGGCCGGTCAGCCACCAACCCGTTCCTCGCTTCTTGAGAGCGTAAAGGTCGCGGTGTCGACGAAGTTCGCCGCGAACCGGCGGACATTTTCGTCAGCGGCCGGATCGAAAGTGCGCGGGGTGATTGATGCAGGCAGTCGTCCGTGCATTGCCTCTAGGTGACCCGCGAGCTCGCTCGCATTGTCGGGGGCAAAGTACGTCGCTCGATCTCCCAGCTGTTCGCGATGGACGGCGATCGACGAGAGCACCATTGGGACCCCGAGCGCCCGCGCTTCTTCGACTGTGCTGCTCCACCCCTCGAAGAATGACGGATTGATCAACGCTCGGCACATGCGCATGAGCGACACGACGTGGGCGCGCGGAATCAGGCCGAGCAGGCGAAAGTTTTGTGCAAGCCCGAGTTCAGTGATACGACGCTTGATACGTTCGAAATGAAGTGGGTGCCGATGATCCCCGCCGGCCCCAGTCGCCGCCACGATGACATTCACACCACGTTGCTTCAGAATTCCCAGCGCCTCAATGACGATCGCGTGGTTCTTGTGCATCCAGAACTGATTCGGCAAAAAAAAGAAACCCGGACCAAGATCGTAGCGATCGAGTACGTGCCTCGGCTCGGCTTCCATCAGTGCTGGGTTGATGTGAGTGGCGAAGCGTACGACCTTCGCGGTGCGTCGCACGCCTGGATAGAGCTGCTCGGCGTCGCGGCGGGCGTCCTCACTGCTCAGCATGATCACACGCCCCGATGCAACCTGCATACGGAAGCCAAGCTCCCGCCGCCAGTAACCGATGGTCCCGAATTGCTCGGGCATCCGACGATGCTGAAAGTCCGGTAGCCACGCGATGGTCGGAATGGGAAAGCGCCATCCATAGAACGTGGCAGACTCGAACACGACGTCGATGTGGTATTCCCGAAACGTCCTCAGCGCCTGCCTCGCTCGCCCGGTGGCTAACGCGAATGCCAGTCCCGACCAGGAGCGACTGACGCCGAATCGCGAGGACTGCACGATGTCGACGTACTTCATCGCGAGGAAGGGCGCCCGTTCGCTCTCACTGTAGCTCGGGCCCAGGAATAGGACGGGCCGAACCCGATGCGATTCGTACCTGTCGATCGCGCTGAGCAGGTTGACGAGGTAATTGTATCCACCGGTCCAGCGTGCGCCGCCGATCGGTGTGAACGCGACGCGGATGGGGTTCATGCCGCCCTGAGCTTCTTGAACCACTTCACGTAGGTCGCAATTCCGTCGTCCAGACCAATCTCGCAGGACACACTGCGGTCGGCGAATAACGGCGGCGTAGAGATCAAGCTGAATGGATCGCCGCGACGGCTCTCGCCCGAGAACGTGACCAGTGCGTGCGAGCCCCATTCCCTGATCACCGCGTCTGCCACAATCTTCACGGGAGTCGCGAGACCGGTGCCGCCATTGAGGACGATGACGCTATCACCGTCGATCGCTGAAGCCGCTTCCATGACCTTCACGACGTCGCGGATCTCGATCCAATCGCGAAGCTCATCCCCGGTACCCCCAAGTTCGATTAGCTCCGCACCATTTTCGAGCTGGGAACAAATGTCCCAGAGCAACTGCTTGCGAAGCCAGGGGCCATAGACAGAGAACAGCCGCACGATTGAGCAGCGGATGCCAAAGGCCTCCGAGTAGCTCCGGCAGAGCTGTTCCATCATGAGCTTGTGATGTCCATACGGCGAGAAGGGTTGCGTTCTCGCGGTGGGTGGGATCTGCCCGCGTTGCTGAGACCCATAGACGGCCGCACTCGATGCCGATGTCAGGCGAGCCGTCGACTGGTTGGTCCGCATCCATTCGAGCAGCCGTGCCGTGCTTGCGACCGATCGCGAAAAATCCTCGAGTGGATTATCCAGCGACAATCCCACCGATGATCCGCCCGCAAGGTGGATGACGTGTGAGGGATCGCCACCCATGACGCGAAGCGCGTCGAGATTCGACGCGTCGATGTCACCATTCAGCCATCCGCTCAAGCCCCATGCGGATGATTCGAGGTTCGGCCAGTTCCCGTGACCAATGCCATATACGGCGTGTCCCGCGCGACTGACATGCCGCGCCGTGTGCCGGCCAATGAATCCACCTGCGCCGGTGATCCAGAATGTGCCCAATGCCCTACCTTGGCTTGTGACAAACGAACGAATAGAGACGCCCGGGCCGGGAATCGAATGCAGAGATTGCTCGAAGTGCTCCGTTCAGCACCCATGTCGGCGTCAGGAGCGATTCCCAGATGCCGCTCCCTCCGACGGCCGTCGACAACCGCGCAACGATCTCATCGCGGAGATCGACCTTGGTGTTCGGAGAATAGTTCACGGGACTCTCGAGCGGTCGCAGCACGGCATCCGTCTCGAAACCCGCTTGGTCGAGCGCCGTCTGATAATCGTTCAGGAGAAAGGCGTGCTCCCCCCCGTACAACTTGTGCAGCGGGTGCGCGTCCAGGAACGCTGGAAGATCCTCAGGCTTGGAGAGCACGTGCTCGCGCACCGCGATGAACAGCCCTCCCGGTTTCTGCACGCGATAGAACTCCCGGCATGCGGCCTTGAGATCCGTGGTGTGATGCAGAACCGCCCGTGCGAAGACAATGTCGAATGAATCATCGGCGAACGGTAGCCGCTCCGAGAACTCTTCCACGGCGTGAATTGGTAACTCGGTATCGTGTGCAAGGGAACGTATCGCCCCCGCTCCGACCAGCGAACTCGGATCGGGCTCGAGGGCACTAACTGCGAAGCCTTCCTTGGCGAGTGCGTAGCTGGCGATTCCGCGGCCGGCGCCCACATCGAGCGCACTGCCAATGCGGCCTCGCAGCCACGCGCGAATGGTCTCCCATTCCTCACTGCTTCGGTATCGCTCGCAGGCGGCGAGGAGCGGATCGTCGTAGTACGCCGCACGCACCAATTCGACCTTGTCGGGCTGCTTTCTCAGCCAGCGAACGGCGGCCTCCCAAGTAATGAAACTCGGCTCACCGCTCATCGTTCGACAGCTCCCGGATGACCATTGCGGGATTTCCCGCGACGACACAATACGCAGGCACGTCCCTGCGCACGACCGAACCGGCGCCGATGACAGCACCCTCGCCCACGGTGACGCCCATCAGCACGCTTGCGTTGAATCCGATCCAGACTTTGTCTCCGATGCGCACTGGACGGCGCCTCACCTGCTCCCAGTTCTTCGTCCCTCTGGCCCAGTCGGCGACATCGGTCGATCGCTTCGACCAATTGATCGAATGAGAATTGTGATCGACAACGGTGATTCCCCAGGACATGATCACGTCGTTGCCGATGTCGATACTTGTGTGACAGATAAGGCTGCTACGCCCAATGTACGTTCGATCACCAATCGCGATTCTACCGCCGTCGCTCTCGAACAGCACGCGTGCCTCGATTAGCGATTGGTTCCCGACGGCCAGCAGATTGCCGCTCGGCACGCGGACTCGACGCCATTGTATGCGTGTTCCGCTACCGATCGTGACGCGTCCAGATAGAACCGCCCTCAGGCCCAGCAGGCGATCGACAGCGGCGACCATGCTGGTCATCATGGTTGTCGAGCGGTGGTAATTGGACATTGGTGCCGGGGTGCCAGAATCATCGCCCCGCCACGGCATTCTCGTAGTCCGTCATCCGGCGACGCGCAATGGCAGTCCAGCTGAACAGACTCGCCATACGCGACGCACCCACGTCGCCGAGCTTCCGGCGCGCTTCGTTGGTAATCAGCGTTCGCAGCACCCTTGCTAGATCATCACTGTCGTTGAGTCGGTACACCAGGCCGTTGCCATCGATGCGATCAAGTGCTTCGATAGTGTCGTTGACCACGATCGGCAAGCCACAGGCAGCCGCATCGAGCATTGACGTCGATTCCTGCGTCGGCCACACGCCGATGTCTGCGGCGTGGAACCAGTCCGCCAACTCACGAAAGGGAACGAAGGGATGCACGATGCTCCCATCGAATTCTCCGAGTCGGTCCTCCTGCGCTCCGCTGCCGACGAAGAGCGCCCGGAACGGAAGCCCTTGGGCGCGCAACGACGCGACGGCGCGCGCCAACACAACTGGATTCTTGTCCTCGGCAAAGCGGCCCGAGTAGACACACAGGAGTTCCTCGGGAAGAACTCCAAGTTTATCGCGACGATCACGCCGGCTGCTCTCCGCCTCCAAGCCCACGCGCGGATAAAAAATCTCCGTGTCGACCCCCAGTGGACATTCCTCGACGATACGGGCCGGCTGGCCATAGAAGTCGCGCGCGACACGGGCGCAATCCGCCGTCGTCGCGTAGCACTTTTCCGAAAACATGCTCACGATGCGCCCCGGAAATGCGCGCGTTACGATGCTCTTGAGGCGTGCGGGCTCCCATATATGCGACTCGCGCTGTGCGAGCGGGAATACCGACGCCGTCGTGTGATTGCCAGTGAAGAACTTGTAGCCGAGGAACGGCTGCATGAGCGCTACTTCGAGCGGAAGCCAGCCCATGGTCGATTGTTGCTGTACAATCGTCGGCTGCAGAGCCTTAAGCTTCGCGTGCAGACCCTTGATTCTCACGTGGCCAAGAAGTCGTTCGAACTCCGTTGTGTGGAGCGTGTAGCCGTCGAGCTCTTCGACGCTCCCAGGCGCAGATACTCCGGAATTGCTGAACTGACCGTACGTGGTGGCGAAGTCCTCACGTCGATAATACGGCGCGAGCGCGGGAGTGACGATGTGCACATCGGCGCCGAGCCTGGTGAGGTATCGGGGAAGAGTATTCACCGAATAGCCCATGTTCTTGGCAAAGGAATCGGTGACGAAGACAATGCGCATCATGTAATATTATGGGTGCAGTCACACACTGATGGGACGGCGCGGCGCCTGATCGTTCCAGGCAGCTGAACTGCACGTTCGTCACCGTTCGGCGGGCAACGAAGGTTTCGTCATTGATGCCGGGGTGCAGGCACAGCAGTAGAATTAATGCACGTTCATGTTCCGCGCGATACGTGCAATTGGCTGGCGCGGCGCCTGTCCGAGCGTGACGGTGCACGCAGTTTGTCAATTTATATCGTGGCCGAGGACGGCGTTGCGATACGTGGCCTAGAAACGCGGGGTACGTGAGCTAGGTCCGCGGACCGGCCTCCTATGTCAGGGCCTATGTGGCGCGTTCGCCGTGTAGCGGCCGGCGCCGTTCGTCGGATCGCGGGAACCGCATGTCAGGGACATGCTCGCCAGTGAGCAGGGTGGAATTACAGGCTATGCCCGGCGACTCGGATACCGACGTCGCCGTCACGATGGAACTTCCTTCTCGCCACCGGTTGCAGGGGATGCGGGACGCCTCCCGAAGGCAGCGTCAGATCGGCAGTATGGACCGGCCCGTCTGCGGGGAGTGTTGCAACATCCTGGAGATGAACGGTGCATGAAGGACACGCTCGCTGAGACGGACGATACGTTGCTGAGCGTTCGCACGACGATAGGCTAACTCACACCAACCTCCGCTGATCGCCAGTGCTATTCAACTCGCGTGTTTTTGTCGTATTCGCGATAGTCTTCTACCTGTTCTGGCCACTTGCACGAAGGAACATGAACGTCCGGTGGACATTCATCGTCGTCCTTTCGTTCTTCTTCTACGGCTGGTGGGACTGGCGCTACATCATCCTCCTTGTTTTCACCGGCATGGTGGACTTCGTCGCCGCATTGGCGATGTCGCGGTTTCCAGGACACAAGAAGGAAATGCTCCTGTTGTCCCTTTTCGCCAACCTCGGCACGTTGGGCTTTTTCAAGTATTCGGCGTTCGTTGCTTCTAACCTCAATGCGCTCTCCGGCGCGTTCGGTGGCCCGAGCTACTTACCGGTGGTCGCCATCATCCTTCCCGTCGGGATCAGTTTCTACACTTTTCAATCGCTGAGCTATACGATAGACGTCTATCGTGGCGATCTGAAGCCAACGCGCAATCCGCTACACTTCTTCGCCGCAATCTCGATGTTTCCGCATCTGGTCGCGGGGCCAATCATGCGCGCGTCGAAGCTGCTGCCCCAGTTGGCGGAGGACAGGAAGCCGAGCCGTGCGCAGTTGTGGGGTGGTCTGCACCTCATTGTGCACGGGTACTTCAAGAAGATGGTCATCGCCGACAATCTTGCTCCTATCGTGAACGAGGCGTTCAACGGACAGTTCGTGCCGCACTCGTTCGTCGATTGGTGGCTCATCATCACGATGTTTGGTTTCCAGATCTACTGCGACTTCTCCGGCTACAGCGATATCGCGCGAGGATTGGCGAAATGGATGGGCTACGAATTCACGCTGAACTTCGACCATCCCTATCTTTCGACGAGCTTGCGAGAGTTCTGGACGCGTTGGCACATTTCGCTGTCCTCATGGTTCCGTGACTACGTGTATTTTCCCCTCGGCGGCGCGCGGAGGGGTGAGCTCCGGAGTCACGCCAACATGTGGATCACAATGTTGCTCTCCGGGCTGTGGCATGGAGCGGCGTGGACCTTCATCATCTGGGGCGCCATCCACGCGCTCTTTCTGAGCATCGAGCGGATCACGAAGTGGCCGGAGCACCTGAAGAGGTTCCGTTTCGGCAGGGTCGCTGCCTTGGCAATCGTCATGGCGCAGGTCGCCTTCGCGTGGGCGTTTTTTCGAGCGGCGGACTTACATCAGGCACTTCATATCGCACGCGGAATGCTGGAGATCAACGCCCCGAAGATTTCCGTGTCCGGGGCGGGCCTTCTCTTCCTCGCATTGGCAGCTGGTCGGGAGGTCTACTGTTGGAACTGGAACGGCCGGCCAGCGTGGATGACCCTCCGTACCGCGGTGGTCGCTGAGATGGCATGGTACGCGTGTGTCATTTCCTGCGTCGTCTTTCTGCGCGGACCGGGCGCAACATTCATCTACTTTCAATTCTGAGGGCGCGTGCTCGCCAGCATTCCGTGCCGCCTCGCCATCGTCTCGCTTCTTTCTGCGGTGACCCTCGTCGTGCTCGGAAAGGCGAGGCCACCCGATGGCCAGTTTGACAGCGGCTTGTCGCGAGACAAGTTCTGGCTCGTGAAGCTGCGAGCGGATGCCGCCTACGACGCGGTGCTCGCCGGCGATTCGCGCACGCTATCCGATCTCGATCCAGCGTCAATGTCCGCCGCGCTGTCGTCGCGCGTGTTGAACTTTGGCTTCAATGTCGCCGCCCTCACGCCGGCGTACATCGATGCCGCAGCCAGCAAGCTTGATCCGAAGAGCCCGAATCGACGGCTCGTAATCGGTGTCACGCCGCGATCCTTCACGCCAGTTAATGCGAAGCTCAGTGGGTACGTCGAAGAGAACGACCGGTCGGTGGACGAAAAGTTCTTCAATTGGCACCTGAATGCCTTGAATGAAATGTTCCGGCCTGCGTCGCTCCCGTTACTTATCCTTCGCTTGAGGGGCGTACAGGTCGGATATACGGACCACATGCCCAACGGCTGGATGCCCGTCAGCTTGCGACCGCACAGTGCGACCGCGCAGGTGGCGGTCTACAACCGCATCTTCGTCGACAACCAGGTTTCAAGCAGCATTGAGGAGGCGTTTCTGCAGAAGATTCTCGAGCTGTCGCGGTCAGGTATTCGCGTCATAGGCGTGCGTCTTCCCGTCGCGGCTGCCCTTCTGGACGCCGAGAATCGCATGAGCGGCTTTGACCAAGCGGCGTTCATTCGTCGATTCGAGGCTGCAGGAGGCCACTGGATGCCGTCGCCGGCGGGCAACTTCATCATCACCGACGGAAGCCACATCGACGCGGCCGATGCTCCGCAGTATTCCTCCCTGCTGGCAGCCGAAATCCGCGATGCGGAGCGGACGAAGTGACACCTCGCACCTTTGCGCTGCTCGGCGCTGCCGGCTTCGTGGCACCGCGTCATCTGAAGGCCATCAAGGCTACCGGAAACGATCTCGTTGCCGCGATGGACCCGAGCGACAGCGTCGGTATCATCGACAGTTTCTTTCCCAATGCCGACTTTTTCACCGAATTCGAGCGATTCGATCGTCACGTCGACAAGCTTCGGCGGCGTAAGGAGCCGATCGACTATGTGAGCATTTGCTCGCCGAATTACCTGCACGACGCCCACATCCGCTTTGCCTTGCGCAGTCAGGCAACGGCAATCGCCGAGAAACCGGTCGTCGTTAATCCGTGGAACTTGGAGCCGCTCGTGGAGCTAGAGCGCGAGAACGGTGTGCGCATCCACACCATTCTGCAGCTGCGCCTACATCCAGTGATGATCAAGTTGCGTGAGACGTACCGGGATCTGGTCGAGAACGGCATCGACGTCGATCTCACGTACATCACATCGCGCGGCAAGTGGTATTACTTCAGCTGGAAAGGCGATGACGCCAAGTCCGGCGGCATCGTGACGAACATCGGCATTCACTTCTTCGACATCCTCGCCTGGATCTTCGGACCCTCCAAGGGCTCGATCGTCCACCTGAACCGCCCCGACTGTGCGGCCGGTGTGCTCGAGCTGGCACGCGCTCGTGTTCGGTGGTTCCTCTCCATCAACGGAGACCACTTGCCAGCCGATGTGCAGTCACTTGGCCAACGGACGTACCGGTCCATTCGTGTGGAGGGACGGGAAATCGAGTTTTCCGAGGGCTTCACGGACCTGCATACGAGGAGCTACGAGGAAATCCTCGCCGGGAATGGCTATGGCCTCAGCGATTCGCGGCCTGCCATCGAAATTGCGCACGACATTCGCACGGCGGCAACAGCGCCCCTGCAAGGCGACTTCCATCCGTTTTGCCGTCTCGTTTGACGGATCCGTAGACGGCACCACTGAAAGTACGCGCCATACCGCAGCAGAAGGGACAGTTGCCCTTCCTCATCGCTCCATCCACCGCGACACGAAAACACGACGGAAATGCTGATTCTTGGACTGCATGACGGCCACAACTCGGGCGCGACGCTCCTCAGCGACGGAGTCGTCGTAGCATCGGTCTCCGAAGAGCGGCTGACCAGAAACAAGAATGAGATTGGCTATCCGCGTCGCTCGATCGAAGAAGTGCTGCGGCTCAGCGGATGCGCTCCGGCCGATCTAGATGCGATTGTATACGCGAGCAATTTCATGCATTCCGAAGCGCACCTGCGCAATGCTACGGAGTGGTATCGTGTCGGCGCCGAAGAGCAGCGCATCGAGAGCTCGCGCGCACCCGAGTATCTCAAGGCGATTTTTGACATACGCCGGCGCGAACGCATCGACCAGGTGATCGAACAGCTCGGTGGAACCAGCGAGCGAATCTCATTCGTCGATCATCATTTGGCCCATGCGGCGGCAGCGTACTTCGGGTCGCCGTTCCCATTCGACGAGCCCACTTTGATTCTTACCGCAGACGGGGCGGGTGACGGACTGTGTGCGACGGTGTCGATCGGTAGCGGCGCCGACATCGAGCGCCTGGCGGGGACGAAGCGCGAGGCGTCACTCGGCAAGATCTACTCACGCGTAACTTTCCTGCTCGGCCTTACGCCGTGGGAGCACGAATACAAAGTGATGGGGTTGGCGCCGTACGCGGAACCCAAACGTTCGGCGGTGATCAGCAATCTGTTTCGCAACATCGTTGTGCTCGGCAAGGACGGGATGACGTTCCGTACGCCGGGCGTGATCCAGGCCAGCTTCTCGTACCACTACCTCAGAGAACATCTCGAGCGCGCCCGCTTCGACGAAATCTCGGGGGGCGTGCAACTCTACACAGAGGAATTGCTCTGCGAGTGGGTGCGGCAATGCGTCGAGAAGACGGGCATTCGGCGCATCGCCTGTGGTGGCGGTGTCTTCATGAACGTGAAGGCGAACATGCGCATCGCGGAGCTCGACTGCGTCGATGAGCTTTTTGTCTTCCCGAGCTGCGGTGACGAATCGCTGTCGTTTGGAGCCGTCTGGCTCGAGTACTATCGCAGGCTTCGCGAGCGTGCCGGAGGTCATCAGCCGATCGAGAAGCGGTTCCTCAGCGATATCTGTCTCGGCGCGAGCTACTCGCAAGATGAGATTCATTCGGCCATGGACGCGGATCTCGTTGGCTCCGGCTGTACAGTCGAGCGACTAGACAACATCGAAGAGCAGATCGCGACGCGGCTCGCCGATAACCGCGTCGTCGCACGTTTCGCCGGACGCATGGAATGGGGAGCACGAGCCCTCGGCAACCGAAGCATCCTCGCGAATCCCCGCGAATGGCGCAACGTCGAGAAGATCAACGCGATGATCAAGATGCGCGATTTCTGGATGCCGTTCGCGCCGTCCATGCTCGCTGATGCACAAGGGCGTTATCTGCGCAATCCGAAGAACATTTCGTCGCCGTTTATGATGTTGGCGTATGGTACGACACGGCTTGCGGAAGCCGATCTCGGGGCAGCCATTCACCCTCGTGATAAAACGGCGAGAGCACAGTTCGTCGAGAAGGGACGGAGTCCGGAATACTGGTCCATGCTCAAGTCGTTCGAAGGGAAGACGGGTCAAAGCGCCGTGCTCAACACCTCATTCAACTTGCACGGATATCCGCTGGTCAACACACCCAGCGACGCAATTGATGTCTTTCTGCGAAGTGGCCTGGATTGCCTCGCACTTGAAAACAACCTCATTACCAAGCCTGCGCCTGCAGGCGCGGACGCGTAGTCCCTCGATCATCACTTTCATGCCGCTCAACGAGATTGTCGTATCCGTGGTTGGCGCACGGCCACATTTCGTGAAGGCCTATCCACTCGTTCGCGCGATGGCAGGGCTGCACACGAAGCACGTCATTCTCCACACTGGTCAGCACTACGATCCGACGATGTCGGACGTGTTTTTCAAGGAGTTGGACATGCCTGCGCCTGACATCAATTTGGGCGTCGGATCCGGCACACACGCCGAGCAAACCGCGGCGATCATGCTCGGTGTCGAGCGTGCGTTGCTCGACATCAAGCCCAAGGCGGTGATCGTGTTCGGCGACACCAACTCGACGCTCGCGGCTACGCTCGCGGCGGCGAAGTACTACTTCCCGCTCATCCACATCGAGGCGGGAGTGCGGTGCAACAACCGACGCATGCCAGAGGAGATCAATAGGAAGATCATCGACCACACGTCGGACTACCTCATCTGCCCGAGTGCGCTCGCGGTCGCGAATCTCGGCCGCGAAGGAATCACCGACGGTGTCATGAATCTTGGCGATTTCATGTTCGACACGTTCCTTTTTGCACAGTCACTCGTCGGCACCAGAGAATCGATCCTGAAGGCTTACGGCGTTCAGGCGAAGCAGTACATCCTGTCGACCATCCATCGAGAGTTGTCGACGGAAACCGGCGGACAGCTGATCACCATCCTCGACGCATTGGGGAGCCTGGGCGAGCCAGTCATTCTACCGATGCACCCGCGCACGCGAAACCGTCTTCGGGAGTCGGGTTACGTGCCTAAGCCCGGCAGCCAGTTGCAAATCACGGAGCCCGTCGGGTATCTCGATATGCTCGCGTTGCTGTCGGACGCGAGAAAGGTCGTCACCGATTCGGGGGGGCTGCAGAAGGAGGCTTACTGGATGGGCACTCCATGCGTGACCATCATGTCGGAGACGACGTGGCCCGAGACGATCGAAGCGGGATGGAACGTTCTCGTCGGGGCGGACATGAATCTCATGCGCGCGGCCGTCGCGTCAGAGGTGCGCGGCACAGGTCGCCCACTGGTCTACGGACCACCGGGAGCGGCTCAGCGTCTGGTCGAGAGCATGAAATGGCAGTAGGAACTCTCAGTTAGCCCTTGGGGCGTCAGCCGGTGTATCGGGAAGCAATCGTCCCGGACTGGCTGCCAACGCGTACCACGAGATGGCCAAGTAGAGTATACCGTTGAGACATCCGGCAATGCTGATGACCTGAAGCGTCGGCAGCGCTGCCAGATCGTACGAGGCGGCGTACGTGACTGCCACGATGAGAATGACGGCCCGCAGCGAATCACGGAGAAAGTGCAAATCCTGTCGATGTAGCACGTCGATGACGCCTGAAAACGGTGCCGAAACCAAGCCGGCGAATATCATCGGGGAAAGGATGAGAAAATAGATGCTCGCAGCGCCCCATTGCGGACCCAGCACTGTCGGGAGGACTATCGGCACGACGAGCGCCATTGATCCGATCATCACAGCTCCCAGTAGCGCGACGTGCCGCAGTCGGCGATAAAAGAGCGGGAGCATTCCATTCGAGCGCGCACGATGCAGTTCGGCAAGCTCACTGAAGTAGATATGGCTGATGTTGATGGTTATTAGTGCGATTGGCGCGAGCAGCACTCTGTTCACGATCGTGAACACTCCCGCTGTGGCAGGCCCGAAACGGTGCGCGAGGACCAGCGTGGGAAGCGCGCCGGTAAACGCGTCCAACAGGACGGCAGGCGCGGACAACAGCGGAAATCGGCGATGCTGCTTGGCCGTCCCCAGGAGGCCGGAGACAGACACCTCTGCAAACGCGGCTCGATCCAGTCGCCGGATGCGCCGACCAAGACGAGTGATGCCCATCATCGACCCGAGAATCTGACCGCCGATGAGCCCCATTGCACCGAAGCCAAACACTCCCATGCCAATCTGTGACCCGACGCTCGACGCTCCCTGTGCCACTTTCGTGAAGCTCAGCGTCGGGAAGTCGCGGCGACGCACCATCCAGAATGACAGCGCGTCATACGTACCCGTCGCAGCCATGCCCAACGGAAGCGACCACGCTAACACGCGACCGTATTCTCGCGTCGCCGGCATGAGCAAACCCAGTGCTCCGCTTAAAACGAGGAGGCAACAGAGCACGCTGGTCACCAGCATCGTCCCAAGAGCGACAATCAGGACCGAGCCCGCATCACGATCGTTGCGCGCTGCGGGAATGGCTCGGTCATAGCGCATTGTGGCAATGACGCTGAAGATCGACAACGCCGCGACGAAGACACCGAACACCCCATACTCGGCAGGGGAATACAACCTGCTGAGAAGCGGAGTTGCTGCGAGGCCGATCAATGCACTGACAGCGCTTCCGCTGACAAGCACCGCCATGTTTCCGGCGAAGCGGCTCTGCCGAGCGCGCAAGACAAGGCCCTGAATTCTCACTCGAGACGCGACCGGCCAGCGTGGCGGTCGCTGCGCGTCGTCAGTGAGTCGTCTTTTTGTCAGAATTCGCCCATGGAGCACGTGGCAGTGCACGGCGAATCGATCGCACTTCGTTCGACGCGTCCGCGAGTAGCCCATTGAATTCCCGCGTTTCCTCACTTTCCGAGGATCGCATCCATGACAATGCCTCGAGCAGAATAGCAATCGCCGAACCGGCGAGCAGGCCCAGGAAAACCATTAGTACCACGCTACTGATCGTGCCACGCGGATCAGGACGCACGGGCGTGATAGGACGTTCGATTATCGTGATGAGCGGGGTATCGCGCACTTCGTCGATTCGTGCCCGCTCGAAGGAGGTAGCAAGTGTGGAGAACGTCTGTTGCAGGAGGTCGATTTTGCGGCCGAGCCGTGCCTTCTCGATAGTCAGTGCGGGCGAGAGATACTCCTGCCGATTGTCCTCGAGAAATCGCTGGAGAGCACTTTCCGCCGTTCGCAGTTCCCCTTGGACTTCAATCATCCGGCCTTCCGAGAAACGCCGTTCGGCGCCAGCCCGCGATTGCAGTGTTTGAAGATTGAAGCGATTGATCTGCACGAGCACCGCTTCGGCGAGCTCTTGCGAAAGAAGGGGATCGCGCGTCGCCACGCTGACCGAGACTAGATCCAGCCGTACGGGGATATTGCTGGTGACCACCCGTTGGAGCGCCGTGACCACCTCATCGCGTCGCATCCTCGGCTCGCGCTCACTGATCTCCCAGATGTCGGCCAGGGCCCGAGGCTTCGGATTGTCGGACGTGGCGAATGCGCTGTCGGCGAGACGCATCAGGACGTCGGGGGTCCGTACGAGCGTCGCGTAAAATATCGGGGACTGGCTAACGTCAGCCCCCCCGACCTCTACTCCAAGCTGCGCAGCGAGCCCAGCCGCGCCACCGGCATTATTGCTTCGAACGATGAATGACGAACTCACAGTGTAGGTGCGGGGCTTCAACAAATGATAGAGGCCGCTCACGAACGGCAGCACGATCACGAAAGCTAGGATGACGCGCCGTCGTCGAAGGAGTACGCTGGCGATGGCGACGAGCGACAGGCCAGTGGCCGCGGCTGTGTCCGCTGACGAATTACTTAACAAGGACTCCGCACCTTTTGTCTGTGTCGGCCGCTGGTCAGGACAGTCAGAAGTGAGCACGAGTTCATGAGAATAGGTGTCGGCGCGCTCCATATCAACCAAGGAGTTACCTCACCCATCGCACCCCAAACGTGAGTTTGATCGTAGTACGTACACAGGGTAGCTTTCTGAGCGTTTTGGCAGCCCTGCCGGTGGTTTTGATGTGACCGTCGAAATCGCCCTGCTCACTTCTTTTGTCGTCCGGCGGCACATCAATACATGCGATCCATCGTTTGTGCGGCACTCCTCGGGTGGGCGCCAACCGCACTTTGGGCACAGAATCCCGTCCCGACACCGCCAACGACTCCTCCGGTAGTCGTGCCCTCGACGCGCACACCCGCGCAGGATGCGGCCGCAGCCGCAGGCACGAAAGTGTCCAACGCCGAGATTGCGGACGCCATCAAGAGGTCGGGACTCACCGAGTCGCAGGTGCGCGCGCGACTTACTGCCGCCGGATACGATGCCAGATTGGCCGATCCGTTCTTCAGTACCGGCATTTCCGCGACGGCCGCTGGCAGTCGAGCTGCCGTAGACGCGTCCTTCGCCAACGCACTCAAGGGTCTCGGTATTCTCAGCGCCGATGCGACGACTCCCGATCCGACCGAGACGCAGGACGATAGCCCCAAGAAGCCGGTCGAAGTACCGGTCAGACCGGCTGCGCTGAGCGTCTTCGGAAAGAGCGTGTTCTCGGGAACCTCGTCCGCGTTCGATCCTGTAGCTGCCGGTCCCGTTGACGCCTCATATCGACTTGGCGTTGGTGATCAATTGCAGTACGTCGTCACAGGCGATATGGAAATGGCCCTGGGCCTCGACGTGCGCCGAGATGGAACAGTCGTCATCCCGCAGATCGGTCAAGTGTCCGTAGCTGGCCTTACCCTCGAAGCCGCGCGAACCGTCCTCTCCGCCCGGGCGGGCCGCGTCTTCAGTGTCATCAACTCGGGCAAGGCGCGCATCGATCTGTCGGTGTCGCGCGTGCGGAGCAACCAGGTGTTTGTCGTGGGCGAGGTGGAGCGTCCGGGAGGATATCAGGTGAGCGCGCTCGGAACTGTGTTTCGCGCGCTGACCGCTGCCGGCGGACCAACCGTACGCGGCTCGTTCCGCGACGTCGAGGTCCGACGCGCCGGCGTTGTCGTCGCCAAGGTCGACCTGTACGAGTATCTCCTGCGTGGTGACGCGTCGAAGGACATTCGCACTGAACAGGGCGACATCATTTTCGTGGGCCTGAGCACTCGGCTCGTTGCGGTGAATGGCGCCGTGCGTCGACCCGGGATCTTCGAGCTGCGAGCAAATGAAGGCTTCTCGCAGCTGATCCAGTTTGCCGGAGGTCTCCTCCCCACGGCAGTGACGGAGCGCATCCAGATCGACCGCGTGCTCCCGGCGGCCCAGCGAACGCCCGGCAAAGAGCGCGTCGTGATTGACGTGCCGTTCAATGGCGATTACCGGATGCTCGATACGATGAAGGTGTACGAGAACGATATCGTGACGGTGTTCACGGTAGGAGATATCCGGCGCAACCAAATCGTGCTTCAAGGTGAGGTGTTTCAGCCCGGGACATTCGAGTTCGCGCCGGGCCTCACAATCTCTCAGCTCATCGACAAGGCGCAAGGTGTGCTGCCTTGGGCTCTTACCGACCGCATCAAGGTCGAGCGACCGGTCGTCAACACTGGCCGGTCTGAGATCTTCTCACTCAATGCGAAGGACAGCTCGTTCGCCAAGTTCGAAATGAAGGAATTCGACGTTGTCACGGTACTCGACGGCCGACGCGCATTTCCTTCCGGCACGGTAGAGATCAGCGGTGCGGTCTCGAGCCCGGGCCGGCATCCGTATTTCGAGAACGAAACGCTCGGCGATCTTGTCGACTTGGCAAATGGCTTCGAGATATGGGCGCTGAAACAGGAAGTAAAACTGACACGGACCGACGCGGCGACCGGAAGCCGATCGCAACGGTCCTTCGACATGTCGAACCAGACTTCCCTACAGTTCGTTCTCCAGCCGAACGATGAAGTGCTAGTGCTCGATGCGAGGATGGCTACGTTACCTTCAACCGTCAGCATTCTCGGGTCAGTCGTGAAGCCAGGCGTGCATCCATTCGTCGAACACCAGACCGTCAAGGATCTCGTCGACCTTTCGGGCGGCATGAGAGTCGAAGCTGCGATAGTCGAATTGGCGCGGCGGAATGTCAGCGACAGATACACGGACACCAGCTCCGTGATTCAGATCTTCCAGGTATTGCCTGGCGGAAGGTTGAGCAATGGCGGCGATACGACCACCCTCGCGCGTGGCGATCAGGTAAATGTGCGGGACAATCCAGGCTTCCGCACGGTGACGCAAACTGTCACCCTCTCTGGCCTGTTCACGTATCCGGGCGCCTACGTGCTTCAACGCGATGGTGAACGCGTGAGCGATGTTGTGCGTCGGGCGGGCGGAGTCCTGCCTTCGGCGTATCTCTCGTCCGGCCGGCTGCGCCGGGGAGGCCGACCGGTTGCGATCGATCTCGGCAGAGCACTGCGCGGTGAACGCACTCACGATATTGAACTCAGCGAAGGCGACCAGCTGTCGGTGGATTCCGATCCGTCGGTTGTCTATATCACAGGAGCAGTAGAGAGGCAGGTCGTCGTGCCGTATCGGCGCAACTGGACTGCGGAGGACTATATCAACGCAGCGGGCGGATTCGCCGAGGACGCTGCTCAGGACCGCATCATCGTCGAGTACCCGTCTGGCGAGGTTCATCGTCGCGTGAAGCGACTGTGGGTCACGACGGGCGATCTGAACGTCATATCAGGTTCTACGATCTCCGTCGGACGCAAAGCCGAAGAGAAGCCTGGAAACGCCGGGGAGGTGTTGACCAGGGCGCTGCAAATCACGGCGACACTTATCTCGATTTACTTGGCGTACAAGACGGCGACCAGATGATCTTCAGCCGGCGGACGACCCGTGAAGATCTACGCGCCAGCCTGGATGCCGGCGGCAAGATGGACGAAGAGGCGTTGGGTGGCGGTCAGTCGGCATAGAGGAGCGCTAGACGTCGCATGCGCGCGCGGCAGAGCGCCAGGAGGCCACTCTTCACCCCCGGCGTCGCGCCCTCTGCCGCACACTGGAACGTGCGTGCCCCACACTCTCCCTGTCTCGTCGTAGACGACCAGCCACGCTAAAGCCTTGGATGTGCGGACGCGATATCACCGTCGCGCACTGCGCGGGAGGGGAGTCGCCGTGCGAAAGTCCTTGAATGCGTCGCATCGGGGTAGGCGGATTCTCGTTTGGTAGCGCCCCTGCCTCGATGGGAGCGCGCTATTCTCTGAATGCACCGTGAATATAGACCTACAGTCGCGTGCGCTACGTCACACAATTCGGGAAGCGAGAATTGCGCTAAGGGTTTTTCAATGGGGGATCTGTGAAAGTCAGTGACAAACTGTCCGACCTGTACCGCGACTACTACGAGCTCGGCTCCACGGTCGCGGCCAAGCGGGAAATCGCCGCCCGGCAGAGCGTCGACCATTTGAGGGCCTTGCTCCCGAACACACCCTATGCATGCGTGCTGGATGTGGGCGCGGGGGAAGGGGCGACCCTGGCTGAGATGGCCAGAACCGGCTTCGCGACCGAACTGGCGGCCGTCGAGATTTCGGACACAGGCGTGGCCGCGATCGAAGCACGCCATCTGCCGACCCTGCGCTATGCCCGGCCCTTCGACGGCTATCACATCGAGGAATCGGACCGCGCCTTCACACTGGGCACCGCGATCCATGTCCTCGAGCACGTCGAACACGAGCGGTTGTTTCTTAGCGAGATCTCCCGCGTCTGTGACCTCGTGTACGTGGAAGTGCCGATTGAGCTCAACTTCCGCACAGGGAACGCGATTCGCCGCGGCGCGCCATTCGGGCATATCAACTTCTACACGCCGACCACCTTCCGAAATCTGCTGCAGACGAGCGGCCTCGATGTGGTGACCATGCGCCTGTTCGCTAACTCGCGGGCGTATGAAGTCTTCGCAGCGGGTCCGGTGAAGGGCTCGGTCAAGTGGGCGATTCGCTCGAGTGTCTTGGCCATGACACCGCTCGCCCCGTGGGTGATGACGTACTTGGCGGGCGCGGTCTGCCGGAGATCCGCGTGACGCGGTGCGAACTGCACGACCTCACCGAGGAGCTCGACGAGCAACGCGCGCGATTCGACCGGAACGCGAACCCGCGCGCACTCACGCGCCGGGGCTCTCACGGAGGAATGCTGACGGGTCGCAATCGCGTTGTGTCGATGGCATGCGCGCTCAGCTTTCTCTGCGTGCCGGCAACCATGAACTGCCAGACGACACCGCCGCTCATTCGTGGCGTGACAATGGACAGCAAAGAGATGGAGGACAGTCTGTCGCCGTCATTCTGGCGTGCAGTAGCAAACGCTCCGTGTCCGAGCATCCGATGGAAGCCGAATTACCTCAACGAAGCGACGTTTCGCACCTCGACCCAGCCGTTGCGCGATCGACTGTCACGAGAGGTTGGCGCGCTGCGGCAGCCGGCGGGAACTCCGCTTACGCGGCGCTCTATTTTTCAGGGCCCGCGATATAGCATCGAGATGGTTTCGTACAGCAGCCGACTGGGGAGCACCTCGTTTGGGTACCTAGCGCGCCCAGCTGGCCTAGCCCAAGCCTCCGCGCCAGTGCTTCTGATTCATGGGTCGGGAATGCTTCCGCAATCGGCTTTCGATTGGCAGTTTCCTGATCAGGCTGCGGCAGAGAAGCGGTTTGACTCCACTGCGTTCGTCGGTGCGGGGCTCGAGTTGGTTGAGGCCGGGTACACGGTGCTGTCGCTATGGCTTGCCGACGATGCGCTCGACAACTATTGGCCGCGTGCGCCTTGGGAATCGCTCAATCGCGCTGGAACGCTGCTTGGAGCGAAGAATCATGGTCGCGGCACCTACTACATCGTCGCGCAAGATGTAGCTGGCGCGTTGGATTTTCTTCGCGGCGCGGAGGGCGTTGATCCGAACAAGCTCTCAATCGTCGGCTGGCATGAAGGCGCACAAATCGCCGCCGTTGTCGCCTCGATCTATAGTGATGTGAGAGCGGTCGTGCAATTACGGGCGCCACTCGATCTCCGGCCGCTGCGCGCAACAGTTCTTGGCGTGCTCAGTGAATCCGCATTTACTCACATCGATTGCTCGCTGGGCGACGTTGAAATGGCGGCACTCGTCGCACGTCCCATGCTGTTCGCGTACTCGCTAAAGGACTTGAGTGTTTCGCATCTTTCCGCATTTGTTTCGCCAATGGCGGGGCTACAGATTCGGACGATGTATGCGTCACTGCCGAATAAGCCGATGTTCGCGGTACAGGCTGACTCGACTTGGTCTATCGAGAAGAACATGCGGAAGGTGCGCTTTTGGCTTGATTCGGCACTCGCCTTCACGCCGCGGGACGTCCCTCTAACGATTTCCACGCCGCGATACTCGCCAGGCGAGCGGTACCGGAATTCGTTCATTGACTCAACGCTAGTGCAGCGTCGTCAGTTCGTCGCCAGCCTCGGCGCGTGCACGTCGCCGGCAATCACACCGGACTTTCGTTCCATACCACTATACACAGCGTCCATTGAACCGCTGCGCAAGCGGGTCGCACAGGTGTTGCGCGTCCCCTCGACCGCAAATCCGACATTCCGAATCATACGCCGTGAGACGGTCATGCAACGTGCCAAATATGCAGTAGAGTATGTCGAGTTCAGCTCCAACCGCACGAGTATTGTCATCAGCGGACTGCTCGCGACGCCCTACGTCAGCACTCCGCTCCTCGGATCTCCTGCCGTCATCAGCATGGACGGAGACTACGGCTTGGCAGGACCACTTGGCTTGAAGGGTCGCGAAAAATTCCCATATCTGAATCAGTATGCAGACGATTTGGCTTCGAACGGTACAGTCGTTTTCGTGCCATACAGTCCGGTGTCGTTTCCGGAAGTCGCCGCCACAGTGCTCCGCGCGAGAAATCCCGATGGGCCCACGGGATGGAGCTTTCTCATTCCTGTGTATCAGGCTGCGGTCGATTTCACCATATCCCTGCCTAGTGTGGATTCGACGCGGATTGGCATTTGGGGAATCTCCTACTCGGCGTATCCCGCCCTCTTCACGGCCGCGCTTGACCAGCGAGTGACGGCGCTGATGTTCTCCAATCCAGTACTCACGTACGATCGCCTCTTTGAGAGTCCAGACGCGGCAGCACTGGCGGCGTGGTTCGGGGAGATTTGTTCGGTCATCGAGCCGTCGCTGAGATACCTCATTGCGCCGCGTCGTCTGGTCCGTGAAAATGGCGCCAGGGACGCGAACGGGTACGAGGATTTTCCCCTCGAATCCATTGTGCGGATCCGTGAGGTTTACTCCGCTCTTGGGTTGCGATCACAGTTTCAGTTCGCCCGTCATCAGGGCGGGCATGAAACTTTACCCCGCTCGATCTTTTGACCTCCACGGAAGACGATCGTCCGCACTAAGGGTCTACTGTTCCGCCGGCATACCTACCGCGGTGCTCACGAGCTTGGGCACCTCTGGTTTCATCACGACCAGAAGCACGACCGCGCAGGGCGCGTTTTACAACATGGAGAATGGATGGGACGCAGACTGCGCGAAGATGACGCAGAATTGTTTGCCCACCTGACCCTCATGGGCCCCAGACGTTCATGAGATTCTGTGACGCCGAATGAGGTCATCAGCGAACCGTTGCGGGCGCCGACGTGGGAAACTCCTAATCAACGCGCGATCCGACTTGAAAAGCTGCACACCAAGGCGGCCACATTCCGTCGACGAGGCTAGTTGAGAGCGGCACTAGTCGCGCTGGTCGTGGTGAGCGCGTGTGGCGGAGATGCGCCCGTCGCTCCGGTTCGCGTGGCGGCGGTAGCTGTCACGGCGCCGGAGACCACGCTAAAGATCGGAGCGATTGTTGTGGCTACCGCCAAGCTCACCGACGTCAATGGCTCCGTACTCACCGGTCGCGCGTTGTCGTGGAACAGTGCGGACGAAACCGTCGCGAGCGTGTCGTCGACGGGCGCGATAAAAGCTGTCGGATTGGGCATGACCACGATCAATGCGGTCAGTGAAGGCGTCAGCGGTGGTATCGCGCTCGTTGTCGTTCCGCCGCCGGTCGCATCGGTGGCCGTAACGGTTGTGGATCACACGCAGCCGAGTGCTGCCGTGCAAGCCTTTGTCACCCTGCGCGACGCCGATGGAAACGTGCTCACCGGACGCCCGGTTGGGTGGACGAGCAGCGCACCATTAGTCGCCGCCGTCTCATCCACCGGCGTGGTCTCGGGAGTGGGTCCAGGCGTGGCTACGATCACCGCCACGAGTGAAGACGTCAGTGGCAGTGCGAGCGTGAGCGTGCCCGCTGTCGCGTCCGTATCGCTGAACGCATCAGCCCTTACGCTCCTTCCGAAGCAAACAGTACGGCTTGCGGTGACGCTGCTCGATGCGGCCGCAGCGCCAGCAACGAACCGCATTGCGTCCTGGTCGTCGTCTGCCCCTAACGTCGCGAGCATCTCTGATTCCGGCGTTGTGACGGCGCTGCAGATCGGCACTTCGTCAGTGACGGTGACGACCGAGGGCAAGAGCGCAACAGCAATCGTGAACGTCGTCGCGCCACCGGTGACGAACATCAGTCTTTCGTTGAGCGACGCCTCCCTCGTGCCCGTTGCGATATCGAGCCCGGCGCGCGCGGGAACGGCAATTCGCATCTTCGCGCTTCTGAGCGACTCTGCCGGCGGTCGTCTGCCGGGCCGGAGGGACATCACATGGAGCTCAAGCGATTCGGTCGTCGGAGCGATCGTGGCCGCGGATTCGCAGAGCGCCGTGCTCACGATCGGCTACGGCCCACTTCCGGTCACGATCACGGCGAGTCTTGATGGCCGCGCCGCATCCGCCGTGCTCGGTGTGCCCTACACTCCAGGCAGTATCACACTGAGTCTCGCAGGAGCGCCGGCAAAGATCATCACCGGCGACACGGCTAGGCTGGCGTTGAGCATTCTCACTCCACCGAGAATCTCGTCCGCTGTGGTGTGGACGAGCAGCAACCGTAACGCCGCTATGGTCGATAGTACCGGGAAGATAACCGCCATCGGGCTTGGTGCGACCAGCATCTCCGCGAGAAGCGTCGTCGACGCGACCGCTGTGGCCTCGCTCGATTTGATGGTGCGTTCGGTCCTCAC
>JAQBPY010000054.1 GCA_028287285.1 Gemmatimonadota bacterium
TCGTGGTGTCGAACGTGACGTACTTCGTCGAATCGGCGAAGAACGACTCTTCGGCCGTGACGAGGTTGCGGAGGTCCGACTTCATCGCGGCGATGTACGCCTTCGACTTGGTGTTCGCGAACTTCGGGATCGCGATCGCGGCCAGGATGCCGATGATCACGACGACGATCAGGAGCTCGATGAGCGTAAAGCCACGACGGGTGCGGTTCATCATTGGGTCGGGTCTCCGAGTGTTGCCATTGGGGGCGGCTGACTGATTGTCAGTCGGGCGGGTGCCGTACGGCGTAGTGCTATGGCAACACGTGGACCATCTTTCAGTGATGTCGCAAGATACGTTCTGACAAGGAGTTACAGGATCTAGCGACGTGATATCCTGGCATCATCATGCGGGATTTTGCGGCAGACCAAGCAGTTTGCGAGAGCAGTTTCTTGCCCGAATCCAGTCCATACGCGCTCATATCACCTCGGTATTCTCCCCAATGAGATGTTCGCCTCGCGAATTCCCTGATGCATCAGGTGAATATCCCGCGCCGGCACATACTGCATCCCGACCATCGCCTCGCGGCGCACATCCTTCCACCGTCCGAGCTTCGCCAGACAGTAGACATAGAGATACCGGCCCTCGCCCATGGAGGGCTCGATGGCATATGTCCACTCGAACAACGGCACTGCCGGTTCGCACATCCCCGCTCGGCCATATGCATCGGCGACGGACAGGGTCATCCCCGCATCATAGGGAAAAATGTGTATGGCACGCCGGTATTCGCGCTCCATCCATGTGAGCTGTGACTTGAGCCCGATGTGGCGCGCATACAGGAAGTGCGCGCGGTATCCGTTGGGTGCGTCCTTCATGAGCGCCACGAAGAAATCGTCGTTGTTCTTCCAGACGCGCTGACGGTCGATGCTGCGGGCGAGGCCCGCGGCGAGGAGCAGCATGAGGCCAGCAGCAGCGAGGCGCAACCGGCCTGCAGCCAGGCGACGGCGGGCGTATTCAGCGACGGCACCGGCGACCAGCACCACACCCACGCTTGGAAAGAACAGCGTCCGCTCCGCCGTCACGAAGCCCGCCGGCACGAGGAGATTGCTCACCGGCAGGAATGCGACGATGGTCCACACCAGACCGAACGCGGCGACTGGCGCCCGATGTCGCATCACGAGGGCGAGCAGCACGATGGCGACGCAGATGAAGTACCCCGGCAGCTGAAACGGCGAGAAGCCATTCGCGACGATGACATCGTTGGGCGAATAGTCGGCGCTCAGCTTGGTGGGGAAGATGAGCAGCTGTGCGATGCGTGGGATCTCGCTCATCATCGTGCCGATGCGATCCGCGGCACTCATGTGCAGAAAGCGGAAGATCGGATACGGCAGAAATCCCGCGAGATCGGCTTGCACGAGTCCGCGCACGTAGAGATATCCCAGTGCAACGGCGCAGAGGGCGAGCATGAGTGGCCTGAGCGTCCACATCCTTTCGCGCCAGCTCTCCTTTGGCACGACGGTGAGCTCCGCCGCGACCATCAGGCCCGGCAGCACGATCGCGTGCTCCTTGGCGAGGAGGCCGAGGGCAAACAACGCGGTGATGGAGGCGGAGTCCCGGAGGGTGAGCGCTGTGGCCATTCGTCGCCGGAGGTAGAGTCCCATTGCGAGCGAGAGGCACAGCGCGACGATGAGCTCCGACTGGCCAACGATGTTTCCGGTGACCTCCACATGCACCGGATGCACGGCGAACAGAGCAGCCGCAACCCAGGCACCCATTACCGGCAGCACGGCCGCAGCGCACCAGTAAACGGCGACGCTCGTTGCGACAGCGAGCAGGATGTTGACAAGGTGGAAGATCCATGGCGCGCCGTTCGCCGCTGTCCACTGCAACGTGAACAGTGTCATCACGATGGGGCGATATCCGTCGCCGCCGTATTTCGCGGGCCAGTACGTCTCGAGCCACAGCCGCGGCAGGTGCAACATGGAGTGCACCCGCTCGTTCTCGAAGATGACGCCGCGGTCGTCGTACGTGAAATCGTGCCCGATGCTCGTGACCGTCGCGAGCAGCGCCAGCAGCGCGACGGTGGCAACGGGCAGCCATCGGCGCTGCGACGCGGTCATCTCGAGAGGCTGAACTTCAGGATGTGCCAGAACGCGGCAACGCCGTCCTTCCAGTTGATCTTTTTCCCCTCGGCATACGTGCGGCCGGCGTACGAGATTGGCACCTCGTAAATCCTGGCGTCGCGCTGGGCGAGCCGGGCGGTGATCTCCGGCTCGAATCCGAAGCGGTCCGACGTGAGTGCCAGGGAGCGCGCGAGATCGCCACGCACTGCCTTGTAGCACGTCTCCATGTCGGTGAGATTGAGGTTCGTGAGCATGTTGCTGAACAGGGTGAGCAGCGTGTTGCCCACCGAGTGCCAGTAGTAGAGCACGCGATGCGGTCCGCCCAGGAAGCGCGACCCGAAGCTCGCGTCGGCCTTTCCGTCGATGATCGGCTGCAACAGTGCAGGCCAGTCCTGCGGGTCGTATTCGAGGTCGGCGTCCTGCACGATGACGACTTCGCCCGTGCTCGCGGCCAGTGCCGTTCGGATGGCCTTGCCCTTTCCACCGTTCTGTGGCTGGAAGATCAGCCGGTCAATGAACCCCGCGGCATGCAGTTCCACGAGCCGTTCGCGCGTGCCGTCCGTAGACCCGTCGTCCACGCAGATGATCTCCTTTCGAAGCGGGGTGCCGTGGACGCGATCGAGGATGGTCTCGATGGTATTGCGCTCATTGTACACGGGAATGAGCACTGACAACCGCCACGACTCGGCATCGAGCGGCGTGAGCTCACGCGGCTTGGCGGCAAGGGTGAGGTTCTGCGTGGGGGTCGTTGGTACTGAAGACGGAGTCGGATTCATCGATCAGGTACGGTAAATGCGGCGCCCCCGGCGAATTGCTCACGTCTGGCAAGCAACGGCGTTGGGCGCGTGACGAGAAATTCGGCGGCGTTGAACGTTTTCTGGCTTCCGACAAGTACGGCACGAACGGGAAAGGCCGCAAGCAGCGGAACGAGTCCTTCTTCAGCTTCGACCGCTGCCGACCGATCCCGTAGGTAATGTGACGTGGTGAAGGAGGCCACGGGAACGGCCTGGCGGCCGGTATAAAGAAACACCGAGCCCTCGTCGTCGGCAGCGACCACGTCATCCGGAGCGGTATTCGCCAGGACCCACGCAACTGCCGGCTGGATCCGCTGGCTGCTTGTCCGGGAGATGCTCGACCACCACTTTCCACGTATGGCGCGCACCTCGTATTCCGCGTATCCCACTGTGAGCCACACCAGCGCTCCCGCAAGTGCGAGGCGGGCGGGCACGCGAGCTCTGGCTGCAGCAACGATCAGGAAAAGGAGCAAGGGCCATACGCCCCAGACGAACCGTGATGGGGGGAAAGGCCACGCAAGGACAATTGCCGCATACCACGCGAGAAAGCCGAGTGTAACGGGTGCGTGCCTGCGGAGATGCACTGCTCCGGCGACGAACACCCCCGTGAGCGACGCGAGTGTCATGACGCGGACAGCCGTGGCTTGTCCAGGAGAAAAAAGCGTCGCGAGCATGGCCACCACTTCAGACGTGGTGCGGCGCACCGTCTCCAGGATCATCACCGGCCCCATGTCCCGATATCCGCGTATCCACCACGCGACGTAGGATCCGTAGTTCCCGGCAAGCGGTGGCGGCAAGGCTGCCGAGTGCGCCGCACCCCACAGCTGCCAGGGAAGCATCGCGGCGACGGCGGCAAAGGCAACCAGTGCAGCGTCCTTCCACCGGCGGTGCAAGGCAAGCGGGATCATGACTGCGGGGAGCATTACGATGCCATGCGCGCGGACGAGCGTGAGCAGGCCAATGCAGGCGCCGCATGCGAGCGCCCTCGACCGCGACATCGGCGATGCAACCAGCCGTTCGGCGACAATCAGGAGTCCGAGCAGGAGCGCCAGAAACATCGGCTCCGAAAGTACCATGGATACCAGTACCAGAAACGGAACGCTTATCGCCGACAGGAGCCCGACGATGACGGCCGCTCGCGAATCATCGAACCGCTCGCGCGCTAGCTGCGTGATGAGAACGGCGCTGGCGGAAAAGAAGACCGCATTCAACAGCTTGAATGCAAGGACATTCGCGGGAAAAACCGGCAGCAGTCGCCAGACGAGCGAGAGCACGAACGGATAGCCGGGCGGAAAATGAGATGCCAACGGTGCTCCCGGAATGTTGAGGTACCGAAAGCCCTGCCCCGTTGCGAGCGAGCGCGCCAGAATCACGTACATGGCGTCGTCGTGGAATACGCCCACCGGATAGCGATCGGCGATCACCACGCCGAACGCCAGCGCAATCGTGCCCACGGCGCAGAGTGCCAGCGTCCAGCGACGGTTCATCGCGCAACCCGGAACACTGCACCGTTTGTGAGCGTTGCCACTCTCTCGAGCGAAGCACGTTCGGCGGCACGAATCATCGGCGGCGCGAATACAATCACGTACTTCGCGGGAATGGCCGCCAGCATCTCACCGAGGCGCTGGCGTGACGCCGCATCGTCTGGTGGCACGAGATACTCCTGCGCCGTAAACGAATTTGGTGGTGCTGCTTTTCTGCCGGTATACAACGCGATGACCTGCTCGCCTTCGCTCAGTATCACGTCGTCCTTACCTGTATTCACACGAACCCAGTTAAGAGCAGGCGTAATCTGTGCCGTGGCGTTTCTAGCCGGAATTCGCCACGCGCGCGTCGCATATGCTGACAATTCCGTGCGTCCGTACGCGAATACTGGCAGCGCGGCAGCCAACCCAACGATGAAGCGCCGTCGTCCAGCTGCATTCCATGTAAACCGCAGGCCTTCAAGCGTGAGCATCACCAGCACCGGCCAGATCGCCCACATGAAGCGCCATGGAGTGTAGGGCCAGACTTTCACGATCCCTATGTATGCAAGCATGAATGCGACGATGACCGGAGCTTTCCGAAACGCGGCAGCGGCGCCACCGCCCAGGGCCACGAGCACAATGACGCACACGATGGTGATGACGGGGGCGGGCAGTCCGGCCGCAAACTGGTCGCGGAGCAGGAGCCACATCTCGGAGGCGTTGGCAAGCACCGTCGAGACGACAAATGGAAGCCCGCCGTCGCGAACACCGGTCAGGAGCCAACCAAGGTACGAGCCGTATGCTCCTTCCAGCGGCTTCGCGACAGGTGGAGACGCCCAGCGCATCCAGAGCTGCCAGGGCAATTCGACGATGACGGCGGCCGCCAACAGAATTGCCGCGTCCCGTGGTCGTTTTCGCATGACCAGCACGACGCCGAGTGCCGCAAGCAGTGCGACACCATGCACACGCGCCAGCATCAGCACGCCAATGAACGCCCCGGCGAGAACCACACGCCGAACGTCGGAAAACTGAGCGGTGCGCTCGCAGAGGAGCAGCGCCGGCCAGAGCAATGCGAGAAAGAAGGGCTCCGACAGGAGGGCACCAGACAGCGTGAGCAGCGGCGCCGCGAGGGTCCCCGCAAGCGCGCCAAGGGCCGCGTTGCCGCTACGCCACTTCAGTTGAATGACCGCGAAGCGATACCAGCCGAGTGCGGAGATACCAAGGAGCAATGCATTCAGCGACAGAAGCCGGCTGACGTTCGCCGGGAAATCCGGTGCGACACGCCAGAACGCGGCCAGCAGCAGCGGATATAATGGCGGGTAATGGATGGCCGCTGGATTGCCCACCAGATGGCTGTGGTGGAAGCCATTGCCTTCCGCAATGGACTTTGCCAGCAGCACGTAGATGCCGTCGTCGTGAAAGACACCCACCGTATATGGCGCGGCCGCCCACAGCGCGATTGCCGTTGCGATGACGAACGTCAGCGCAGGAAGCAGCCGCGTTCCGAGTGTAAAACCGTGTCGTGCGGGAGCAGTGCCTGCGGTCATGCCTCCACGCCGTACCGGGAGAGCTTGCGATACAGCGTGGATGGATCGATCCCGAGTGCGTCAGCGGCGCGGCTCTTGTTGCCGCCTTCGCTCTGCAGCACCCAGAGGATGTACGCCTTCTCCACGGTCTCGAGCGTGGGGTTTGACGGCACCCGATCGGCCACGAGTGGCTCGCTCACGCGCTGCGTGACACGCTCCGGCAGCGACGACGGCTGAATCTCCTCATCGGGCGTAAGGATGATTGCTCGCTCGAGGGCATTCTCCAGCTCACGAACATTTCCCGGCCAGGTGTACTCCACCAACGCCTCGATGGTGTCTGCCGACAACTGCTTCCTCGGCTCCTTCCTGATCTCCGCAATCTTCTCCAGGAACCACTCCGCAAGGAGCGGAATGTCGTCCGCACGCTGGCGCAGCGTGGGCAGATGAAGTGCAATAACGTTGAGCCGGTAGTAGAGATCCGTGCGAAACGAACCGCGGCGGATCTCTTCCTCGAGCTCACGATTCGTGGCGGCAATGAGGCGTACGTCGATGGGCTGTGGCTCGGTACCGCCAACAGGGATGACTTCGCGCTGCTGGAGCACGCGCAGCAGCTTGACCTGCGTTGCCGGCGTCGTTTCGCCAATCTCGTCCAGGAAGAACGTGCCTTTGGCCGCCGCGGTAAAGAGGCCGCTCTTGTCCTTGATCGCCCCGGTGAACGACCCCTTTACATGGCCGAACAACTCGCTCTCGAGCAGGCTCTCGGGCAGTGCGCCGCAGTTGATGGAGGCGAACGTGCGGTCAGAGCGCGCAGACAAATCGTGGATGTAGCGGGCGATCACCTCCTTGCCCGTTCCCGATTCTCCCTGGATGAGGACCGTAGACTCGGTGGGAGCCACGGTTTCCGCGAGACGCAGGACCTCGAGCCAGCTCCGGCTGTTGCCTACCGGACGTGAGCCGGCAGGACCTTCGCGCCTCTTGATCTCCTGCTTGAGTGAGCGATTCTCCACGCGCAGCTCTCGGTGTTCGGCGGCGCGCTTGAGAATGGCGAGGAGCTCGTCGTTGCGGAACGGCTTCTGGATGTAGTAGAACGCACCCTCGTTCACCGCCTGCATGGCCGACTGGAGCGTGGCCTGTGCCGTCATGAGGATGACAGGGGTATCCGAATTCTGCTGCCGTGCCGCGGCAAGAATCTCCACGCCTGTCACATCAGGCATACGGATGTCCGAGAGCACGATGTCCGGCTGCACCGTCTGCAATTGCTCCAGACCGGCGCGGCCGCCGCGCGCGGTGTGCACCGCGAAGCCGGCATTGCGAAGCAGGATGCCGAGTGACTCGAGGATGCCCTGTTCGTCGTCGACGATGAGGACCGAGGGGATACGGGTTGTGCTCACGAGAGAACCGGTGCGTGTGAGAGCGTCGGCGTCTGCTCCGCGCGTTGCGCGCGCGGGACGCAGGGAAGCACGATGGTGAAGCGGGTACCGCGGGTACTGCTGTCGAGAAACACGAGGCCACGATGCGCATCGATGGCGCGATGCACGACGGCGAGTCCAAGCCCGCTGCCGCCGGGCTTCGTGGTGAAGAAGGGATCAAAGAGCCGGTCGCGAATACCAGGCTCGATGCCGGGGCCGCTGTCGCTCACGGAGATGGCCACGCCACCAAAACGGAAGGCCACACCGGAACCGAACTGCTGCGAGGTTGCTTCACTGATGTCGAGCCGCACCTCGCCGTTCACGGGCGAGGCCTGCACGGCATTCAGCAGCAGGTTGAACAGCGCGCGATGGAGCAGGTCGTCATCACCTTCGATTACGTGCTCACCCGGCTCCACGTGCGAGACGATGGCGACGCCGGACGCGCAGTCCGGATGCGACAGCACGAGCCGCACCGTATCGTTCGCAAGCACGGACAGGTCCAGCGATTCGATCCGCGCCACGCGAACACGCGCGAAATCCAGGAACTCGGAAAGCAGACGGCTCAGACGATCCGACTCGCGCATCACGAGGTTCGCGAGTGTGCGCTCGTCGTCGCCGGAAAAGGGAGAGCGCGACAATTGCTCCACCGCGCTCCGGATGGACGCGAGCGGATTCTTGATCTCGTGGGCCAGCGATGCCGACAATTCGGCGATGCCCTCGAGCCGCTCGGCACGCAGGCGCAACGTATCGAGCCGCTTCTGGTCGGAGATGTCCTGGAAAATTGCGGTGGCCGTGCGATCGGTGCGTCGTCCGTCGCCGTCAGTGTAAGTGGTCGTTACACCGATGGGAAATTCCTTATCGATGGCAACGATGATTCCTTCACCGCGCGTTGTCCGCGTTCGATCATTGACCGACCGCTCGAGTGCGCTGGCCAGCTCCGCGGAAATATTGCGGATGTCCTCGAGCACCACCTGTCCGAGCCGCTCCTCGAGGTCGATCCCGAGCAGCTGCTCCGCCATGGGATTGGCATAGAGCAGCCGTCCGCCTGCGTCGATGGTGATCACGCCGCTGCGAATATTGAACAGGATGTCGGCGGCCTGAAGCTGCGCCTGCGCCAGCTCGGCTTCCGTCGCCGCCCCGGCTTCCTGGAGCTTGACCGGAAGGTACGCAATGAGCAGCGCAACGAACGCAAACACGCCGAGCTGCAGCCAGAGTGCCGCATTGATGTACGTGGAATCGATGCTCCACAGCGAATCAGCGACATACAGCACGTTGCCGAGTGCTGCGATGAGGAGCCCGCCGCCCACGGGCAGGAGGAGCGAGGCAGTGGCGATCACGAGAATGAACAACGCGGCGAACTGCGAGGTGCCGTTGCTGTTGGGATCTCGTGTGAGATGGACGACCGTCGTGACCAGAAGCAGGTCGAAGACGGACTGAAGGTAGAAGAAGTTGGGCTTGGCAAGGCGGCGGCGGACGCGTCCATACACCATGGAGGCCGCAGTCGCAACGACGGCAATGCCGAACGTCACCGCGGCCACGAACAGCTTGCGGGTCTCTACAAGCGCATCGGCCTGATATACAATGAACAGGGCGAGCAGGATGGCCGACGCAATGGACAGCCTGGCAACATAGACCCAGCGCATGAGGCGCGCGGGCTCCAGGAAAATTGCTCGGCTATTCGATGGCGCCCGGTCCAGAAATCGCACGAAGTTGGTTCTCGCAAAGTGCTGACCTGCAGCTCTGGCATTCTGCCATACTACATTGGATGGGACGACTCAGCGAGACCAGGGTTACCAATGACCACCGACGAAGGGCTGCCTCTCTCGAATGGCAGAGCCATACCTCGATCCGAGCTGACCTATCGCGCGAGCCGAGCCGGCGGGGCAGGCGGGCAGCATGTGAACACCTCGTCCACGAGAATAGAGCTGCTCTGGAACCTGCTCTCTACGCATGCCCTGACCGACGACGAACGCACCCGGGTGGCGGCCAAACTTTCGTCCCGAATGGACGGAGAAGGCTTCATTCGCGTGGTATCGAGCGCACGGCGGAGCCAGCTGCAAAATCGTGAGGCTGCCGACGTCAGGCTTGGCGAGCTCATCACTGCAGCGTTGGTGGTCCAAAAGAAGCGCAAGGCCACGAAGCCATCGCGCGGCGCCAAGGAAGCTCGGCTCACGGAGAAGAAGAAACGGGGTGAAACCAAGCGCCAGCGCCGCGGCAGCGGAGAGGACTAGCTTTCTTCCGTTCGCAGCGCTTCCAGCCGCGCCTTGAGGACAGGAAGCGCGGCCCGCGCATGAGTCGCGACCTGGGTGCCTGGATACTGCTCGATGATGCGGCGCAATTCCACGAGTGCCCTCCCGGGGTCATTGAGCGGACCGTCGTAGAGATCCACAAGCCGGTTTGACGCGTAAAGGGCATCGCGTGACGCAACGCCCGGAATGCGCCGAATCTCCTTGAACAGCTCCGCGGCCCGTGTCGAGTTCCTGTTTCCCCTGGCGTAGTGCTCTGCCGCCCGCATCCGGGCACTCACTGCGTCTGGCTGCTCCGCGATCACGGCCTCGTACGATTCCAGTGCGCCGGCCACGTCTCCGCGAGCCGCGAGAGCTTCCTGAAAGGAGAACGTCTGCTCGTAGGGCGTGGAATCACCAGACGGAAGGGTGAAGCTCTTGGCGACCGCCCCCGCACCGTTGCTGATGCCAAGGACCATGCGTGAGCCCAGCCATCCGGCGAACATGGAAAGGAGCAGCAATACAAACGTCACACCCGGAAAATCGATTTTCCGCTGCGCCGTGGTGAACTGGAGACCAGCAAAGGCGATGGCACCGACCAGAACGCCGGCAAGGTTCGCCCTGAGTCTCATGACGCCTTCCGGCCCGGACCGCTCGAGCCAGCCATAGCGGTACTCGGGACTTCCTTCTTTGTCCGGGGGCAGCACAGGGGGAGCGGTGGGCATGGTGTCTTCCATATTGCGTCCGGAGTGACGGGTGGGCAACAGCTTGTGTCCTCACGTGCACACCCTGAGGTTACAGGAAGCGGAGTCCAGGGGCTTGGTTCCCCACCGTTGCCGGCGCAGTACGCAGCGCAGTTTGCAGCAATGGGGTAGCGGTAGCAGACCGGGCACCAAGTTTGCCCCTGCAGCATCAGGCAACGCCGTTGGGTCGGCGCTGCCGACTCGACCCTCAGTCGCGGTTCGGCCGCGGGACTGAATGATGAATCGTTCGACACTCCGCCTGACAACGCTCGCAGCGTTCCTTGGCGCGCTCATGATCGGACTCCCTGGGAGCGCGGGAGCACAGTACTTCGGCCGGAACAAGGTCCAGTACGAGAAGTTCAACTTCAGCATCATGAAGACGCCGCACTTCGACCTGTATTTCTATCCGGCGGAGTCGCTCGTCGTTCACGACGCCGGGCGAATGGCGGAGCGCTGGTACACGCGGCATTCCGACAGCTTCCGGCATACCTTCGACCGCAAGTCGGTGGTGTTCTACGCGGACCAGCCAGACTTCCAGCAGACGAACGTTGTCGGTGACGCGCTCGACGAAGGAACCGGCGGTGTCACGGAAGGCATGCGCACGCGTGTGGTCATGCCGTTCACGGGCATCTACTCGGACAACGACCACGTGCTTGGCCACGAGCTCGTGCACGTGTTCCAGTACAGCGTTGCGGAGGCAGGTCCCGGCGGGTTGCAGCGCCTCAACGCGTTGCCGCTCTGGTTGATCGAAGGCATGGCTGAGTACTTCTCGCTCGGCCGCGACAACTCGCTCACCGCCATGTGGCTGCGCGACGCTGCCGAGCGCGACAAGCTGCCCACCATTCACCAGTTGACCACGGATCCCCGCTTCTTCCCGTATCGCTACGGCCAGGCGCTGTGGGCGTATGTAGGCGGCCGCTGGGGTGATCGTGCGGTCGTCGACGTCTACCGCACGTCGCTCCGCATCGGCTTCGAGGAAGGCATCCGCCGAGTGCTGGGTGTGTCCACGGATTCGCTGTCGAAGGACTGGATTTCGGCATCACGCCGCGCGTACCTGCCAATTCTGGAAGGACGGACGCGTCCCAACCAGGCCGGCGACCCCGTGCTGCAGAGCAACCGCAAAACGGGCGAGATGAATCTTGCGCCCACGGTGAGCCCCGACGGAAGACTGGTTGCCTTCTTTGCGCGTCGTGGGCTGTTCGAGATCGAGCTCTTCGTCGCGGATGCGCAGACCGGCCGCGTGATCAAGAAGCTGGCAGGTCCCACGAGCAACTCGCACTTCGACGCCATCACCTTCATCTCCTCGTCGGGCGCGTGGAAGCCGGACAACAAGAAGTTCGCGTTCATCGCGCAGGCCGAGGGCAATCACGAAATCGCCATTCTCGACGTGGAGTCGGGCAACATCGACCGTCGCATTCGCGTGCCGGGCGTTGGTGCGATCTCGAACATCGCATGGTCGCCTGATGGACGCACGCTTGCATTTTCCGGACAGGAAGGCGGCTTGAGCGACCTGTACCTGATCGACGAGTCGGGCGGCTCTGTCAGGAAATTGACGAATGATCGCTTCGGTGACATTCAGCCGGCATGGTCGCCCGACGGAAAGACGATTGCGTTTTCGTCGGACCGGGGCGCGCAGACGAACTTCGAGACGATGACGTTCTCGCCGCTGCAACTCGCGACGATCGATGTGGCGACCGGCAAGGTGAACGTCTACTCGCCCTTCTCGCATGGCATTCATCTCAACCCGCAGTACTCACCCGACGGCAGGAGCCTGTTCTTCATCAGCGACCAGGATGGGTTCGCGGACATCTATCGTCTCGAGCTGGCCAACCAGACTGTTTCGCGTGTCACGCGTCTTTCCACCGGTGTGAGCGGCATCACGTCGACGTCGCCGGCGCTGACGGTGGCGTTGACGAGCGGACGCATGATGTTTTCGGTGTTCCAGGATCAGGGTTATTCGGTATTCGGCCTCGATTCGTCGCGCACGCATGGCGAGCCCGTTACACCAACGGCCGCGATTGCATCGGCGAGCATTCTCCCGCCGGGTGATACGCCGCGGCTGTCGACGGTTACGCCGTACCTGCGTGATCCGCTCACCGGCCTGGTAAGCGGCAACGACTTCAGCGTTTCGGCCTATCACTCGTCGTTCTCACTCGACGCGGTTGGTCAGCCTTCTCTCGGTGTGTCCGCGGGCGGACCGTTTGGCACGAACGTCGTGGGTGGCGTGAGCTTCCTGTTCGGTGACCAGCTGAGCGACCGGCAGATTGGTGTGGCCATCCAGGCGAACGGCCAGGTGCAGGATATTGGCGGACAGCTCCAGTACGCGAACCTCAAGAACCGCTGGAACTGGGGTGCGAGCATCGAGCACATTCCGTACGCATACGGCTATTACGGCAACACGGTCGCAGCCAACGGAGCGATTCAGCAGGATTTCATCGTTCAGCGCATCTTCCTCGATCAGGCCGGGGTAAGCACCGCCTATCCGTTCTCTTCGACGCAGCGTATCGAGTTTGGTGCGAACATGACACGCATTGGCTACAGCACCCAGGTGCAAAGCGTGCTGTACGATGCATTCGGGCAGCCAATCAACCAGTCGGTGGCAAACCAGGCATCGCTCGATCCGGTTTATTACGGGTCGGGGAGCATGGCGCTCGTAGAAGATCGTTCGTATGAGGCGTTCACGGGCCCAATTGACGGCTCGCGTTATCGCTTCGAGGTCGCACCCACGGTAGGTACGTTGACGTATACGTCGCTGCTCGCCGACTATCGCAAGTATTTCTTCATGCGGCCCTTCACGCTCGCGTTCCGCGGCCTGCATTACGGACGTTATGGCCGCAGCTCCGAAGACTCCGTGCACATGTATCCGCTGTTCCTCGGGGAGGAAACGGTAATGCGCGGGTACAGCTACGGGTCGATTGACCAGAGTGAGTGCCAGGCGACGAGCTGCCCGGTGTTCAGCCGTTTGCTCGGCAGCCGCCTTGCGGTCGTGAGTGCCGAGTTCCGCATTCCGCTGCTCGGCGTGCCCGAGTATGGGTTGCTCAACTTCCCGTACCTTCCCACCACGATCTCGCCGTTCATCGACGCCGGCGAGGCGTGGGATGCGAGCTCGAGCCCCACGTTGAGCACGAACACGAATGACTTCCGCATTCCGGTGGTGAGCGCAGGCATCTCGGCCCGAATGAATGTGCTGGGCTTTGCGGTATTCGAGTTCTACGCGGCGCACCCGTTCCAGCGGCCAGGCAAGAATTGGGTGTA
>JAQBPY010000172.1 GCA_028287285.1 Gemmatimonadota bacterium
GTAGTGCCGGGCTGCCGACTCTATTCCGTACCAGCCATGACCAAAGTTGATCTGGTTGATGTAGCCTTCGAGAATCTGTTCCTTGCTGTAGTGCCGCTCCATTTCGCGCGCGGCCTGCTGCTCGCGAAGCTTTCGCATGGGGCTCATGTCCCGCCGGTCGATGAGATCCGGGTGCATGTTGCCGATGAGCTGCTGCGTGATGGTGCTCGCGCCGCCGCGATGCTCGCCGGTGATGGCGCCAAAGATCTTGCCCTTGATTGCGCCGGCGACGCCAATGAGGTCCACGCCGTCGTGCTGGTAGAAGCGCTGGTCTTCCACGGCGACGAACGCCTGGCCCACGTATTTGGGGAGTGTCTTGATGGAGACGCTGGTGCGCGACTCGTGGCCGATCTCGCCGATGTACGCGCCGTCGCGCGCGAATACGAGCGACGACTGCGGCTGTGGAACGATCTGCCATGCCTGCACGGGAGCGGGCGCCTGTGCGGCGAGCGGGGCGGCGAGAAACGGTGCGATGAGAAGGAAACGACGCATGCGAAAAGATACACTTTCCGCCAGCCTCGGTTGCCCCGCCAGCCGACGGTAGCGATTATCCAGCACAATGTCCGACTTCATCACGCTCGCGCTCGCGCAATTCCAGCCTCGCAAGGGTGACTACGCCGGAAACCTTGCTCGCATCGGCGCGTTTCTCGGCCAGGCGGCGGCGCTCGACCCGCGGCCGCAGCTGGTCTGCTTTCCGGAGACGGCACTGAGCGGGTATTTCCTGGAAGGAGGTGTTCGGGAGCACGCGGTCACGGCGGGACAGCTCGCCGCAGACCTGCATCGCACGCACCACGGCGGCCCCGTCATGGACGTCTGTGTCGGCTTCTACGAAGTGTGGCGGAACAAACTGTACAACAGCGCCATGTACGTGACCCTCGGCGAGAGCGTTCCGCTCGTTCGACATGTGCACCGCAAGGTCTTCCTGCCCACGTACGGCATGTTCGACGAAGAGCGTTTCGTGGAGCGCGGCCGCGAGATTCGTGCATTCGACACCGCGTGGGGCCGAGCGGCGATGCTCGTATGCGAGGACGTGTGGCACTCGATGAGCGGTACGATTGCCGCGCTCGATGGCGCGCAGCTCATCATCGTTCCCACGGCGCCGCCGGCGCGTGGCGCGTGGCCAAAGGCCGATGGTGTGCCCGGCCCAGCGAGCCTGTCGCGATGGGAACGCCTGGCGCGCGACATGGCCGATGAGCATGGACTGTTCGTCGCGCTGGTGAATCTGGTGGGCAGCGAGGGTGGCAAGCAGTTTCCCGGCTGCTCCATGCTCGCCGGCCCGAAGGGCGACATGCGCGCACGTGGACCGCTGTGGGACGAAGCGCTCGTCGTCGCCCGTGTTGACCTGCGCGACGTCACACGCGCGCGCGCCGACATGCCGCTCATCGCCGATCTCGAGACGATGATTCCGCATCTCCGCGAGGCGCTGGCGAAGGTCGATGCCGGTGCGCCGCACACGCTGCAATACGACGCTGCTGACCGGGTGCCAGCGACAGCGGGCGCAGTGGCGCCAACGGCACTAACGGCGAGTGCTGCGTCGTCCGTCAACGTCGTGATCAGCGAAGACCGCGGCGGGCCCCCCACGCTCACGCTCGATGCGGCCATGGCGGAGGAATGGCTGCTGAAGTTCCTGCGCGACGAGATGCAGCGCCGCGGGTTCGAGCGTGTGGTCGTCGGCGTGTCCGGTGGTGTGGACTCCGCAGTAACGGCGTATCTCGCAACGCGTGCATTCGGCCCGGACAAGGTCGTCGGCGTCCGGTTGCCCTACCGCACGTCGAGTGCAGACAGCCTCGCCCACGCGCAGCTCGTCATCGATGCGCTCGGCATCGAAGCGCGCACGCTCGACATCAGCGCCGCGGTAGACGGCTATCTCGTGAATGAGCCCGACGCAGACGGTGCGCGCCGTGGCAACGTGATGGCGCGTACGCGCATGATCGCCCTGTTCGACCTCTCCGCCAGGCATCGCGCAATTCCCCTAGGCACGGGAAACAAGACCGAGCGACTGTTCGGCTACTTCACCTGGCATGCGGACGATTCACCGCCAATCAACCCACTTGGGGATCTGTTCAAGACGCAGGTGTGGGCGCTCGCCCGGCACCTTGGTGTGCCCGAGGTGATCGTGGGCAAGGCGCCATCGGCGGATCTCGTGGTTGGACAAACGGATGAGAGCGATTTCGGCATCAGCTATGCCAGGGCCGATGAGCTGCTCAACTGGATGTTGAGCGGGTACAGCGAGGCAGATTTGGTGGAGCGCGGATTCGACGTGAAGGAAGTGGCGATCGTCCGCAAGCGGCTGTCGAGCACGCACTGGAAGCGGCGTCTGCCCACGGTGGCGATGATGAGCTCGTCGACAATTGGCGAGTCATATCTGAGGCCGGTGGACTACTAGGCAATAGATCCCTAAGGACGGGGACAGCAGCTCCCGACACTCGCTGCGCTCCTGCGGGATGACAGGTTTATCGCACACCTGCGAGAGGACAGGTTATCGCACTCCTGCGGGATGACAGCGTGAAGTGAACAACCCACGGAAACAACCACCAGCCGTCAGCTGGGCACAAAGTTCGCAACCTGTTCCGGCATGCCCGCCAAAGCCAAAACACCTGCGAAACGCGTTGCAAGAAAGACTCCGGCCAAGAAAACCGGCGCAAAGAAGATCGTTGCCAAAAAACGCGCGACGCCGTTGGCCGAGTACAATGCGAAGCGCGATTTCACGCTGACAAAGGAGCCGGCCGGCAAGGTGCCGCGCACGAAAACAAAGGCACTCCACTTCGTCATTCAGAAACACGCGGCCAGCCACCTTCACTTTGACTTTCGCCTCGAGCTCGATGGCGTGATGAAATCGTGGGCCGTGCCCAAGGGGCCGAGTCTCGATCCGTCGGTGCGGCGGCTCGCCATGGAGGTCGAGGATCATCCAATTTCCTACAACACCTTTGAAGGCACCATTCCGCAAGGCGAATACGGTGGTGGCACCGTCATGCTGTGGGACCGCGGCACCTATGAAGCGGAAGACGACGGCGGTGTCGAAGCGCTGCGTGAAGGGTACGAGCGCGGTGATCTCAAGTTTGTGTTGAAGGGCAAACGATTGAGCGGATCGTGGGTGCTGGTGCGCATGAAGCGGCCGGGCCGGCCACAGTGGCTGCTCATCAAGCACGACGACCAGGCGGCAGACAGGAAGCGCGACATCACGGCGGAGATCACGACATCCGTGGCGAGCAAGCGGAGCATGGAACAGATCGCTTCCGGACGGCGTGTCTGGCGCAACACTGCGTAGTCGCCGGTGTAGTAAGCACCATGCGAAACTTCATCCGTCTTTCTGTCAGCACGCTCGCGCTCGCCAGTCTTGCCGCGTGCTCGCGTTCGTCAGACACGCCCACTATCAGCGCCGATCTAAAGCAGGATCTTGCAGCTGTAGGCGGCGGTGACGTTCAGCTTGCCAGTGCAACCAGTAAGCGCCTCGACATCGTGTCCGCTTCGGAACGCACGAACGCGCCTGTCGCAACGCCCAAGGCGCCGGCCACCGTAAAGGCGCCTCAGGCTGCCAAAGGTCATCAGGCGCCGGTCACCGTTCCAAAGCATGAAGCACCTGCGCCCCAGCAGGCCGCAACTGCAGAGGATGTTGCGCCGGTGGAGGCTCCGCAGCCGGAACCAGCAATCGTTCCGTCGGCGGGTCGTCCGCAGGCACCCAGCCAGCTGCCGGGCCAGCATACGAGCCGCGAGCCGCGCGGTGGGTGGAAATCCACTGGCGACATCATTCGGAACGCGCCCTTCCCGATCAATCCATAAGAACGATCGCTTCGGCCTCGATTTCCACGAGCATGTCGGGGTCGATGAGGTTGCGCACCTCCACCATTGACGTGGTGGGGAGAATCGTGGAAAAGAATTCTCCGTGCACGCGGCCCACGGCCTCCCATCGCGTGATGTCCGTGACGTAGATGCGCGTACGGACCACGTCGCTCATCGCAGCGCCGGCACGCATGAGGGCCCGTTCGATGTTCTCGAGAATCTGGCGCGTCTGTACCGCCGCGTCGCCCACGCCGACGATTTTTCCGTTGGCGTCCGTAGCCGTTGTGCCGGACACGTGCACGACATTCCCGACGCGCACGGCACGTGAGTAGCCCACGATGGGCTCGAACTTAGTGCCCGTGGAAAAGTTTTGTCGCATTGGTTCTCGTGAAGGAAGAGCAGGTCCTTCGCTACGCTCGAGGACGACAAGTACCCTGTCGCCCTGAACGGAGCGAAGATCCGTGTTATTCAATCAAGCCGCCATCCGTACACCCGCAAACGCCAGGCTGACTGCGCGCCGAGCCTGACGCTTGAGCGCTCGATGCACCGCACGCGCATAGTGGATGAAGTTGGTGCCCGCCTGCGGATAGCGCATGAAAAACTCCACCGGCAGCATATCGGCCTTCAGGCGATTGCATGGCGGACACGCGGCGACCACATTGCCGGCGACATGCGCGCCGCCCTTCGCGAGCGGATGCACGTGGTCGAGCGTGGCATGTTCATAGTCGAGCGGCTTGGCGCAGTACACGCACCGGCGGCCGCAATCGCGCAACGCGGCAAGCTTGATCGCTCGCTTCTGCTCGCCGGGGACAAGGCGCCGCACGCGGCGCATGACGCCGCGCGATGCGCGTGGGAGTGGAACGCGGTGGCCGTGTCGAGCGGGCATTGCACCTCGCTAGAAAAGACGACACCCCGTGCAGGAAGGAGGTTCCTGTCACGGGGTGTCGTATGTCGGGGTCGGCGTTACACCGGTCGGCCAGCACATGCGTCGCGCATTGCGCAATCGCATCGCCCACTGCGTCATCCGATGTCGGGCTGAGGTGCTCATCGGCCTCCGGGTGCGTTGGAGCCTGCGATGGCATGTATGCAATCCGGCTCGTCAACGCGCAAGAGGGAAAATCAGGTCGTGACCCGATTGCTGCGCCGGTCGCCGGTCCGGCGCTCCGTACGTGTCTTCACCGCGACCGGATCGCGAAACGCAGCGATGATGCGCGATGCGTTCATGTCCAGGACCGTACGATCGGGCATGGCCGAGCCGGCGAACGGCAGTGGCACCTCGAAGCCATCGTCCGGACAGCGTGGGATCACGTGCACGTGATAATGCAGCACATCCTGACCGGCCGCGGCCCCGCTGTTCACCACGATGTTCATCCCGTCCGCGCCGGCCACCTGCTTTACCACCGGTGCCAGCTCCATGGCCACCTCGAACAGGTGCATCGAGAGCGCATGTGGAATGTCCTCGATGGACTCGAAATGTTCGCGCGGGACCACGAGCACGTGGCCCGTGTTCACCGGCTGGATGTCCATGAACGCCACGACGTCCGCGTCCTCGTAGCATATCGAGACTTCGCCCGCGCCATGAATGAGATCGCAAAATGGACAGGTGGGCTGCGCAGCGGGTGGCATGGTTCCCTCGTTGAATTGAGTAGCGTGCTCGGGCAGAGTGCACACCCGATGCCAGCCCGGCGCGGCGAGGTTATGTTTCTGGCTGTC
>JAQBPY010000181.1 GCA_028287285.1 Gemmatimonadota bacterium
GGCAGGTGGAGCAGCTGCCCGAGGTGCTCGAGAGCATCGTCATCGGGCAGGATTTCACGAACAAGCGTGGGGCTGACGTCCGCATCGTGCTCTTCGTGCGCCTGCAGCCGGGCTTTCAGTTGGACGACGGCTTGCGCGACCGCCTACGCACGCAGATTCGCACGAATACCACGCCGCATCACGTGCCGAAAAAAATCATCCAGGTGGCGGACATTCCGCGCACCATCAGTGGAAAGATCACCGAGCTCGCGGTGCGCGAGGTGGTCCATGGGCGCCCGGTACGGAACCTGGACGCCCTGTCGAACCCGGAAGCACTCGAGCTGTTTCGCAACCTTCCGGACCTTCAAACGTGATGTCGACGCTGTTGGCCTTGCGCGAAGCGAAGGGCCTGCTTTTTCAGGGCGCTCCCGCCTTCCACGCGGAGAGATTGAACAGCGCGTCTGACAGGGGAACGTCCGTCTTCCAGTCAGCGTATTCCTCGATCTGTGCCGGAGCGCCCTTGATGTACATGGTGACCTTCGTGGCGAGCATGCCCTTGCCGGCGGGCACATAGTCGTCGAGGTGAACGTCGTACGGATCGGCGCCGGGTGCGAGCTGCAGGATCATCCGCACCACCACGTTGCGCTCGGCGTCGATCCAGAACTGCGGCGAAGTGCTGTCGGACGCAGACAGGGAGCCGACCACCCACACGGGTTTTCCCTGCGACGTTCGCTGGGAGACCTTGCTCATGTCCACATGCGTTGACGCGAGCTCGGCGATCGTTTTTGCAACGGGTTGCACATACACCCCTTCAATGAGCGGCAGAAACGCATTGCCATTCGCGTCTCCCGGCTTGGCCTGACCAGCAACTACGCGCCACGATGAATCGGGCGTGTAGAGCACGCCGTTGCCGTCGGCGGCATTCCCGAAGTCGATACGCAGCTGCGTGCCGCGGGCCGCGTCGTGGCGAAGACTTTCACGCCATGACTGGATTCGTTTGGCGCCGTCGCGGCCCATCATCGTCGTCTTCTGTGCGAAGGTCAGTGTGTGATACCACTTTCCCTCGTATGCGAGACGCATGCGTTCGAGCACCTGCGCCCCGGTGGTTGGCGCCGCGGTCTGCGCGGACAGCATCGCGGGGGAGAGAATCGCACTAACGAGAACAGCGGTAAGAATTCGCATGGGAAACAGTATGTCGGAGTGGGGAAGTGTACCCTGTGAATGCTAAAGTGCTTCTATCCCACCGCAACAGCAGGACCGTTCTAGACGGACGGCACGAAACGCGAGCGCCCCTGGAGGGTTCGCGCGGGATGCCATCGCTTGAAAGTGCCGCGCGACAGCGAGCTCTTCGACCACGGACGTCCCCACCGGCGGCTGCGTGTATTGGTTGCGGCCCCCTCGTCGTCCGCGCACCCGCATTAACTTTGAGTATCTCCCTGATGAGAATCGCTCATGGCTACGTCAACGGTGGAAGTTGCTGCTCCCGCGCAGGACACGTTCCCGATCAACGGGACGGACTACATCGAGTTCTATGTGGGCAACGCGAAGCAGGCCGCCCTGTACTACCGCGCCGCGTTCGGGTTTCAGCTTGTCGCGTATCGCGGCCCTGAAACCGGCAGCCGGGATCGTGCGAGCTATCTGCTGCAGCAGGACAAGATTCGTTTCGTCCTCACCACCGCCGTTCGCCCGGATCTGAGCGAGGATGCCAGGCGAATCGCCGATCACGTGTACGCCCATGGCGACGGCGTGCGTGATCTCGCCCTGTGGGTGGACGATGCGCGGGATGCCTTTGCCAAGGCGGTGGAGCGAGGGGCAATTCCGGTGCAGGAGCCAACCGTCCTGAAGGACGACGACGGCGAGATCGTCATTGCCGCGTTCAGGATCTATGGCCAAACGGTGCACTCGCTCGTGGAGCGCAGGAACTATCACGGGCTTTTCATGCCGGGCTTCGTTGCGGTCACGCCGCACTATGCGCCGCCGGCGGTGGGACTCAAATATGTCGACCACTGCGTGGGCAACGTCGAGCTGGGCAAGATGAATTACTGGGTGGACTTCTATGCGCACGTGATGGGGTTCCGCAACCTCCTCACGTTCGACGACAAGACCATCAGCACGGAGTATTCGTCGCTGATGTCGAAGGTCATGGCCAATGGCAATGACCGCATCAAGTTCCCCATCAACGAGCCGGCATCCGGAAAGCGAAAGTCGCAGATCGACGAGTATCTCGATTTCTACGATGGCCCCGGCGTGCAGCACATGGCGCTCGCGACGGACGACATCATTAAGACCGTCACCACACTGCGGGATCGCGGCGTGGAATTCCTGAGCGTTCCCACGACGTATTATCAGGAGCTCCAGGGCCGGCTCGGCAAGATCGACGAGCCCATCGAGGAGCTGGAAAAGCTTGGCATCCTCGTAGATCGTGATCCGGATGGATACCTGCTGCAGATCTTCACGAAACCGGTGGAGGATCGTCCTACCGTGTTTTACGAGATCATTCAGCGAAAGGGCGCAAAGAGCTTCGGCGCCGGCAACTTCAAGGCATTGTTCGAGGCGATCGAGCGCGAGCAGGGTCTGCGCGGCAACCTGTAGACGAGGCGTTGACGCATGCCATACTACCACACGCTCGGCCAGATCCCCAAAAAGCGCCACATCGCGTTCCGCAAGCCCAACGGTGGATTATACGCCGAGCAGCTCGTGGGCCACGAGGGATTTACGGGGACGTCGGCGCTGCTGTATCACGTGCATCCACCAACCACCGTGAGCTCGGTACGCCGCCTCAAGGAGACAACGCTCGAGGCGGACGTGGACTCGACGCTCAAGCATCGCCACTTCAGGACGGCGCAGATGAAGGCCGGCGGCAGCCCGACGATGGATCGTGTCCCGCTGCTGTTCAATCAGGACGTGGCCATGTATTACATCGAGCCCACCGTAGACGACGAGCACTTTTACAGGAATGCCCAGGCCGACGAAATCGTGTACGTGGCCAAGGGAAAGGGAAATCTCGAGACGCAGTTCGGTGATCTTCCATTCCACGAAGGCGACTACCTGGTCATCCATCGCGGCATCATGCACCGCTACCGCTTCGAGGCGGGAAGCGAACAGGCAAAGCTGCTGATCATGGAAGGGAAGGGCCACACGCGTCCCCCCAAGCGCTATCGCAATGAATATGGTCAGCTCATCGAGGGAGCCCCGTATTCCGAGCGCGACATCCGGGTTCCGCGCAACCTCGTGACGCATGACGAGATGGGAGACTTTCGCATCCTCGTGAAGCAGTACGACGGAATCAACGAGATCGTGCTCGATCACCATCCGCTCGACGTCGTTGGATGGGACGGTCAGTTCTATCCGTGGGCGTTCAACATCACGGACTTCGAGCCCATCGTCGGCCGGGTGCACCAGCCACCGCCCGTCCATCAGACATTCCAGGGCGACGGCTTTGTCGTCTGTTCATTCTGTCCGCGGCCATTCGACTTTCACCCTGAGGCGATTCCGGCGCCGTACAATCACAGCAACGTCGATTCGGACGAGGTGATCTATTACGCGTCCAGTGAGTTCATGAGCCGCAAGGGCATCGAGTTCGGCTCCATCACACATCACCCGGATGGTATTCCGCATGGGCCGCATCCAGGGCGTGCGGAGGCCTCCATAGGAGCCAAGGGCACGGACGAGTATGCGGTGATGATGGATACGTTCCGGCCGCTCAAGGTTGCGAGGCAGGCGCTGGAGATCGAGGATCCCGCCTATCATCGGTCGTGGATCGATGCGCAGCATGCGGGGTTCAATCCTCCTACGACCTGATCGTCTTGCCGCCGCGTCGCGCTCCCTGTCGGGGAGAGATCGCGCGGTTCTTTCACATAAATGCAATCCTGTCATCATCGTTCTGTGTGCATCGACACCTCCGTGCGCGCGCGCGTAGAGCGATGTGAAAATGATGCGTTGTTCTTGTTGTTATGTGAACAATTCTCGAGGTACTCTGCGCTCAACGGAGCTCTACGCGCCCGAGACACACGATTACTAGCGCTCCCGTCTTGCCGCCGCGTCGCGCTCCCAGTCGGGGAGAGATCGCGGCGTTCTTTTCACATAAATGCAATCCTGTCATCATCGTTCTGTGTGCATCAACACCTCCGTGCGCACGCGTGTAGAGCGATGTGAAAATGATGCGTTGTTCTTGTTGTTATGTGAACAGTTCCTCGAGGTACTCTGCGCTCAACGGAGCCCTACGCGCCCGAGACACACGATCACTAGCGCCCCCGTCTTGCCGCCGCGTCGCGCTCCCTATCAGGGAATCCCGTCATCATCGTTCTGTGTGCATCAACACCTCCGTGCGCACGCGCGTAGAGCGATGTGAAAATGATGCGTTGTTCTTGTTGTTATATGAACAATTCTCGAGGGAGCGCTGCGCTCAACGGAGCCCTACGCGCCCGAGACACACGATCACTAGCGCCCCTTGAACTTCGCAATCGCCGCCCGCGTAAACCCGGAGAGCACCAGCCGCCCGCTCATCCGTGCGCGCTCGGACAGCAACACGTCCCACGGCTCCGTCCCTGACCAGCACACCCGCTTGAGCTCCGTCATGGCCTCGGGATTCGATGCCGACAGCGTTCCCGCCAGCGCATTGATCGCCGCGTCCATCGATGCGACATCATCAAACACCCGCGCGTACAGCCCATGCCGCTCGCCCCACTCGGCATCGCGCCAATCGGCGTCTACCGTCATCGCCGCATATGGCCCGTTGCCGATGCGCCGTTCGATGACCGGCCCCACCACGAACGGACCAATACCCACCGCGAGCTCGCTGAGCTTCGCCGATGCCGAACGCACCGCGAACGTGTAGTCGCCTGCCGCCGCGATTCCCACGCCGCCGCCGGCCGTCCGGCCATGCACCCGCACGAGCACGAACTTTGGTGCCCGGATCATCGCCAGAATGACCCGCGCGAATCCGCTGAAAAACTCCTCACCCTCGGCCTCGCTGGCGATGCTGACGAGCTCGTCGAACGAAGCGCCCGCGCAAAATGGCCCGGAGCCGGCGCTCCGCAGCACGATCACGCGCGCCGCGGAGTCGCGCCCCACCCAGGCAATCGCCTCCGCCAGGCGCCGCAGCAGGACGCCAGGCAGGGAATTGCCCTTGGGATGCGAAAAATGGATCGTTCCAATTCCGTCGGCGATCGTGACGGACACGTCTCCGCCGGCAACAGCGGTTCCTTCGATGGCGGGCCTGGTCAGCATAGGGGCAAGATACAGTGCGCGAGGGGGGTACGTCGATTGTCCGACCGTCCGGAGTGGTGTAGATTTCCGCTGTGACCCAAACCAACGCTGCGGCCGTGCCCGCTGATGATCCGGCGAAAGTGGCCGCCTTCGAGGCCCGTATCGCCGCTGGGGAAAGCATCGAGCCCAAGGACTGGATGCCCGAGCGCTATCGCCGGCAACTCACCCGTATCATGTCTCAGCACGCGCATTCCGAGATCGTCGGCATGCTGCCCGAGGGCAACTGGATCTCGCGCGCACCGTCCCTGCGCCGAAAGATTTCCCTGATCGCCAAGGTGCAGGACGAGGAGGGCTACGGGCTCTTGATGTTCCGTGGCGTCGAGTGGCTCGGCGTCGACCGTGCGTTGCTTGTCCAACAGTTGTGGGTTGGCCGCGGGTTGTACTCGAGCA
>JAQBPY010000191.1 GCA_028287285.1 Gemmatimonadota bacterium
ATGAGCTCCTTGAGGACGTCGTCCTTCGTCTCTCCCTCGAGCTCGAGCTTGATTGCGTCTTCGCTGAAGAACTCGCGTAGTTCCATCTCGCCTGTATCCAGTGCTTGGGAAGGCCCGCACCGCCGCAGCGGCGCTACTGCATGATCGAACCAAGTAACGTATCCGCGGGCGCGCAGCCTTGTCAAACCGCATCGTTGCTCCTCGTTCCGCGCGTCGGTAACTTTCCGGGATGCCCTTTCCGTTTCCGCTTGCGGTCGATCTTCCCCTGTATCTCGCGCCAATGGCGGGGGTATCCGAGTCGCCGTTCCGGCAGCTCTGCCACGAGCATGGGGCGGACGTCGTCGTCACGGAATTCCTGAGCGCGGAGGGTATCCGCCGGGAGAATGAAGCAACGCTCCACAAGCTCTCGTTCGGTCCGGGCGAGCGGCCCATCGGCGTGCAGATCTTCGGCGCGGACCCCGTGGCCATGGGCGAAGCGGCGCGGTTCGTCTCCGACGTGTTCCAGCCCGAATTCATCGACATCAATTTTGGCTGCCCGGTCAAGAAGGTGGTGCGGCGAAATGGCGGCTCGGGATGCCTTCGCGACCTGGACCTGGTGGAGAGCGTCATTCGCGCGGTCGCGTCCGCTACCCATCTGCCCGTGACCTGCAAGATTCGCAGTGGCTGGAACGAGGAGATGCGGGATCCGGTCAAGATCGCACTGCGCTGCCAGGATGCCGGTGCGCGCGTCATTGCCCTGCATCCGCGCACGCGTACGCAGATGTACACGGGCAGTGCGCGCTGGGAAGAAATCGCCGCCGTCGTGGCGGCGGTGGATATTCCCGTGCTCGGCAACGGTGACATCAAGACCGCCGAAGACGCCATCCGGATGCATCGCGAAACGAATTGCGCCGGCATCATGATCGCGCGCGGGTCGTATGGGCAGCCGTGGATCTTCAACCAGGTCAAGGACCTGCTTGCCGGCCGTCCAAAGCGACCGGCACCCAGCATCGCCGACCGGTTCGCCATTGCGCTCGATCATGCGCGTAAAGTGATCGAGTACGAGACGGATCCCCGAGGCGCCGCGATCGAATTTCGCAAGCACCTCGGCTGGTATGCCAGGGGTCTCTACGGTGGCGCGGACCTCCGCAAGAAGCTGTATGCGGTCACGTCATTCGGCGAAGTCGAAGGTATCTTCGCGGACTATCTCCAGAACGCCGAGAGGTACGCGGCACTCCACGTGAGCGACGACGCCGGCAGCGAAGGCGTCGAGGCGGACGCCGCATGAGGCGCGAGCGGGTGCGCGACCTGCTCACCCGCGTGGCCGATGGGTCGGTACCCGTTGATGGCGCGCTTGCCGCACTCGACGCGGAGCCGGTAGAGTCGCTCGGCTTTGCCATGATCGATCATCACCGCGCGCTGCGACAGGGGTTTCCGGAAGTCGTGTTCGGCGGCGGAAAAACTGTGGATCAGGTTGTTGCCATTGCCCGGAGCATTGCCGAGCGTGGCGATGGGGTGCTCGTGACACGGGTCGCCGGCGATGCGGGGGAAGCGCTACGCGCCGCGATGCCTGACATCGAGCTGAACGCAGTGGCGAGAACGGCGCTCGTGCGAGCATCGGTGCCGGCGGCGCCATCGAAGGACTCGGTGCTCATCGTCACCGCGGGCACCAGCGACCTTCCGGTGGCCGAAGAAGCGGCCGTGACCGCAGACGCGATGGCGTGCCGCATCGAGCGCCTGACCGACGTCGGGGTTGCGGGCATCCATCGGCTGTTGTCGAAGCGCGAAGTGCTGGACAGCGCCGGCGTCATCATCGTCGTTGCCGGAATGGACGGTGCACTGGCGTCAGTCGTCGGCGGCCTGGCGCGGGTGCCTGTCATCGCGGTGCCGACGTCGATTGGCTATGGCGCGTCATTCCAGGGGCTGGCTCCGTTGCTCACGATGCTCAACAGTTGCGCGGCCGGAGTTACTGTCGTCAACATCGACAACGGGTTTGGCGCGGCAGTTGCGGCTGCGCGCATACTCCATCGGTAGCGCGTCGAGAGCGCACTAGACACATGTTGCAAGCCGCGGCCATCATTCTCGCCGTCGCCGCACTCGCCGCGGCCGGCTATGCCTACTCACACGTGCGCCGCACCCGGCGCGCGCTGTCCGCAGCACAGGCGCGTCTGGCGCGCATCGATGCCGACGTCCCTGATGCCGACGTCGACGAACAGGGATCCGTGGGGGCGGAGGCGCTGCGTCGCGACGTCCGCGTGTCCTTCGAGGCAAAGGAGGTCGTGCACGATCAGGCGCTTTTGCGTCTGCTGCTCGCGGACTTCAGGGACGTGGCCGGCGCGGAGGAAGCCATCTTCTGGCGTTGGCGCGCCGATCGCGATTCCCTGTCGCCCGCGGTGTGGTCGACGGAGTCGCTCAGGCCGGCGCACTTCAACATTGCCGAGTGGGCGCCCCTCGTTCAGTGGTCCGCCGAAACGCGCAACGTGCAGGCCGTGGGCGAGGGTGATCTCATCAACGTGGGTGCCGCATGCGTGATGACGGACGATGCCTTCATCGGTGTTCTCAGCCTGACCCATCGCGGAGGACTCGGCCTCGCCCGCCAGCAGCTGAAGGAGTGGCTGCCGCGGCTGGCCGACCAGTTTGCGACGTTCCATGACCTCATCGGCGTTCGTCGCCGGTATGGGCGGCATATGCGCCAGAGCCAGGCGCTGCTGGACGCCGTGCAGCGGTTGCAGGGTGATCGCAGCGGTGATGGGCTTGCGGCGGCGCTCTGCGAGACGTCGCTCGACGTCTCCGGCGCGCGCGGGGCCGCACTCATTCGCTGGGATGCGGAAGCCGAGTCGGGCGAGCTTCATTTCGCGACCGAAGGCACGGGCCTCAACGCGCCGTCGCCGCTCGCGAGCGGAAGCGTGGTCGCGGAGGTATGCCGCACGGGAAAGCTGCACGTGCTGGAGGATGCCCGCGGCGCGGCATCGGGGCAGGCGCTGTACGGAGTCGCCCGTGTCATTCGCGAGCCCAACTCTGTGGCAATGATACCCATCGCGAAGGACGGGCGCGTGCTGGGCTGCCTCGTTCTGGAAGCGGAAGATGTTGGTGTGCTGACCATCGAGGATACACGTCCCCTCACGGTGCTGGGCGCGATCGTGGCGGGGTCGCTGGAGCTCGCGTGGCAGTTTGCCGAGGTGGACCGCCGTGCGCGTACGGACGCGCTCACCGGGCTGTGGAACCGCATGCATTTTGGCGAGCAGCTCACCCGCACGCTCGCGGAGGCCGACCGGTATGACCATCCGGTGTCGCTCGTGCTTCTGGACATCGACCATTTCAAGCGTGTGAACGATACATGGGGGCACGAGGCCGGGGATACCGTGCTCAAACAGGTGTCCCGCGTGGTGCAGGAGAGCCTCCGTGCCGTGGACATCTGCGTGCGGTATGGCGGCGAGGAGATCGCCATGCTCCTTGCCCAGACTGACAGTGCGCACGCCGTGGAGGTTGCGGAGCGGGTGCGCGCCCGTGTGGCGGCGACGTTGATCAAGCATGGGCCGGCGGACATTTCCGTAACGGCCTCGTTTGGCGTGGCCACGTACCCGGAAACGGTGAAGGTGCGGGACCAGCTCTTTCCGGCGGCGGACAAGGCGCTGTACATTGCCAAGCACGACGGCAGGAACTGCGTGCGCGCGAAGCCAGCAAGTAAAGGCCGCGCAGCGAGTTAGGGCGTTTTAGCCGGTCGAGCTTGATTGACTCCAGGCCGCTGATCCATTAGCTTCAATCGTTGGTGGAATGGTCGTACATCAGGGGGCGACTGGCTTCGACGGGACTGGTGAAGCTATGGGCGCGTGCCGAGGTCCTCGGGCACCTCGTTAAACACTCGGGAAATTTCCAACTGCGAACAACAACTTCGCCCTTGCCGCCTAACTTTT
>JAQBPY010000214.1 GCA_028287285.1 Gemmatimonadota bacterium
CAGAACGCGGAGGGAATCGGAGCCGTCGCTCATGATCAGTGACGTCCCGTCGGTAGTGAGTCCCCAGCCTTCGCCAGCGTAGTGGAACGAATCGCGCGGCGCGAGCGTCGCTGCGTCGTAGGTGTACGCCACGCCCTCCTTCCATGTAAGCTGGTAAAGTCGGCCTCTCAGTAGCGCGAGACCTTCGCCAAAGCGATCTGCACCCAGTGGCCTCGACGACAGCACGCGGCCAGAGCGCAGATCCACGCGTCTCAATTCCGAGTATCCGTAAAGTCCCGTGCTCTCGTACAGGACGCTGTCAGCCCACAACAGACCCTGCGTGTACGCGGTTGGGTCGTGCTGAAACCGCCCAGTCACCTCGTAGGCGGTCGACTGCGGGCTCGCGTCAGCTCCGCATGCGGCGGTGGCAAACCACAGCGAGACTGCGACCATCGCAAGGAAGGCGGGGAATCGTGAGCTCATTCAAGGCCTCTGTGACATGACGATCACCCGGGTGTACTCGCAGCCGAATAGAGATTGGGCGACGCGTAGCCGGGAAACATGGGCCGCCACAGCGGTACGCAGGCTCGATAGTGTGCGTACTCCGCGCCGAACCGCTCGAGCAAGTCCTCCTCCTCGACGGGGCGAATCAAGTAGTGCCACACGAGGGCTCCCGTGAATGCGTAGCCGATCACGAGCCAGGAGCCCAACCACAATCCCACACCGATGCCCTGACCGATGCCAGCCATGGCCATCGGATTGCGGACATAGCGGTAGGGTCCACTGAGAAAGAGCCGGCGCGGCGCTGCTATGGGGAGAGGAGTACCCTTGCCACCAACGGCCAAACCAGCTCCAGCGGAGAGATTCAGTGTCGTGCAAATCAGGAACAGACATGCGCCGACAACCGGAAGGCGTAACGCCGGGACCGTGTAACCGCCGAGCCGTTCGATCGTGACCAGCAGCAACGGCAGCGCGAACAGGGTCACGAACCAGACAACGGAGCACTGCGCGGCCGTCCAGAGGACGTTGCGCCACGTGCTACGCGGAGGAGCCGTGTGAAAGCGAATCGGCGAGTGCATCGCGACTGAGTATAGTGCTCGCCATGATGCTCGCCACCGACGCGGGCACCATCAGGCACGCTCCAAGCGGTGAGCTTACACCGCCGACGACCGCAGCCACCGTGTAGCACGTGGCGTACAGCAACGCGCCCGAAACACACCACGCCGCTCGGCCCGCCCAACTGCGACCGTGGCACACCGCGACCAACGCCGAGCCGAGCGCGATCAGGCCGAGATCACCGAGCGCGAATGCGCCGAGCGTGGCGAACGGTGCGCTGCGGATGGTGAAATACGGGCGCGTCGACGGAACGGTGATGAGCAGCGCCCACCATCCGACAATGGCGGCGGCCTGGACGAAGAAATACCCCGCGGCCATGCGGCGTTGCGTCATTGGCTTCAGGAACCCACGAGAACACTCGTCACTCGACGGAGGTCGCGCTGAGCGTGACGTAATATCCGTCCGGGTCCCGGAGTGAGAATTCCATCGTACCCGTGTTCGGATTCACGTGAGGCTCCTCCTCGAGTGGGGTGACGAGCCTACGCGCCCTGGCCAGCGCGAGCTTGCAATCGTCGACACGAAAAAACAGGAGGAGGCCATTGCCCGCTCGCCCGTTGTCGGGGCTCGCCAGTGAGGGATGCTCATGGGCGCCCCATTGGTGCAGGCAGAGCAGGACCGTCCCATCCGAGTCGAGGATCTGGGCAAAGTGGTCGTGAGCGGGAGGCGTCTCCGGGAGGCCGAACAGTGACTGATACCACGTGAGGCTGGCGGAAACGTTCGCCACACCAATGATCGTCCATGTGCGCTTCGTCATGAGACGGACACGATGTGCGCCTGCATCTTGCCGTCGACGGGACCAGGGCCGAATCGGCGCACGATGGCGGTGGTAGCCACTGCAGTCGCGGCGGCAAGCCCCCGCCCGTCGCGCGACTCGATCTCGTGCCGGAGCGGCGTTCCCTGGCAGTACGCTACCGCCACGGCCCCAGGCCACTCGGCTCGGCTTCGCGCCGGGAATGTCTGCATGTCCACTGCGCCCGTGAACCCACCGAGGAACAAGTCACGCGCGATCGTCGGACCGTCGAAGTACCCGTGTGGCGTTCGGCGCAAGAACGATGGTGGATCGTCGGGGAAGACGGCAGCGACCGCGGCGGTCACCGTGTCGGCGAACTCATTCTCCTCGATGCGATCCCACACGCTGAAGAGCAACTGCCCACCTGGCCGGAGGACCCGCCTTGCTTCCGCGAAGGCCGCGCGCTTGTCGGGGAAGAACATGACTCCGAACTGGCATACCACAGCATCATGGGTCGCGTCCCCGAACGGCAAGCGCAGGGCATCGGCCTGACGCCACTCGACCGGACGGCTTATCCCGGTGGTGATGGCGCGTTCGAGCATGTCCGGATTCAGGTCAGTTGCCGTGATCGCAACCGATGGCGGAAGCGTGTTGGCGAGGGCTCGCGTGAGGACGCCTGTTCCGGCCGCGAGCTCGAGGACGCGCGAGAGCCGAAACCCATTCATGCGTCGCGCGAGCTCCACCGCGTACGGCTCGAAAATCAGCGGTACCAGGTGGCTTTCGTAGATCTCGGCGACGCTGGCCCCAAAGGCCCGGTCCGACTCGGTACTGATGTCGCCTCCGATCAGAAGATGTCTGTGCAACCAAAGGTTAACCCGCCGAGAACGTTGCAGCCCTAACGACACTCCGACGCCTTGCGGTCAAGCTCGGCGAGCCCAAAACAACTCCACGGCCGTCGAACGATCTTCTGCGGCGTCGCGCCCGCAGGCAGCTTGTCGCCGGTAAAGGGCGATATGGTGATCGTGTCACCGGCACGTTGAAGCACGCTGCGAAGCGATTGACCGCCGGCCGACGTATCCAGCGTATCGCCGTGCAAACGCATCTGCGTGGGCGCCTCGACCTCGAGCACGAGCTGCCCGTCAGACCGAAACGTGAGGACGGAGATGCCATTCCCGTCGACGGAATGCCAGGTGCCCTTGAGGCCCCGGCTGGCCGCGACGGGACCAGTGATCCGGTGATAGACGACGACCCTCTCGCCAAACGTGAGACGAAGTGTGTCGCCACGCACGACGAACGCTTGGCGCTGGTGCGTGCCGGCTGCATCCGTCTCGATGGTGTCGCGCTTCACGCGGTAGCTCATCGCAGGCGCCTGTGGTGGATACATCACCATCTCGACAGAGTCCCCGCTGAACACGTACGCGATGGGCACGCCGACCATCACCCAGCGTCCGTCGGTCGCACGCTTCTGCGAGATCCCGCTCGCGCCAAGGAGCACGAACAATGACGCAGCGATCGCTCCTGAATTCTTCATGTTCATTGTCTCGACGCGAGAGCGAGCTTCAGACCGAGTGCGATGAAAATGCCTCCCGTCACTCGCTGAAGCCACACGCTCGGCGCGCGCAACCGAGCGGCCGCTCGACTGCTGCCAACGGCGACCGCGAGATTCACCAGCGTACCAGTGGTGTCGAAGAGCAATCCAAGCGCAACGACCTGCAGCGCAGGATTACCACGCGCCGCATCGACGAACTGTGGCAGAAACGCCAGGAAGAACAGCGCCACCTTCGGATTCAGGACATTGGTGATCACACCCTGACGAAATATCGCGCCGAGCGGTGCGGGGGTGAGCGTCGCGGCCTCGAGCGCGGCGTGCGACGTCAGCGCCCGCACGCCGAGATAGATGAGGTATGCTGCTCCTCCCAGCCTGATGGCGAGATAGGCCACCGGAACGGCAGCCAGCACCGCGGCGAGACCCGCGGCAACGAGCGCGATGTGCACCAGCGTGCCCACACCAATTCCAAGCGCGGACGCAATGCCCGCGGAACGTCCTTCGCCAGCGCCGCGCGCCGCGACGTAAAGCATGTCCGGACCCGGCGTGAGATTGAGCGCGAGGCCGGCAGCAACGAACAGCGCGAGGGAATGAAGGGTCGGCATGGGGAATCAGGTGTCCGGGTCGCGCGAGGGCGCGTCCGCAAAGCGCATCTCATTCGTGGCGACGAAGCCCAACGACTCGTACAGCGCACGCCCCTCTGCCGACGCGTGCAGCACGAGACTGGCGAGCTCGAATTGCCGCACGTCGCCCAACAACCTCCGCATCAGGAGCCCCGCAAGGCCACGACGGCGCCACGCGCGCTCGGTGTACACATTCACGATCAACCCTTGCCGCCCGGTCTTCACCTCGACTCGATCGCCGCGCTTCTGCACACTCGGCAGTGCCGAACGCAAGCGAATACCGGCGCCACCAACGACCGTTTGAGCATCATCAGCCGGGGACGCCAGCCAGCCGAGATAGTCACCCGACTCGAGCAGCGGGGCGATCGCCGTCCGTGATGCGTCGAACAGCGCGACGCACGCCGCATCGTCCAACCCGTGGATGTCGCGAAACATCTCGGCGCGATGACGTGCGATGATGTCGACGTCGACAACCGATGCGCGACGTAGGATGAATGCAGGGGCGGGCATCGCTCACGATGACGACGTCAACGCCTCGTCGCAAGTGAACGATCGACGAGGACTATCCCGTCCCACGAATCGGCACGACCTTTGGAACAGTCCCCGAGCCCAGAACCATGCCCCTCGCCTTTCCATTCGACCCGAACATCGAGCGTGCGGCGACCGTTCCGGCGCGCCTGTACAACGACCCCGTCTATCTCGAGCTGGAACGCGAACGGATCTTCGCGCGCACATGGCAGCTCGTCGGCAGGGTGGAGCAGCTTTCCACTCACGGCGATTTCATCACCGCGCAAATCGGTAACGACGCACTCGTCATTCTCCGGGACACGGAGCATCTCCGGGGCTTCTACAACGTGTGCCTGCACCGTGCCGGACCAGTGGCATCAGGATGCGGGCGCCGCAAGACACTGCAGTGCCGGTATCACGGCTGGACATACGGCCTGGATGGAACACTCCTGCACGCGCCAGAGATGGAAGGCGTCCAGAATTTCAACCCCGCCGAGATGCACCTCGTGCCGATCCAGATAGCCACGTGGGGTCCGCTCGTATTCGCGAACCTGGACGGAAAGGCACCTCCGCTGCTCGACGTCCTCGAGGACATCCCAACCCGTGTCGCTCCGTTTCACTGCGAATCGATGCGCTACGTGATGCGCAAGGAATGGGACGTCGCGTGCAACTGGAAGATCTATGTCGACAACTATCTTGAGGGCTATCACGTCCCGGTGATTCATCCGGGGCTGCACAAGGAGCTCGACTACGACAACTACGAGGTCGAGCCGCACCGCTACTTCTCCATTCAGCACGCACCGCTTCGCGCGATGCACGGCGGCAACGCTGCGGAGCGGCGCTATGATCCCGCGAAGACGGACGTGCCCGAAGCGCTGTATGTGTGGCTGTTCCCGAACATGATGCTCAACATCTACATGGGGCAGATGCAGACGAACATCGTCATCCCCACGTCGCACGACCGTTGCAAGGTGGTCTTCGAATGGTACTCGGCCAATCCTCCCGCCGATCCATCAACCGACGCGCAGTGGACGAAGCTTCTCGCGTTCAGCGATGAGATCCAGGATGAAGACGTCGAGATCTGCGAGATCGTGCAGCGCAACCTTCGCTCACGCATCTACGACCGTGGGCGGTACTCGGCGCTACGCGAGAATGGTGTGCATCATTTCCATTCGCTGTTGCACGAATTTCTGACGTAACGGGCAACAGCATACTACCGCAGAGGTCGCGGAGAGCGCGGAGGAATGCGCTGTTCCGCCTTCCTCCGCGTACTCTGCGCCCTCTGCGGTTAAAATGCTTTCTGCGGTTTCGAACGACTTAACGAAAGGCC